>JBDHWF010000056.1:0-24004 GCA_039810045.1 Chloroflexia bacterium
CTGATGAGCGATACCACCCCCGTACTACTGGAGATTACCGGGCACGCCGCCACCATTACCCTCAATCGCCCCGCCGCGATGAATGCGCTGAGTCGCCAACTCGCCCAAGAACTCGGACGGGTTATCAACGACCTCGCGCAGCGTGATGATCTGCGCGTCGTGGTGTTGCGCGGGGCTGGTGATCGGGCCTTCTGTGCTGGTGCCGATCTGAAAGAGCGGGCGACCCTTGATCCCGCCGAGAAAGGTCATCATACCGCGCTGATCGGGGCGGCTGCCGATGCGCTGGCAGCCTTACCGATGCCAACAATTGCGGCCATTCAGGGCTATGCGTTGGCTGGGGGGTTGGAATTAGCGCTGGCCTGTGATCTGCGTTTAGCCGCCGCTACGGCGATCTTTGGGCTTACCGAAGTGATGATCGGGATCTTCCCTGGAGCTGGTGGACCCGTGCGCCTACCCCGCGTTGTTGGCCCAGGAAAAGCGCGGGAGATGATCTTTAGTGGGCGGCAGGTTGCAGCGGAAGAAGCGTTGGCCTGGAGGTTGGTTGAGCGTGTTGTTGCCCCTGCTGATCTTGATGCAACAGTGGCTGAACTGGTCGCGCAGATCAGCGCCGCTGCGCCGCTGGCGGTGCGGGCGGTTAAGCGCGTCCTCAATGTCTCCACGGACTTACCAATCGCAGAAGCCCTGGCCTATACCGAAACGCAACGCCGCCCGCTTGATGCTACCCAGGATTACATTGAGGGGCTTACTGCCTTTGCCGAGCGCCGGAAGCCGCGCTTTATTGGGGCATAGCTGGGTCTATGGCGGTCGTTGCCCAGCGATCAGGGAGCGTTGTGGGATCGACTGGTAAGGTGACTCCCGCTGCGGCCAGCAGGGCGGCGAGGCGATGCAGCGGCAGGCCAACGACTGCTAGCTCGGAGCCGCAAACTTCGGCTACCAACCGCCCGCCTAACCCCTGGAGGGCGTAGGCTCCGGCTTTGTCGGCTGGCTCTCCGCTGGCAACGTAGGCCGCAATCTCCGCATCGCTGTAGTCGCCCATCCGTACCTTGGCCGTGACCACCTCATGCCATGCTTGACTGCCATGAATTACGGCGATCCCCGTAGAAACCTGATGCCAGCGCCCGCGCAATGTTTGTAACATCCAGGTAGCTTCGGCATGATCCTGCGGTTTGCCGAGCAATATTGGCTGCTGATCATGGATTGCCACGACAGTATCGGCGCCGATCACCACCTGCTGTGGATAGTCGCGGGCGACGGTGCGGGCCTTAACTAAGGCCAGGGTTTCAGCGACGACTTCCGGGGCCAGGTCTTCCGCCGTGGTCTCGTCAACGTCGCTAGGCACTACCAGAAATGGCAATCCTAACCTGCCAAGTAGTTCACGGCGGCGTGGTGAAGCCGAGGCCAAGATCAGGGGAGATGTGGTGTTCATCTGTATTCGTTCGCCTTTCCTGGTTTGCGCATTACTCGGCAGTTGACCGCCTGGTGAGATAAGCAAGCGATTCGACATGATACGTTTGGGGGAAGAAGTCGAACATTTCGACTGATTCTACCGTGTAGCCACCAGCCGTCAGGATTGCCAGGTCGCGGGCCAGGGTAGCTGGTTCACACGAGACATAGATAAATCCTGCTGGGCCACGCTCGATCAGGGCGTGCAGCAGCTTTGTATCAAGGCCCGAGCGTGGTGGATCAACGATCACCAGATCGACAGCAGGGAGTTCATTAAGCGCTTTCTCCGCAGGGCGGGCGACAAAGCGGCAGTTCTCGGTGCCCCATTGGCGGGCAGTTTCTTCTGCTGCGGCGATCGCTAATGGGTCAACCTCGATCCCGACAATGGTCGTTGTCGGGGCATCGTGCGCGAGCCAGAGGGCAAAGAGCCCTGCACCACAATAGAGATCGGCAATTGTTCCACCCTGATAGGGGGTGGAGAGTGTGGTGATCCGCGCCAATAACGTTGGGAGCAATTGGAGGTTTGTTTGGAAGAATGACCCTGCAGGTAACTGATACCGACGGTTGGCAACGAGAACCGGGCCGTTCAGCGGCCCTTTCACTGTTTCGGTGCCACCTTTCGCCCGCCGAAAGGCCAGACTCCAGATACTTGGCAATTCCGCCAACACCTGCAAGGCCGCTTCAATCGCTGGTTGCCCTTCTGGATCGACACCAGCGATCCCTTTCAGTACCGCCTGAATCGTGGCACTTTCCACCGTATCACCGGGATGAACAATTTTGACTTCGAGCCAGAGTTTACCCCGGAAGTTGGGCAGTTGTTCCTGGGCGATCAGAAGATTGAGGTCGTGCAGCAGCGCACTGATCGCAGGATGACTGATCAGGCATTGCTCGATCTCGATCTCCCAACGACTGTGACGTGAGCGAAAGCCAGCAACGTGGCCCAGTGCAATCGCCGCACTATGGCGATAGCCCCATGGTTCGTGATGGTGTACGGCGGCCAGCGTGAGGTTCAGCCCGCCGATCCGCCGTAATTGTTCCTCGACAATTCCTTGCTTGAAGCGCAGTTGGGCAGGGTAATCGATATGCTGCCATTGGCAGCCGCCACAAGGCCCAAAGTAGGGACAACGTGGGGTGGTTCGCGTTGGGGCAGCCTGAAGAATTTCGATCGCTTCGCCTTCAAAGTAATCACGCTTCCCACGGCGTACTACTGCACGCACTTCTTCGCCAGCAATGGCATAGTCGATCAATCCCACGCGCCCATCGAGGCGACCAAGGGCAGCGCCACCGTGGGCCATTGTGGATAGGGCCAGGGTTACTTCTTCTTGCGGCGCATCTTTTTTGGGCCGTTGTAATTTACGGCGTTGTCGCTTTGTCAGCATTGGGTCAACGATTGGTTCAGTGTCGCTCATCGCTCTTCTCATCTCATTGGCGAAACTCGTCTATTCAGCAATCCATTTTACTCGACAGTGATCCAGCCGTGTTCGTAGGCAACGGCTCCGGCGCGATAATGGCTGCAAGATGCAGGGTTTTCTAGGACAAATTTCCTAGCAATAGCAACTGTTCAGGGGAATTCCCTGAATGTAGCTGTGGTATACTCAGCACCGTTAATTCGGGCGTCAGTGGCGGAATTGGCAGACGCGCATGCCTTAGGAGCATGTGTCGCAAGACGTAAGGGTTCGAGTCCCTTCTGGCGCACCGCCAACAGTAGCAGGCAGATCAAGCGCATAATTTTTGTACGGTAATGCTCTATCGTCTTCTGGTCGTTTGAAACTGATAATGGTGTTATGTGCTGTGGTGTTCGCGATGATAGCGTGGTCAAGCTGGGGCAGTGGCGATAATGGAGGGTGGCGATGATTACCCTGCTCCTTGTCGACGATCACGCTCTATTCCGGCGAGGCTTGCGCAATATGCTGGAATTGGAGGCTGACCTGCAGGTTGTGGGTGAGGGCAGCGATGGCCTTGAGGCGCTCGCGCTGGCTCGCGAATTACAGCCAGATGTTATTCTGCTCGATATTAACATGCCAAACATGAATGGTATTGAAGCTGTTCGTGAATTGCGCCGTACGATGCCTCAGCTGGGGGTGATTATGCTCACGATGTTTGCTGAAGAAGAGATTATTGAGCGGGCGATGGCGGCTGGCGCCACTGCCTATATGCGTAAAGATACTGCTTTTGATGAGATTGTTGCGAAGGTTCGGGCTGTCGCTAGTGCAGGCCCTGCCCAGAACACTGCGGTAGCGTCTCCAGCCAAACAGTCAGGCCAGGTCACGAATCGCGAGTTGTTGACGCTGGTGATGAATGGGCTGAGTGATCGTGAAATTGTCGCAACGACTAACCTGGCCGAACCAGAGGTACGCGATCGCTTGCTCGCGCTGTATAAAAAGCTTGGCGTGGCTGATCGCACCCAGGCCGCAATCTATGCCATTACCAGAGGGGTCGAGCAGATTCCTGATTAATTGCGGCTAGGGTTGCCGATGCCGAGGTGCGACCCCCGCTTGTGTCGTCGATGGTCGATTGACGCGCTGCGGGTTGAGGTTGTTCCCAGGGTATCCAGCCTCGTCTTTGCCGCGCCAAAGAGTAAAGGGTTGATTAACGTAGTCATTGGGCAGCCCAAGTTCGCCTAATAAACGGCGGTCCCCGGATTTCAAGGCTCCCATCTCGATAGTACTCAGATCAAAGTTTGCTAAGACAGCGTCTGGGTTTGTCTGTAACTGGAGCCGAAAATCTGGATCGGCCCGAACCTGTTCAATGACTGCTATCATCGCTTCGACGCTCACTCATTCCCCCGATCTATACGTTGCCTGTTGCAGTATGAACTGTTCCCTGGAGCATTGTAACGCTGAAAAGGTATCTGGCTCAAGCGGGGGAAAGAGGGCATTGACCTGGGTGGGGAAAGCGGGCTGAGTTTGGTACTATTGACCTGACACGCAGTCAGGCCACGGGACGGTACATTCTCTGGTTCTTCCCTTGCATCGTAGCGCATGGCGTAGTACAACTACCGGGCGAGAAACGGAACGCAACGTATACGGTATAGGTATATGCACCCCAGGCAACTGTTATTCCACACGGATGATCTGGCCTCCCCGATGACTACGCGCTCCGATTGATCAAAATCCAATCTATGTGAAGCAGGGTATCATGTCGTTGCGCCCCACCAAAGGATCATCGCCGGAGCGGTTGCCGGTAGAACCACCAGCCTTACTGCTCGATTTCGATGATGTCGGGCAGGAAAATGGTACGGATAATTTGCACAGCAGTGAGTTACCAGCACTGGATAATGAATTTTCGACGAATGGGTATCAACACCTGATCGATCGTGATGGCTTTGTGTCACCAGATGGTGTGGTTGTTGACCTTGATGAAGATGATTCACCGGAAGGTGCTATCACCACGCATGAGGATTTTGCTACTGCGGCGTTGTCGATTGACGCAATTGACCTGGGAGCAGTAGAGATTTCCGAAGATCCGGCTGAACTTGAAGTCATCGACCCCCTGCCGCCACAATGGACAATTGTTGAAGACGGGATCACTGATGTCAACATTGATGATCCCGTGCGGATGTATCTGCGTGAGATTGGCCGTGTGCCGTTGCTGAATAGCGAACTTGAAGTTGAGCTGGCAACGGCGATGGAGCAGGGACGGTATTTCACGGAAATTCAGCGGCAGTTACAAGCAGAATTTGGCCGCGAACCAACCCCTACCGAGATTTGCTTGGCAATTTATCGCAAACTCCGTGATGGCTGGGAAAATGTGGCAGCCCTCTATGCACGAATGTATCCCGATGCGGAGCCAACAGGCTGTAGCGAGGTTCTGACAGCACTCACGCCAACGCTGAAAATTACCGACTTCAATAATCCGCACCGCCTGACTACTGAGCAGCTTCATCAGCTCGCCAGCGATTGCGAGAGTACGCCTGAGCAGCTTGAGGAGTCTGTCCGTTTGCGGGCTGTTGAATACCAACTGATGCCACGCAATATCGTGCGTCGCCTGGAGCGTTTGTCCGCTTGGCCGAGTGATGCTGAAGTGCAGGAACTGCTCAGTGAGCGTACTGCGCTCATCGCGCGACAATATGACGAAGTGCTGACGCGTGGCGATGTTGCGAAAGATCGGCTGATTGAGGCGAACTTGCGCCTCGTGGTAAGTGTGGCCAAGCGCTATGGTGGCCGGGGCATGACGATGCTCGATCTGGTACAGGAAGGAAACCTGGGCCTGATTCGTGCCGTCGAGAAGTTCCAGCACAATAAGGGCTTCAAGTTCAGCACCTATGCGACCTGGTGGATTCGGCAAGCGATCACCCGCGCGATTGCTGATCAGGCCCGCACGATTCGCATCCCCGTGCATATGGTCGAAACGATCAATCGGGTGATTAGTACGCAGCGCCGGATGATGCAGGAACTTGGTCACGAGCCGAGCAGCGAAGAATTGGCCCTGAAGCTGGAATTGCCACCCGAACGCGTGCGCGAAATCATGAAGATTTCCCAGGAGCCAATCTCACTGGAGATGCCGATTGGCGAAGAAGATGACTCGCATCTGGGCGACTTTATCCCTGATGAGAAGGCCCTGGCTCCTGCCGATGCAGCCTCGCATCAGATGCTGCGTGAGCAGTTTGATGATGTGATGGAGTCGTTGACCGAGCGGGAACGGCGGGTGCTTGAACTCCGCTTTGGCTTGGATACTGGTCGGAGCCGCACGCTCGAAGAAGTAGGCAAAGAGTTTGGCGTGACCCGTGAACGGATTCGCCAGATCGAAGCAAAGGCGCTACGAAAATTGCGGCACCCCAGCCGTAGTAAGAAACTCAAAGACTATCTCGAATAAACAGGCTGAACGATGAACGTAGGGCGGTGGCACGTGCCGCCTTGCTTCGTACTTGCAGGGTTGCTCGTGGCGGAGTGCCGATTGAGTACGGCATACTTTGTATCTGGTGAGGGTATTTTGCTCTCCCCAGATTGAGTGCAGTAAGGAGTTCCCTGGTGTATGACCGCGCAAAGATCCTCGTGCGTGCTGGCAACGGCGGCAATGGAGCGATCACCTTTCGTCGAGAAAAATATGTGCCGCGTGGTGGGCCAAGTGGCGGCGATGGCGGCAAAGGTGGCGATGTCATCCTGCGCGTGAGCCTGAGCGAAAATACCTTGATGCGTTTGCGTTACCTCACGCACTACGAAGCTGAGAACGCTGGAAATGGGCAGAAGTCGAATCGTCATGGAAAGAATGGGGCTGATCGGGTCGTGCTAGTGCCAGCGGGTACTGTCGTTCGAGATGCTGATTCCGGCGAACTGTTGGCTGACCTGACCCGCGAAGGCGATGAGTTGGTTGTAGTGCGGGGCGGGCGCGGTGGACTAGGGAATAGCCACTTTGCGACCTCAGTACGACAGGCCCCGCGTGTCGCTGAAAAAGGTGAGCCAGGGGAAGAACGAAACCTTGCGCTTGAACTCAAGCTGATTGCCGATGTAGGACTGGCGGGGTATCCCAATGCAGGGAAATCAACCTTGCTCGCCGCCGTGAGTGCCGCACGCCCGAAGATCGCTGATTACCCCTTTACCACACTTGAGCCAAACCTTGGGGTGGTTGAGATTGATGACCACATCTTTGTGCTGGCTGATATTCCGGGCTTGCTCGAAGGGGCCGCTCAGGGCGTGGGGCTTGGGGTGCAATTCTTGCGCCATATTGAGCGCACACGCCTGTTGATCCATGTTCTCGATGGATCAGGCGGGTTAGAGGGGCATGATCCGCTGGTGGCGTTTGACACGATTAATGCTGAGTTGGCGGCGTATGGCGAAGGGATTGACCTGAAACCGCAGTTGGTCGCGATCAATAAGATTGATCTGCCAGAGGCGCAGGAGAAGTTTCCGGCCTTACAGGCGGCGTTGGCGGAACGGGGCTATACCGCGCTGCCAATCTCTGCGGCAACGGGAGCGGGGGTACGCGACCTGATGCGGGCAACCTGGCAACTGCTCGAAGCGCAACCAGTACCCGTAGATATAGTGGAGGAGCCCACTGGCCCCCGCCATTACACGCTTGATAGTGAGGAGAACGAGGAGCATTACGAAGTCGAGCGAATGTCGCGGCACCATTTCTCCGTCACAGGCATCAAAATTGAGCGACTGGCGAAGATGACTGACTTCAGTAACGAGGAAGCAGCGGAACGATTCCAACGCGTGTTACAGGCATCCGGGATTGTGGCAAGCCTGACCGCAGCGGGCATTGCTGATGGAGATGTTGTCCATCTGGGGGGAATTGAACTGCTGTGGGGTGAGCAGGAAGGTGAGGCTGATCGTACCCGCGCTGGGGGTCGCCACCGCCGCCGGGGTTAGGCTGGTCGCCCAAGAATACGATTGGTGATCGATGCAACGCTTTATCAGCCCCCTGCGTATATGACAATGCACAATCGAGCAGGCTGCTTGACGATGGGGTGCGATAGTGTGGCTAATGCAAGGATTAGCCACTGAATATGTGGGAGGACACGATGACTGATAAGAAGCACGAGGAATGGCCGAATCTGGAAGCAAATGCAACCCAGGCCAAGGAAGCTGTGGGCGACAAAGCCGAGGAAGCAACTGCTGGGGCGAAAGAAACCAAGAGCGCCAAAGAGGACGATGTAACAGCCCAATTTCAGGAACTGGGCCAACGGTTGGTTTCGACCGCCCGTACTGCCTGGCAGAGTGAGCAGCGGCAAGAGTTTCAGCAAGAAGTGACCGATGGCCTGCGCAGTGTTCGTGACCAACTGACCGAAGCGATTGACTCGGTGCGTAGTTCTTCGCGCACGCAGGAGATGAAAAGCACCGTCAAGGAGAAGGTCTACAAAGTTGGTGAAACCACCCGCACAAACGACCTGCTTGACGAACTGCGTAGCGGTCTGGCCTCCGGCCTGCGCGAATTGAACCAGCAGTTGGAGCGCCTGACCGAGCGCCTGGAGCACCGGGATGAGCCGAAAGCGACTGGCGAGGCTGTCATGAAGGGCGCAGAGCAGAAGGCTGATGAGATCGTTGACTCCGCCAAGGAAACCACGAAAGCGACTGCGGAGGCCGTGAACGATGCTGCGGAACAGGCGATGACGATGGCCCACAAGGGGGTTGATGTGCCGAGCGCGGCACACCAGGCAACCGATGAAAAGCCTGCTGACCAGCAGACTGCATTGCCCAAGAAGCCAGAAGGCCCAGCACGCGGCGAAATCTTCTAACCAGTACCTCAGTATTAGCACAAGCGTCGGTAGGGACTCCCTACCGACGCTTGTCGTTTATCCAGTTACTGTAGCGTATCAGGCTGAACTATTCCCGCTCCCTTTGGGGCTATGGACAGAAGTACCCTGAAGGTGGGCTGGGGTGATCGCCTCTTCCGTTGCATCGCTACTCACGTCATCCCTATGCACCTCATCGTCAGTGTGGCGGGGCTGTTGATCGGTGCCTTTCCAGCCCAGATGCCGCACGAGTAGCCCGATCAGCCCAATGAGTAGGAGAATAGCCGAGATCACATGGGCCGCCTTGAATGGCCCGATCAGCAGACTATCGGTACGCAGTGACTCAATTGCAAAGCGGGCAATGGCATAGCCGATCAGATAGACCCAGAGCGTATCCCCATTACGCAGGCGGCGATCTTTGTCAATGCGTATCGCAAGCTGATAGAGAATGATACAGGCCAACAGGTTATACAGCGATTCGTAAAGAAAAGTAGGGTGAAAATACTCCACATGTTCGTAGCCAGGGGGGCGACGTTGAGGGCTGATAAAGATTTTCCAGGGGAGATTAGTTGGCCCACCAAACGCTTCTTGATTGGTAAAGTTTCCCCAGCGACCAATTGCCTGCCCCAGGGCCATCCCTGGGACGATAATATCAACCCAACGCAAGAAACCTAGCTTGTTGTAGCGCGTAAAGCCCCAGATCGCGAGGAGGCCAAAGGCGATTGCCCCGTGAATGGAGATGCCACCACCACGGATATTCAGGGCCTGCCAGGGGTCGGTGGAGCAACACGCTTGCCAGTCGAGGAGTACCCAATAGAGCCGCGCTCCGGCAATGGCTACAAAGACGACGATCGGTACCATATTCCAGATATGCTCGGGATTTTCGCCCTTTCTCCGGGCCAGACGTGCAGCAAGATAGGTGCCACACAGAACCCCTAGCATAATCAGAATGCCATACCAGCGCACCGTAAGTGGCCCAATAGAGAAGGCGACTGGATCCGTAACCATGCTTCCTCCCTGGTGCAGTAGCTGCTAACGCTCTGCTCAACGAATCAAGAGTAGCACACTGCTTTCGATTCCTGCCTACTCTCATGTATTATCCTGATCTTCGCCCATGGAGAAAGGTATTGTATCTAGCATAGGGCTTGGGCGAGGGCCACGGCCCCTGCCGCTGCTTCGGCTGCGGCCTGTTGTTGCGCTACTGACCACCCAGCAGTTGCGACAACTGCCAGCAGCGGGGGCAGCAGCAGATCTGCCCCCACTCGTAAAAAGCCGCCATCGGTAATCAGCGGCATCGTTGCCAGTGATGGAGTATCAAGCTGGCGAAGTGTTGCTACGGCTAGCTCGCCCAGCGCTGCACCGGCGTGCTTGACTATCGCGACGGCAACGGGGTCGCCCGCCCTGGCTGCGGCGAGGACTGTTGGGGCCAGGGCAGCGATCTGATCGCGTGGCAGCGGTTGTTGATAAACAAGGCCAATGATTTGTTCTGGGTTGGTCAGGTTCCAGGCCGCCAGGACTGACGATGAGAGGGCGGTCGTTGCGCCGCGTCCATCGTGGGCGCGCAAAACCGCGGCCAATCCTGCGAGACCCACGGCATAGGCACTGCCAACGTCATCAAGCAGGTATCCCCAACCGCCAGCGCGTACTTCACGCCCGGTCGCCGTGCGCCCATAGCCAATCGAGCCAGTCCCACTGATCAGCAACACGCCAGGGCCGCTGGGCAATGCTGCCTGCAGGGCGATTGCTGCATCGTTGGTGACGCGATAGCGGCTGGCGGGGAGGAGTTGTGCAACCAAACCCTCAACGATAGCGCGGTCATCGGCGCGGGCGGCCCCTGCCGCACCGATGACTGCGGCGGCGATGGTTGTCGTAGCCCGATTGCGCCCCGCCGCAACAAAGGCGGCCTCAATCGCTGTGCTGAGCGCCAGTCGTACCTGCTCCGCACTGCTCGCCCGAATATTCCCTGGCCCACCAATGCCACGTCCAATGACGGCGCCATCGCTCGCCTGAGCCAACAGGCAGACCGTTTTGGTGCCACCAGCGTCAATCCCCAGCACGAATTGCTGATCATTGCCTAGGGGAGTCATGGCGTTGCCTCGCCGTTAGTGGTCATTGAGTTGTTCGGCGATATAGCGACTGATTACTCCGTAATCCCTGCCAGGTGGCACCAGGATCGCCTGCCCATCGGCAGAGGTCTCGTTGACCAGCACATTGGTATCGTCGAGTCTGATGCGCGTACTTGCGCCAGTATTGGCTTTGACTGCGAGGATCAGGAGATCAACCGGGGCAAGGTTCGTGCGCAGGACTGGCTGGAGCGCATTCATAACGCTGAATGCGCGGATTATCCCACTGGGGCTTTTCAGTTTCGCACTAATCGCCGCCATCAGCCGGGCCTGTCGTTGTCCACGGGCGAAGTCCGACCCTTCAATGGGGTCAGTCGCATAGCGGGCTCGCGCATAGCGCATCGCGGTTTCCCCATCCATATGTTGCTTGCCTGCCGCGAAACTGATTTCAATCCAACTGGGATCAATTTCGGGGTTGTCGTTGGCTGGGTAGCGGGAAGTAAACGGATGTTCAACCTCAATATCAACGCCGCCAAGCGCATCGACCAGCGCGCGAAAGCCCTGAAAATCGATGGTTACCCAGCGATCGGTCGAAAGGCCAGTGACTTGCGATACTTTAGTGGTGGCGAGGCGACCGCCCGCAAGTTCGTTGTTGGTCTCGCCCCGCCCATAGGCATAGGCGGAGTTAATCTTCGCGTATTGCCCGGAATCGGGCGGGATCTGCACCCACAGGTCACGCGGCACGGCAATTTGTGTGGTGCGGCCTTGCGGCAAATCACTGTGGATCAGGAGCATGGAGTCGGTGAGATATGCACCTTCATGCCCTTGCCCGCCATACCCCAGCACTAACACATTGGCTTGCTGCGTCGCAGTGAGCGGCCAGAAGTGTGCGCCCCAAAGGGGCTCGGTTGAGATCGCCAGGACAAAGACGGTGAGGCGTAATCCGACCACAACGAGCAACGCTGCTAGCGCGAGCAAAAGGATTTTTCCCAAGCGAAGCCGTCGTGCAGGTTTGGTTTGTTGCTGCGGATCCCACGGATAGTGCAGATTTGGCGGCAAGCCCTCGCCCCATGGTTGCGCTGGCGCTCCCTTGTGTGGCATTGGGGGCGACGCTGGGGCTGTTGGTGGCAGTGTCTGGGTTGGCGGAATGATCGGATAGGGGGGCGTATCGCCTTCGCGCAGCGTACCGCGCCTGGGGTATGTTCGGTGTTGCATTGCTCCTGCCCCTTCGCTGTTACTGGCGGAGTGTTGTCACCTGTGGCCGTGGTTCTCCAGGTTGGTAGAGGATCTCGGTCACTGTGCCGAGACCGACAAATTCAGCCTGCCGCAGGCTTGGTACAGTGAGCGGGCGTTCGGTGAGTGCGAGCCGTAGAATGGTGATTGGATCGCCATGACTGATGCCGACAATCGTTTCACCACGATGGCGATCACGCGCTAGATTGACGAATTCGACCATCCGTGCGGCAATCTGCTCGATAGATTCATCGTCTGGTTCGCGCCGATGCTCATACGCGCTGAATCCCGCCGTGAACTGGGCGTAGGGTGTGCCTTGCCAGGAACTGCCTAGTTCATTCAGTAGCCCCGTCACAATTCGTTGAGCGCCAAGGTGACGGTCGGCAATACGCGCGGCGGTCTGGCGGGCGCGAATGAGGGGGCTGCTGTAGACCGCGTTAATGGAGCGAGAAGCGAGGAATTCAGCGGTGCGCTCGGCCTGCCGTTCGCCCCATTCACTGAGCCGAAAATCTGGCAAGCGCCCATAGAAGACGCGTTGTGGATTGTAGACCTCGGCATGGCGGACGATCAGGATAGTGGTTGTGCCAACAGTAGTGGCGGTATTATCGCCCGGTTGTTGCGTTACTGCCGTCATCCGTGTTCGTATACCTCCACCAGCCGTTCCTTCTGCGCTACCAGTGCAGGCAGATTTCCTTACTAGAATCAGTATAATCGACCGATTTATGGTTTGCCCATCTTTCGCAGCCTGTCGGCTGTGACCTTCGGGATCGCCATGCTCTGTGGTATACTGCGGGCTTATGACGTGTGTTTTGCTAGCGTTTTTGCACCACACCGATACCAGCCAATGTTTAACGTTGGACAATGCCGGGGGTTACTCCTCATCGGCGGTATCAGGCAGCGGCGTCAGCTAGGTATGCTTCATCACTGGCGGCTGTTGATCGCCATTGCGCTTATTGGTCGTCAAGCCCGCAGCACTGCCAGTGGGTTAGCCTCCCGTGATCATGTGCTGTACTGTCGGAAGGAAGTCGCTGCATGTTCAATCCCCTCAATTGGATATTCGGCATCTTTAGCCGCGATCTGGGGATCGATCTGGGAACCGCCAATACCCTGGTTTATGTGCGGGGGAAAGGGATCGTGATCGCTGAGCCATCGGTGGTAGCGATGGATACCAAGAGTCGTAAGGCGATCCAGGTTGGCGCAGAGGCGAAAGCGATGATCGGCAAAACGCCAGCAAATATCGTCGCAGTGCGTCCGATGAAAGATGGCGTGATCGCTGACTTCGACTCCGTTGAAATGATGCTCTATCACTTTATTCGCAAGGTTCACGTCAATCGGGGGATCACCCCACACCCCCGCGTAGTGATTGGGATCCCCTCTGGCGTGACGGAGGTAGAGAAGCGGGCGGCGAAAGACGCCGCGCTCTCTGCTGGCGCGCGGGAGGCGTACACGATTGAAGAGCCGATGGCGGCCGCCATCGGGGCCGGCTTACCGGTCAATGAGCCAGTCGGTTCGATGATTATCGACATCGGCGGCGGGACGACTGAGGTTGCCGTCATTTCGCTTGGTGGGATTGTGGTGAACAACTCCATTCGGATCGCTGGTGACGAGATCGACGATGCGATTATTCAGTATGCCCGCCGCGACCATAATCTCGTCATTGGTGATCGGATGGCCGAGAATGCCAAAATCGCTGCGGGTTCGGCCTATCCACTGGAAGAAGAACGGCGGGTAACGCTGCGTGGACGAGACTTGCTGACCGGATTGCCAAAGGGGATTGAGGTTTCCTCGGTTGAACTGCGCGATGCGATGTCGGGGCCAGTGAACACGATCGTCGATCTGGTCAAAACCTCGATTGAGGAAACGCCGCCCGAACTGGTAGCCGATATTATGGAGCAAGGGATTACGCTGGCTGGTGGTGGGGCACTGCTGCTGGGCCTGGAACGACGCTTACAGATCGAATTGCGGATGCCTGTCCATACGGCAGAAGATCCGCTGACGTGTGTGGCGCGCGGGGCTGGTCGGGTTGCCGAGGCTTTGCAACAGTATGAACGAGCCTTGGCTGGTGGTCAGCCGCGTCGTCAGGTGGTACGTGCATGATGCGACAGAGCCGGATGTCAACGCGCAGTAGTCCCAATGGTGCGCCACTGACACGAGGACAACTGTTAGCACTGATCCTAGTTTTTGTTGTCACTGCTTTCGCCCTGCTAATGCTTGACCAACGGAACTTGCTGGGGCCGCTGAAGTATGCGGTGGAACGCCCCATCTTCGCGCTGAGTGATAAGTTCATCGGGATTGGCAACGGTATTCGCCATTTCACGGATCAGTTTGGCGATGTCAGTGACCTGCGGGCGGAGAATGAGCGACTCCAGGCGGAAAATGATCGCCTGCGTGCCTCTGATGCGCGGGTGAAAGAACTTGAATTAGAAAACAAACAACTGACCGAGCAGGCCAACTTCGCGGTCAAGTTTCCGCAATATAAATCAGTACCTGCGCGGGTCGTTGGCCGTGATCCCACCCTGACCCAGAAAGTCTTGGTCCTTGATCGTGGCGCTGATGATGGGATCAAGGTGGGAATGCCAGTGGTCAGTCCAAACTTCCTGGTCGGATTGGTGACTGAAGTGACCCCCCATCAATCGAAAGTGCGACTGATCATCGATCAGAATATGCAGATTGGCGTGTTACTGCAGGAAGAACGTGCTGCGGGAATTATGTATGGACAATGGCAGCAGGGTGGGCGATTACTGGTGCAACACATTGGGCGTGATGTCAATGTTAACCCCAAGGCGATTGTGGTCACCTCGAACTGGACCCTCCATGTGCCGCAAGGCTTGCCAGTTGGCGTTGTGACCAAAGTGATCCGCGATGAACAGTCGGACACGTTGAAGCTCGAAGTGGCCCCGTACGTCAACTTTGATAGCCTGGAAACTGTGTCGATTGTCCTGACGGAAGAGGTGACCAGTAGCCCTTCTGCCCCATAACTACCGCTGAATATCCCTTGCGACGCATATTTCTGTGAGGTATTGATGGATCCACGGTTGTCTCTCGCTCTCGCTGGTGCGCGGGCGACTACATTGGCTGTCCGGCTGGCGCGGCGCGGGGGTGGCACAGCGGCGCCTGGCCTCGTTGCCGAGCGACTTGATCCACTGGCCTTGCAGAAGTTGGGGGCTGCCCTGGCTGGGGGGGCGATTGTCGTTGGTGGCACCAATGGCAAAACCACCACCGCGCATATGATCGCTACGATCCTCGATCACACAGGGCGGCGGGTTGTCCATAATCGGTCGGGATCGAACCTTGTGCGGGGGGTGCTCTCGGCGCTCGCCGCCCAGTCATCACTTGGCGGTGTGCCAGCTGGTGAAGTGGGGGTGATCGAAGCTGATGAAGCGGCGTTACCAGCAATTGTGGCGGCGTTGCGGCCCCGCTTTATCTTGCTGAATAACCTTTTTCGCGACCAACTTGATCGGTATGGCGAACTCGACCATATCGCCACGCGCTGGCGGGCGGCAGTGGCGCTGCTTGGCCCGGAAACGACGCTCTTGATCAATGCTGATGACCCCATTCTGGTAGGAGTTACGGCGGGGTTACCGCGTGAACAGTGCTGGTATTTTGGAATGGCGGCGACGACACCAGCCGCTGATCAGCAACGCCTGACCCTTGATCTCCTCCCCCATGCCGCCGATGCCGCCCATTGCACGCAATGTGGCGAACGGTTGGCCTACCATGCGCTCTACCTATCACACCTGGGCGATTGGTATTGTCCCGCCTGTGGCTACGCCCGCCCTCCGTTGGATATTGTCGCCAGCAATGTGCGCCTGGACGGCGTGAAAGCCCTGTCACTGACCGTTACGGCGACAGATAAGCTGCCCGCGCCGCTGGCAATTACGCTGCCATTGCCGGGGTTGTATAACGCCTACAATGCCCTGGCTGCGACAACTGCGGCCCTGGCCTTTGCGCTCCCTCCTGCCACCATTCAGCAGGGATTAGCGGGGTTTACGGCGGCGTTTGGGCGGATCGAGCGGGTCACGCTGGAAGGGCGCGAGATTGTGCTTGCGCTGGTGAAGAACCCCACTGGATTCAATGAAGTGCTACGGATGTTGGTTGGTGGCAATACCGTAGGGCAGGGCCTCGCCCCGCCCACGATGTTGATGATCAACGATCTCGACGCTGATGGGCGGGATGTCTCCTGGCTGTGGGATGTTGATTTTGAGGTGCTGGCAGATGGCGTTGCCCCACTGCACACTGCTGGCATTCGCGGGGCCGATATGGCCGTGCGCTTGAAATATGCTGGGGTGCCAACAGCCAGGATTGTGCTGCACCCCCCCAACGATCTGCGGGCTGCCTTGCTCGCGTTTGTGCGTGATGCGCCAGTGGGCGCAACCGTCTATATCTTGCCAACGTATACGGCGATGCTCGAAGCACGCCGTATTCTCGCTGACCTTGGGGTCGTTGAAGACTTCTGGCGACAATAAGCCGCGTTGTGATTGTTGGCCTGCAACGAACGTTTCATAAGCAGTGAGTGTAGCGGTACCAGAGCGGTCTGATTCGCGAATGGATACACAAATGCTTGGGCGGTCGATTTTTGCATTCCTGACGGGCATCGCTGTGGGTGTGATTGTTGCAGGGGGGCTCGTATTTTTCCTCGCACGCCAGACGGCAACGCCCGCAGCGGCACCCGGCGATCCCAATGCCGAATATGCGCTGGCCCTGACGCTCACCGAAGCGTTTTTATCCGAACAGATCAATAATCCCCCGCCGCCAAAAGCGGACGAACCAGCGCCCGCGCCCCGTCGTTTACAAAATGCTACGGTGCGGCTCCTGGCAGATGGGACGATGCAGGTGAGTGGGGAAACGTCGGTACTCGGTTTGACGGTGCCAGTACGCGCGGTCATTTTGCCCCGCGTCGTTAACCAGCAACTCGAACTGACGGTGATCCACGCCGAGGCTGGCGCGCTGGGCGTGCCAACGGCGATTGTGACTGAGACTGAGGCCGCCTTCAATCGCCAGGTTCGGGCGACGACTGACCGCCGCGATCTGCAAGTGATTGCCTTACTCCCCAGTGCTGGCGCATTGACCGTACGCCTGAAATAACCGCGCCTGTGCAGTAGACTGCTTGGGTTGCGCGGTGCTGGGCTCTACAGCATTATTTCTTGGTGGGCGGGTTCAGGGCCAGGGCCAGCACGCGATCGTATTCCGCTTTGAACGCTCGTGCGATATCAGGGTTGTCAATGATCAGCAGATTTTCGTCGTTCTGGGTATCGGCATTGTCACTAAAATTGAATGAACCAAAGATCACGGTTCGCTCATCAATGATGATCACCTTATGGTGCATAACCCAGGGATTGCCATCGGTATAGACGGGGATTCCTTCGGCCTTTAGCTTGCCATACGCCGAGAACGGTGTCTGGGAACCACTGTTTTCGAAGACGCCACTGACTGATACCCCCGCCTGGCTACGCGCGACCATCGCTTGCTCTATTGGGTCGCTGGTAAACGAATAGGCAAGGAAGCGGATACTTTGCGTGCTGGTATTCAGGGTGCTAATGATCTGGGCGGCACATTTGCCCTGGGCAGCAAAGCAGGTTTGGATCCGGGTTCCATTGGTGTTGATCGTGGGATAGGGTAGGCTCTTGTCTTTGGTTGGCCCAAATTGGCGCCTGTCGAACATCTTGGCAAACTCATTGGTGTAATTGGCGGCCAATTCTCGGTTATCAATAATAATCATGTTGTTATTCAGGCGGTAGGTATCACCATCGGTGTAATTCCAGGATCCCGTTGAGATCCACTGTTGATCAACCACGGTGAACTTGTTGTGCATAATCGGGCCACGCTTATCATCGACAATGGGGATACCAGCGACCTGTAGCTTGCCAAAGGCCGAGACAATCGCTGCATTCTTCGTGTTGGTGAGTGTGTCAGTATCAGTCACCATTCGCACTGTCACGCCGCGCTCTTTGGCGCGAACCAGCGCGTCGGCCACATTTGCGAGGTCAAAGTCATAATCAGCGATGTCGATACTGGTCTTCGCAGAATCGAGCAAGGCGACAAGTTTTTCGTCAAGCCCGCCCCGGTGGTTCGCTGGGTTATCAGGGTATTTAGGGGCTGTGAAGTAGAGGCGATACCACCCACCATCGAGTTCACCGCCACTACCAATATTGATGACGGGCGTGCCACTCGGCACTGGCTCTGGGGTTGTGCGACTAGCGGATTCTTCATTGTCTTTTTGGTGTGCAGCATAGAAGCTGAGTAGCCCCGCCGCAGCGACACAGAAGATTAACAGGATCAACGCCAGCGGGATCAGGCAACCAGGGCGTTGCCAGAATGGTGGCTCTGGTGGGGTAAAGCCCTGCGAGCGGTAGTCTGGCGCCGGTGTATAGGCTGGTGGTGGTGTTTGGGCTGGTTGCTGGGCAGATGCCGTGGGGCGTTTCCGGCGTCGTGGTGGCTGTTGGCTCATAGTTGGACCCCCCGTAACGCCTTGACCAGGCGGTTGGCATTCGCATCAATATCATCGCCTAAACGCCAGCCATGGGCGGCAATTCGCATCTTCGTTTTGAGGTCGTCGGCGATGGCGGGATCTTTGGCTAACGCCATCACGTCAGCGCGTGTATGTTGTTCGGCTGCCATGACCAACGATTCAATAATCCGTTTAGTGGCTGTTTCTGCTTCGTCCATGCGGGTCTGGGCCGTTTCTTCAGCGTCATTGACCAGGGTTTGGGCGGTAGCGAGCAACGTATTCGATGCCCACTCGACAATCGGATTGAATCCTTCGTCGGTCAGGTCACCACGCAACGTTTCATTTTCGACTAAACGCTCGACTGCGCCCTGCGCCAGGCTTTCCGCATCGGCCATTGCCGCCTCCGGCATTCTTCACGCGCTGCATTGCAAACAAAGCAAGGATACGGTGCAGACGGGCTGTTCGGCAACTCAGGCCCAACCCATGCACATTGACACGGTCGGGCCGTACCTGCTACGTTGATCATATGGAGCAATATCGATTGGCTGAACTCGTCGAGGTGAGTAACACTTCGGCGCGAACAATTCGCTATTACATTGCTGAGCGATTGCTGCCGCCCCCCTCCGGGTCTGGCCCAGCCGCTGTCTATACTGCTGCGCATCGGGATCGGCTGGCCTTGATTGCCCAGTTGAAAAGCCAGTATCAATCGTTGCGGGCCATTCGCGACATCCTCCTTCCGCTCAGCGATGCCGAGGTACGGGCGGCGTTGGCTCCGGCAGATGAGCCGCTCCAGCAGGCTGTGGGCGCGGCAGTATCGCCGGAGCGTGACCTTGTGCCAGCGGCTGGTGAACAGTGGGAGCGATTTGTGCTGGCTGATGGCGTGGAGTTACATCTGCGGGCAGATCGGTTGCGGGCGGCGATTGCGCTTGCGCCATTGATCGCTCAGGCACAAAAGCTCTTTGGCGAAGATGAATCGCGCTGATCGGTGGTTTGTTTCGCGCCAGTTCGCTACGATTATATTCTGGGCGCTGAAGCGTGTTCCTGATGCAGCAGGTGGAGCAAGATGACAGAAAGTGGGCTACATCGTCCAGCGGGGCTGGGTGAAGAACATTGGGAAGGCGCACGCGCTCAGCAAGAGTTGGAGATCGAGGGCGAGCCGTATTATCTGCCGTTGGGCGATGAGGTCACGGCGTTTGAGGCGGCCTATCACCACCAACTGCCAGTGATGCTGAAAGGGCCGACTGGCTGTGGTAAGACGCGCTTTGTGCGCCATATGGCGCATCGGCTTGGTCGTCCATTGGTGAGTGTGGCGTGCCACGACGATCTTACCGCCTCAGACCTGATTGGCCGCTTTCTGATTCGGGGTGACGAGACGGTCTGGGTTGATGGGCCGCTGACGCAGGCAGTGCGCTCTGGCGCGATCTGCTATTTAGATGAGGTGGTTGAAGCGCGCAAAGATACTACGGTCGTGATCCATCCACTCACCGATGATCGGCGCCGGATGCGCATTGACCGCACCGGGGAACTGTTGCAAGCATCGCCAGAGTTCATGCTGGTGATCTCGTATAACCCTGGGTATCAGAGCTTACTGAAGAACCTGAAGCAGAGTACGCGGCAGCGATTTGTGGCTTTGGAGTTTGCGTTTCCCCCGCGTGAGGCCGAGATCGCGATTGTTTGCCACGAGACAGGGCTGGATCAAGCGACGGCGACGCAGATCGTGCGGATCGGCGAACTGATCCGTAACCTGAAAGAGGCGGGCTTAGAGGAGCCAGCGTCAACGCGCTTGCTGGTCTATGCCGGGTTGCTGGTGCAGGGTGGCCTGGATTTACAGCGAGCCTGTGAACTCGCTATCGCCGCGCCGATCAGCGATGACCCAGCCGTGCTGGAAGCCCTCTACGCCCTGATCGCTACCGTCGCCTGAGGATGGTAGTCGTGAAGTTCTACGATTATGACGGCTAATCAACGCAACAATAATGGTTGGCGGGTGCGTTTTGGCCGGGAACGGGCTGATGTACCCCCCGCGCCCACCTTTCCGCCATTACGCTTGCGTGAGGCCGAGCGCACCCTGGCGTTGTTTGTCGCTGGGCTGACGAATGGCGCATTGATATTGGCGGGGAATGTGGAGGCCACGACGAGCGGGGCATATACCAATGGCCGCACGATTTTCTTGCCCGAACAGATAGCCTATGCCCCAGCCAGGGCCGGAAATCTGCGGCTCTACAAAGCCCTGATCGCGCATACCGCTGCCCAACACCTCTATGGCACGCTCGATCCAGCGGGGTTGGAGCCGTTACAGCGCGCAACCGATCCCGCCTTGCTGGCAACGGTCTTTGAAGTGGTTGAGGGCGCCCGCTTAGCGGCCCATCTCGCACGGGATTTTCCTGGGATTGGCCGTGAGTTGCGGGCTTTTGCCACCGAAGGGTTGACTGTGCGGCAGTCGCTGACCCAACATCGGGGCCGTACCCAGGCTGTGGAACTCCTGCTACATCGGTCGCTGGGAGTGGAGGAAGCGGCATTGGCGGCGGTGCGCGGTCGCCAACAACCAACATTGCGGGCAATCAGTGCGCTGCTCCCCGCGCCAGAGCGCTGGCAGGAACTGAGCCGTGCCGATAGTTTGACATTCGCTTTGGCGGTGCAGGAGCAGATTGTGGGCCTGAGTGCGGGGGCAAAGTTGCCTCCACTGCTGGGTCGCGGGCGGATTCGTCTCGACCGGGTGCGGCGCGAGTTGCCCCCGCCGTTGGCCGCCCCACCACCACGCCGCGACGAGGGGGCGAAGCAGCCCCCTCCTGTGGAATTGCCCCGTCCTGCCCCCACGCTGGTAGTAGAAGGTCGGGGGTTGCCGCCACCATTGCCGAATAACGACGAGCGAAGAATCGAGCCACAAGGTGGGCGACAGGTGGCGGTATCGTATGCTGATACCGCGCCACAATTTACTTCGCGGTTGGTGCCGCTGACGGCTGAGGAAAAGCGTGGCGCGTTTACCTATCCCGAGTGGGATGTCACCATTGGGGCCTATCGCCCAGAGTGGGTGGCGTTGCGCCCGCGTCGCTTGCGGACAGGCACGACGGAGTGGGTCGATGGGGTAATTCGGCGGCGGCACGCTCAGATTCAGGCCTTGAAGCGCCAGTTCGAAACGCTGCGCCCGGAACGGCAACGGCAACGACGCCAGGATGATGGCGAAGACCTTGATCTTGATGTGGTGGTGGCCTCGCACGTTGATCGGAAGCTGGGGCTCTCGCCCGATGAACGACCATATGCCCGCACTCGCGAAGACCGCCGTGATATTGCCGTCGCGTTGCTGATTGACCTGAGTGGGTCCACTGGGGGCTACATCGCTGGCCCGCGTGGTGGCGAACGGGTGATCGATGTTGCTAAGGAATCGCTGGTGTTATTGGGGGAGGCGTTGACGACCCTCGACGATCGCTACGCGATCTATGGCTTCTCTGGATCAACGCGGAAGGGCTGCGAGTTCTACACAGTCAAGGAGTTCACCGATCAGTGGGATGAGGAAACGAAGCAGCGGCTCGGTGGCCTGGCCCCGCTTTCCTACACTCGCCTGGGCCCACCAATCCGTCACACAACGATGCTGTTACAGGCTGTGCCAGCGCGGGTAAAGTTATTGATGCTGCTCAGCGATGGGCGGCCCAATGACTTCGACGCCTATGGTGGGGAGTATGGGATCACGGATACGCGCAAGGCGTTGCTTGAGGCGCGTGGTCACGGTATCCGCACCTTTTGCCTGACTATTGACGCGGAAGCGCGGGAATATATGCCCCGACTCTTTGGCCCCGATAATTATGTGACGTTATCAGATGTGGCCTCGCTCCCGCGTAAGCTCCCCGATCTCTATCGCCGACTGACTGTAGGATAATTGCTGCCGCCCGCTGGCGTAAAAAGCGTGGCCTCTGCTGACTGGCAGAGGCTACGCTTCTGGTTGTTTCCCAAAGTACAGGCTAGCCGTTCCAGCGCCCCAGGATCAGCGAGACATTGTGGCCGCCAAAGCCGAGTGAGTTGGTCATCACGTAGGGGAGTTCGGCGCGGCGGGCTTCATTTGGCACATAATCCAGGTCGCAGTTTGGGTCAGGGAACTCATAATTAATCGTTGGGGGAATCAGGCCACCCCCCATTGCTTTCAGACAGTAGACGGCTTCGAGCGCGCCCGCTGCCCCGAGCAGGTGCCCAGTCATCGACTTGGTAGAACTAATTGGTAGCTGATAGGCATAGTCGCCAAAGACTGTCTTGATTGAGGCGGTTTCGAGCGTTTCGTTGATGGGGGTTGACGTGCCGTGTGCGTTGAGATAGGCGATCTGGGTTGGTTCAAGTTCTGCTTGTTGCAGGGCGAGCCGCATGGCGCGCACCCCACCTTCGCCACCGGGGGCGGGCTGGGTGATGTGGTTTGCATCGGCGGTTGACCCATAGCCGAGGACTTCGCCGAGAATCGTCGCGCCGCGCGCCTGGGCGTGATCCAGATCTTCCAACACCAGGATCGCTGCCCCTTCGCCCATGACAAACCCATCGCGTTCCAGGTCAAATGGGCGGCTGGCCCGCGCTGGTTCATCGTTGCGGGTTGAGAGCGCCGTCATCGAGCCGAAGCCAGCAATACTCAGGGGGGTGATGCAGGCCTCCGTGCCACCCGCAATGACCACATCGGCGGCCCCACGCCGGATTGCTTCCGTCGCTTCACCAATCGCGTGGGCGCTCGTGGCACAGGCCGAGACGGGACAGAAGTTTGTCCCCTTTGCTCCAAGCGAGATCGAGATCTGGCCTGCGGGCATATCAGCGATCATCATCGGGATCAGGAACGGACTGACCCGCTTTGGGCCTTTTTCCGCCAGCACTGTCGCCTGCTGTTCCAATGTGGCGAGACCGCCGATCCCCGAGCCAACGATGACCCCGATCCGCTCGGCGTTGTCAGCGGTGATTGCTAGTCCTGCCGACTCGACAGCCTCAAATGCGGCGACAACGGCGAATTGGGTCACACGATCCATCCGCCGCGCTTCCTTCGCACTGATTCGAGTGAGTGGATCAAATCCTTTGACTTCGGCGGCAATCTGCGTGCCAAAGCCGCGCCCTACCGCATCAAAATGGGTGATCGTGGCAATCCCTGAGCAGCCATTGCTAACGGAGGCCCAGTTTTCCGCAACGTTCAGGCCAACCCCCGAAACCGCCCCAATCCCAGTAACGACGACGCGCCGCTGTCCATTGGCTGAAGCCATTTCTGTCTCCACCTTCTCTACTCGGCGGTACTGCAGACTAACGAAGCACCGCCCCACCATCGGTTATCGTGGTATTGTACTCGGTTCAGTAGACTGTTGGCCTTTCCATGACACTCTCTAGCGTGACTCTAACACAATTGGGTTCACAATTGACGGTGGCGGAGTGCCGTTCAGAACTGCCAGCAAGTTCTCTGCCGCCAACGAGGCCATCTTATTGCGCGTTGCAATCGTTGAAGAGGCGGTGTGTGGCACCACAATCGCGTTGGGCAGGCTAGCCAGTGGATGAGTTGCTGGTAACGGCTCAGGGTCGGTGACATCGAGGGCCGCCCCAGCAATCGTGTTGTTCTGCAACGCCGCAACGAGCGCGGCTGTATCGATCACTGGCCCACGCGCGGCATTGACGAGGATCGTATCTGGCCCCATCAGC
>JBDHWF010000057.1:0-23925 GCA_039810045.1 Chloroflexia bacterium
TAGAACGGTACGGGGACACAGAGGCGGTCGGCAGTGGTGAGCCGCATCCGTTCGCCAATGAAAAAGCCGTTGTTCAGAATCGAGTGGTGGGAAAGAGTTGCCCCTTTCGGAAAGCCAGTGGTGCCAGAGGTATATTGGATATTGATCGGATCATCAAACCCCTGCTGCGCCTGCGCTTCCGCCAGCTGCTCGGCACTGACTGCCCCGGCCTGCGCCATAACTTCGTCCCAATGAAAGGCCCCTGGCACGGTTTGGTCGCCAAAAGCGATCACCGAGCGGAGGGCTGGCAGGCGCGCAGCCTGTAACTGACCGGGTGTGGCAGTGGCGAGTTCCGGGCAAACTTCGTTCAGTAGGGCCGCGTAGTCTGAGGTCTTGAATGGTGGGGCGATGATCAGGGCCACACAGCCCGATTGTTGCAGGGCATATTCCAGTTCACTGGTGCGATAAGCCGGATTGATATTGACCAGGATCGCGCCGATTTTCGGCGTGGCGAATTGGGCGATGACCCATTCGGCATAGTTCGGAGCCCAGATCCCAATCCGCTCTCCTGGTTTCAGCCCGAGCGCCAGCAGGCCACGAGCGAATTGATCGCAGGCTTCCTGGAGTTGGCGATAGGTATAACGGAGATTCTGATGACAACAGACCAATGCCTCATGATCGGGCAGGGCATCGGCAACCCGGTCGAAGCAATCGCCAATCGTCGCGCCGATTAGCGGTTGATCACTCGCGCCATGCACATAGGACTCATTGGGGTCAGCAAGTTCAATCATCTTCCTCACCTCCTGTTGTGTTGCGATCGTGTGCGCGCATCATGGCAGGATCGGTGATGACAGTCAATCAGGGCTGCGGCATACCCCAGGCACGCTGCAACAGGCGGCACCAGTTGCCAGACATGATCGCGGTGATATCCGTTTCCTGATAGCCACGTTGCTGCAAGAGATGGGGGATCTTCTGCAAATCGGCGATGGTGTTGAGATCATGCGGGCACTGTTCGCCGCCATAACCACCGTCGAGGTCAGTGCCGATCGCTGCGTGCGATGCATTCCCGGCCAGTTGGCAGATGTGGTCAAGCTGGTCAACCACCTGTTCCAGACTCACGTGTTCATTCGTTGTGACTCCCTTCACCCAGCCCGGTTGAAGCATCCAGGCATCGAAGGCCACCCCGATTACGGCATCGCGCTCGAACAACTGTTGGAGCATGGCATCGGTGAGTTGACGGTCGCCTGGAACGAGTGCCCGGCAGTTTGAGTGACTGGCAAGGACTGTCCCGCCAAACTCGTCGAGGGCCTGAGAGAAACTCTCATCGGCAAGGTGCGACACGTCCAGGATCATGCCGATATCGGCCATCCGCTGCAGCAATTCACGCCCTCGCGCCAGCAGCGGTCCCGTTGACTCGGTGCCATGCGCGTAACTGCTCAGCCCATAATGCGCGAGACTGACAATACGCACTCCATCGTTCCACCAATCGACCACCTGGGCTGGCTCCACAATCGGGTCGGCCCCCTCCATGCTGAGGATCAGGCCCAGAGGTTGGCTAGCACCATGCTCCTGCCACCTGCTGAGATGTGCTGCGACTGCCGCCCAGTCGCGGAGGATGTGAACTGCCTGCTCACGCTCTAACTGTCGGTAGTAGGCGAGTTGGCCCTGGGCCTGCGCGTAGGCAATTGCGGGACTGTGATAGCCGCTGAAAGGGCTGCCTGGTTGTTTGGCGCGGGCGAAAAGCGTCGCGAAACAAAGGGCAACTTCGCCAGCCCGTAGTTCGGGCAAGGCGACGGTGCCAGTGGCGCGCCCTTTCTGCGCCATGCCCGCTTCACTGCTGCGGATCGCTGGCACAGTGCGGGTGAGGTCACGGTTCCAATCCAGGGCATTCATGGCGAGATCAAGGTGTCCATCAATAATGATCGCCATTGCCTCTCCTATTTCTGATGCCTGCTGGAAGCCGATTGTGCTGTACCCAGCAGCACAACCGCGCAGAGTACTACGCGCCTCAATACGATTGTAGCATGGTAACTCGTGGGGGACGTTGCACTAACCGCTCTGCGGGAGATGTGGGTATCTCAGCCACAACGATGCAGACCCGGTATGCCCGCGCGTCCAACCACGCGCCCCTGCCCCAGTTGGCAACTGCTATACTGCCTGCGCTTAGCGCAACGCCACTGCATGGCGCTGCTTTCGCCGTCCGTTCGGCGCAATCGACATGAACATGTGGGGGACAAGCGATCATGGCAGAGAATACGCGCGACCGGGTCCCGATCGAGCCCCAGAGTATCGACGCCCCGCTGTCGCGCACGGCTGTCTTCCTCGTTGTGACTATCGCGCCGGGTGACGCGGCATTGTCGCGGGCGCGAGCGGTCATCGCCGACATTGGCGGGCTGATCCGCACTGTCGGCTTTCGCGATCTCAACGGTCATCTCTCCTGCAACGTCGGGATCGGCAGCGACGCCTGGGATCGGCTGGGCCAGAAGAAGCGACCAGCCCAGCTACACAGCTTCGCGGCGATACAGGGTGCCAAACACACCGCCGTCGCCACGTCTGGCGACCCCTCTTTCATATCCGCGCCGAGCGCAGCGACCTCTGCTTTGAGCTGGAACGCCTGCTCCTCGTCGCGCTCGGCGATGCCGTCACGGTCGTCGATGAGGTGCAGGGGTTCCGCTATTTCGACGACCGTGACCTCCTGGGCTTCGTCGACGGCACGGAGAATCCAACTGGCAACACCCTCTACAGCTCCACCATCCTCGGTGACGACGATCCGCACTTCGCCGGGGGAAGCTATGTCGTCGTGCAGAAGTACCTGCACAACCTTGCTGCGTGGGCGGATCTCACCGTTGCCGAGCAGGAACGAATCATTGGCCGCACGAAGGCCGATAACGTCGAGTTGGATGACGCGGACGGGTGGAAGTCGCACAAGACCCTGAACACCATCGTCGGCACCGACGGGATGGAGCGCAAGATCCTGCGTGACAACATGCCGTTCGGGCGACCCGGTCAGGCTGAATTCGGCACCTACTTCATCGGGTACGCACGCGACCTCGCGGTCATCGAGCAGATGCTCCACAATATGTTTGTGGGCGATCCGGTCGGCCACTACGATCGGATCCTCGACTACTCCACCGCCGCCACGGGCACGGCGTTCTTCCTGCCATCACAAGAGATGCTTGTGGGCCTCGCCCCCTGAACGAGGCGACCGGGCGTCGTTCGCGCTGTGCGCGCTCATCCACTTCCTGCTCGTGTTGGGCAGGGGCTGATCCTGGCACCGCTCGTTCGTCGGCTCGGAGTAGTGAAGGACCAGAAAGCGGCATCATCGCTACTCCCACATCCTACGCACCTGCCAGACGCCCTCGGCGTTGCCGAACGTGGCTGCCACAATCGCCGAGCAGCGAAGTCCTCGCTGCTCGGCGATTGGCGTTGATCCCTGTTGAATGTCAAACGATGGTAGTTTGTAGACTTCGTTGGCATGGCTTCGGCGAGCGGTGACTGGGCTGGGGAACGGCGGTACGTACTCGCGTGTGATGCCTGTGTGGGTCGTCTCCGTCAGCCATTATTCGTCCGCGAGTACCGTTAATTGGTGCTACTTACTCCCGCAGCGATGATATTCATGATGATTGAGATAAAGGCGCAGACCAGCCCGATCCCCAGGACGATCAGGCCAGCGATCATCCACTTGCGTTGGGTCGCCTTAAAGTGTTCTACACTGTCCCACTGTTTGGCTTTCCAGGCTAATTCGTTGCCCTTGAACAGCAGATAGAATGGCACAAGCCAACCAATAAATGGAATAAATGCCGCCAGGGCGATCCAGACATTATTGCCAATCCCCCAGATCCAGTTCAGGAGAAATCCGCCCCAGTTCAACCCCTGTAGCTCAGGCGGTAGAACAGCATTAACCCCTTGCCCAGAAGAATTCCCATACTGCTGTGATCCGTAGGCTGATTGTTGATCGTACACTGTGCTTTCTCCTCGCTACGCCTCCCCAAGAAACTAGGTGCGCTTGTCTCTATCTTCTTCTGTAGGGTTTCCCCACAGTTGCGCCAAAGTTACTGGTGCGATTGCCCCCTGGCAATCGGCACTGGTGGTTTCCCTCTACAACGTGCGCTTCGCAGGGTTTGTTTCTTTCGGCGATCAGTATAACGAAAACTCGGTTGATCGTCCCTGATGGCCTGCTGCTTTGCGTTGGAGTCGGGTGAGCCGGTAGCCGAAATCGTCATTCCAGATCGCATTGGTGCGGAGGGCGCGTAGTTGTGTCGCCGCTTCAATCGTAGCAATGGCTGCGGGGTAGTCGCGCACGACGTGTTCAAAATATTTGGCGAGTTCGACATAGGCCCAAAGGTCAGGAGTTTTTCGGCGTGCTTCGGCCTTGATGGCCTCGCGCCAGAGCGGGACGGCTTCGGCCCACTGTTGATCGCGCTTTAGGGCTCTGGCAAGGGTGTAGCGGGTGGCGCGGCGCAATGGTGCGGGTAAGGCGCGGTCGGCCAATGCTGCCCGCAATGTGGCGAGGCTGGCCTGCTCCTGGCCTAAGGCTGCCTGTAAGGTGGCGAGGCCATAGAGGTCACTGCCCGCTTGTATCCCCTGGTGCTGATTGGTGAGTAACTGACCAAGGTGGATCAGTAAGGTGAGCAAGGAAACAATATCAGTGGCATTGTGGCTGAGTATCGGCAAGAGTGGACGAATATCCCCATCGCGCAGATAGCGGAAATAGCGTTCGGGAATCAGCGCACCAGGCAGATCATCGACGCGCTCAATGCCCAGGACGCCCGCTTCCAACGCCGTCAGGCTACAACTCCCCAGGCGATGCTTCCAGATGCGTCGCGCCGGATGGAGTAAGTCCAGGTGCGGCCATTGGTGTAGATGCGGTTGGAGCTGGCTGCGGGTCAGGACGAATCGTGTAGTGAGGAGCGGCCAGTCGAAACTCTTGCCATTGAAACTGACCATGGCCTGGAAACGACTCAGCGTTGCAGCGAGGGCATAGAGGAATGCCCGTTCTTCGCGGAGATCGCGCAAGAAGTATTGCTGTACGACAAATCCTGGAGGTTGCGCTGGCGCTTGCTCAAAAAACCCCAGGCCAACCAGGAAGACGTGTGTTCCTGTGCCGCCTGCCAATCCCGTGGTTTCAGTATCCAGTAGCACCAGCTCTGTGGGCGTAAAAGCTGCTGACTGACCACTGAGTAAGGCCAGAAGTTCGGGGTGAAATTGGTGCAGCGCCCCAAGCTGGTGCGGGCCATGTTGATGGTCAAGCGGGTAGCGTTGTTCCACAACGTAGGTTGGGCCAAAAGGGGTCGTCACCTCATACCCCCCGGCGATCGTGACGGCTGGACGATAGGCTGGTGGGCCTGGCGGTGCTGTGGTGGCAGTACGGTTGCTGGTGGCTCCCTGCAATCCTGCCAGACGGTCGCGCAGCGTTTGGACTGTTGGGGGATTACTGCTCGTGGCCTGATTGTTCCTCGATACCATCATCCTCACCAGTTGTGCCGATCCTGGGGTATCTGCGCTTGCGGATCGCCCAAGGTAAGTTGTAGAGGAGATGTCCGTACATGTCAAGACAGATAACAGGTCATCTCTGAGGCGGTATTGTCGTGTATACTATGGCTCTCGCACAGCGAAGTTGTGTGCAGTGCAATAGGTTAACCATATGAACAAGGGGCTTTGTTGTTTTAGGCACCCTGTTTGTTGCTGTTTGGGTGCGTTGAACGTAGTGGCGTGGAGGATGTATCGTGCGTGTCGGAGTGCCACGGGAGATTAAAGATAACGAGTATCGAGTTGCACTTACTCCAGCAGGTGTAGCAGAACTATTTCACTTTGGCCACTATCTTGTTGTTGAACAAGGTGCAGGATTCGGCAGCGGGTTTACCGATGCCGAATATCAAGCGGCGGGCGCAGAAATTGTGGAAACTCACGAAGAAGTATTTGCGCGCGCCGAACTGGTGGTCAAGGTCAAGGAACCGATTGCGGCTGAATATCCTTTGCTGCGAGCAGACCAGGTCCTCTTTACCTATTTACACCTCGCTGCCGAAGAAGCCCTGACCCACGCGCTGATTAAGGCCGGGACCACGGCGATTGCCTATGAGACCGTGCAGTTGGCTGATCATTCATTGCCCTTGCTGACACCAATGAGTGAAGTTGCTGGGCGAATGTCCATCCAGGTTGGGGCGCATTATCTGGAGAAGATGAATGGCGGACGTGGGCAGTTGCTGGGTGGTGTACCAGGGGTGCGCCCCTGCAACGTCGTCATCGTTGGTGGTGGTGTAGTTGGGACGAATGCCGCCCAGATGGCGCTTGGAGCTGGAGCCGCAGTAACGATTCTGGAGAAAAGTGCCGAGCGGATGCGCTACCTGGAAGAAGTGCTTCATGGTAATCTCGTCACCCTGATGTCGAATCGGCAGACGGTGGCCGAGGCGATTGCTGATGCCGATCTGGTGATTGGCGGGGTCTTGATTCCAGGGGCGAAAGCACCCAAACTGGTCACGAGTGATATGGTGCGGGGGATGCGTTCGGGCGCTGTCATTGTGGATGTGGCGATTGATCAGGGTGGTTGTATCGAAACAGCACGGCCCACGTCGCATAGCCACCCAACCTACGAGATCAATGGGATTATTCACTATTGCGTAACGAATATGCCTGGGGCAGTGCCGCGTACCAGCACCTTTGCCCTGAGTAATGTGACGCTGCCCTATATCCTCAAGGTAGCGAATCTGGGCTTCAAGGCGGCAGTAGTGCAAGATTCTGCCCTGGCTCTCGGAGTGAATACCTACGAGGGGCAGGTCACTTATCCAGCCGTAGCCGAAGCGTTTGGCTTGACTTATCAGCCAGTGGCTGAGTTGCTATCTTAGAGGGGGCGACATAAGCTTCCACTAGCAGCCTGGAAAGCGCGGGCGCGGGCGATGGTACGTTGTTCGTGGAGCTATGCCGCCAGTAAGGAGTCCAAGCGGGAGCCAGTTGCGAAATTATCCAGCAAACGATGGGGTGATGAGAATTATGGACCAAGAGATCAGCCAGTTCTTGCAAGCATTGCAGTCGGAGAAAGAATTCTCCCAAAATACGATTTCAGCCTATCGCAACGATCTGGGGCAGTTCGCCGCTCAATTGAGTAGTGAGCAAGGGGTACGGGCGTGGCGGGAGGTGCAGCAAGACCAATTGGTCAACTACCTGCTACATCTCCGTACTCGGCAGTATGCATCGTCGACGGTGGCCCGGAAAACAGCGGCGATGAAATCGTTCTTTCATTACCTGGCTGAAGCGGGAGAGATTAGCGCTGATCCTTCCACGGTACTGAACTCACCCAAAGTGGATAAGTATGTCCCGCGTGCGATTAGCACAGATGAGGTCGAGCGATTGCTTGCCCAGCCAGCGAAAAGTAGTGGGGCCGAAGCACTGCGCGATCGGGCCATGCTGGAAACGCTCTATTCGACTGGTGTTCGGGTGAGTGAGTTGGTCGCGCTTGACCTGAACCATCTTGAGTTACCGACAAATCAACTGCATTGCTATGGCAAAGGTGGTCGTGAGCGGTCGATTCCACTGAAGCCGTCGGCGGTACGAGCATTGCGGGAATACCTGAGTCGTGGGCGCAATCGGATCGCCCATGAAGATGGTGAGCAAGCCCTGTTCCTCAACCATCGTGGACAACGCCTCACCCGTCAGGGGTTCTGGTTAATTCTGAAAGGCTATGCGCGGTCAGCCGGAATCTGTGACATTACGCCGCATACGTTGCGCCACTCATTCGCCGCCCATGAACTGCATAATGGGGCGGAGCTACGGATGATTCAGCAGTTGCTCGGTCATGTCAGTATTTCGACCACCCAGGTCTATCAGCAACTGGCCGATAGTGACCATATCTCTGCACCAGTGCTGGCTGAGGCACAACGCCAGGAGTAGGCTGTTAGTGTAGGAAAGACGCAGTAAGTGCGGATAATACTGCTGTATTGCGTGCATAATGGGCAGTATAGCGAGTATTGTTTCCTTATCACTTGCAGATCTTTTCGGACCACTCTGGCGGCGAAGGCGGGCGACAATGGCAACTGATACGACAACTCCTGCAACGATAGCCGCGTTGCCGCCTACTCAAGCGCCAGTTGCCACGTCCATTGAGGAAACGACAACGCGGCGGTTGCGCTGGGGGTATCGCGCTGACTCAAAACGCGATCTGCGTATTGACCTGCTGCGTGGGTATGCTGTCTTTGCGATGGTGGTTGATCACGTTGGTGGAAAGTCGTGGCTTCACGCGATCACTGGTGGGAACCAGTTTTTTGTTTCCGCTGCGGAAGTCTTCGTCTTTATCTCTGGCCTCACCGTTGGACTCGTTTATGGCGCTCGGATGTGGCGCGATGGTCTATGGCCCACGGTGCAGAAGCTATTATTGCGTTCATGGACGCTCTATACCTTAGCCGTATGGTTGGCGTTAGCCACGGCATTTGCTGCCGCCCTCTTTGACCTCCCGCGTGGCGTTATTCTGAGTACTGATCCAGCCCGCTTTATCATTGACGTCCTGACCTTACAGCGCACCTTTTATCTGGTCGATGTGATGCTTTTTTATGCCTTTGCCATGCTTTGTGCGCCACTGGCGTTGATTTTTTTACGAAAAGGGTTGTGGTGGCTACTGGCGCTGCTTTCGATCGGCTTGTGGGCTGCCTATCAATTCTGGCCTACGCAACTCCAGCTTCCCTGGCTGATCGCCGATAACCCAGTCTTTAACTTTGCGGCCTGGCAGATTCTGTTCTTTCTGCCAATGATTCTTGGCTACGAGCGCCAGCGCATCAGCCAGTGGTTCGCGCAGTTCGTCATCCCGCGATTTATGCCTGCTGCGCTGTTTCTGTTTCTGGCAGGTACCTTTGCCGCGTTGGTCTATGTACACGTTACGAACGGCGTGATTTTCGCCCGCTATGTTCCAGGTGGTGATACGGCGGCCTGGCTTGATCGATGGTTTGATAAGAGCGCATTGCCACTACCTCGGTTGATCGCTTTCGGGCTGGTCTTTGGGTTCCTCTGGTTATTGGTGAGTCATTGTTGGGTGCCGTTATCCCGTGCGCTCAGTTGGTTTCTGCTCCCATTGGGTCAGGGTGCGCTCTACGCCTATAGTGCGCATTTGTTTGTTTTGGTTGGCCTGCAACTCTTCGTGTTACATACCTGGGGGCGCGGGCGCGAAACCGGATATGCTGCGCCACATGCCGCGTGGAATGCTGTCTTGCAGTTAGCAGGGGTTGGCACTGTCTGGGGCCTGACGAAGTTGCGATTCCTCTGGTCGGTCGTGAGCCCGTTAGGCGGATCGCCAGTAATGACCTTTCGGTTACCGAAGTCATCCCGCATCTGGCCGCGACCAGGTGATTCGTTGGCAGTGTTGTTGATGCTCTTTCTGCTCACCGCCCCCTTTGTTTGGTCGCTGGGGATTGGTGGGGGAATTGTGTTACGGTCGAATAGCTCCACAGGTGCAGCAGCAGTAGCCTCGCCAGGCAGTAGCACGAATAATCGGGCCTCTGCCCCGCCCGCCTCAACAGTCACCACGCCGCGGAGTGTCTCTGGTAGCGCCCGTGGCTCATCAGGGCTTACCGGGCGCAACGATCAGAGCCCTGGCCCTAGCCCAACTGCCGTGGTACGCAGTGGTGGTGTGGCCTCGACCGCGCCCCAGCCGCAGCCGAGTAGCGCCAGTAACCCAGCGATAACTGCTTCTGGAGGATACCTCAAAGATAGCGCATTCTACAGTGAAGCATTAGAGCAATCGATGCCCTATGGCATCTATTTGCCGCCAACCTACGACAGTTCGCCAGATCGCCATTATCCCGTCGTGTATATGCTGCATGGCGCAGGTGGACACTATAGCGAGTGGGTCGCCTATGGTTTGCCAGAAGCTGCTGAGGATCTTACCTGGGATGGGCAGATCCAACCGTTGATTATTGTCATGCCGCAGGGTGATCAGAGCTACTTTGTGAACCACAATGGTGGTGATGAGCGGCGCTGGGGTGACTATATCGCCTTTGATCTTGTTGCCCACATTGATGCAACCTACCGCACGATTCCACAACCGAGCAGCCGCGCGATTGGCGGTCTGTCCATGGGTGGGTTTGGGGCGTTGCAACTGGCCCTCCTCTATCCCGATATTTTTGGTGCGGTTGGAGCGCATAGTCCCGCCCTCCGTAATCTTGATGAGATTGGTGACATTATTGGCACTGACGAAAGCCCCGAAGATGTTGATCCACTGGAGATGGTGCGGGTGCTCGATGCTACCCATATGCCAGCAATCTGGATGGATGCTGGCTCCGAAGACACATTTGCGGAGCGGGTCGCCTTGTTTGGACAAATCCTCGATGAACGGGGTATTCAGCATCAGGTGCGCCTGACTCCTGGGGATCATGATGAAAAATATTGGACTGCCCAAACGGGAGATTATATGCGCTTCTATGCCTGGTCAGTAGTTGGGAGTCCGCCAGGGCTTGCGAATACCCCTTGATGCCCCATGCTGCCCAAGAGGACAGTTGGCTTGCAGCGCCGCGCTCAGCTACAATGCCCAGGTACGGAGCGGCGATAGCTGCTCTGGCGACAATCGAATATTGCATAGCGTTGACGAAGAATAAGTACCCGACGCACTCCCTTGATGTGGAGCAGGCCTTGGATCAGAGACGAGGAAGTTTGCTGTAATTCCTCGCTGGGTCACGTTGGTGAAGGCGCTTCTGAGCTATTCGTCAGAGAGTGGATACAGCGGCAAAGCTGTTGTATCAACTAGGGTGGCACCGCGTGGGTTATCTATCCTGCGTCCCTAGCCAGGGGACGTGGGATTTTTGTTTTTAACGGCGGATTCGTGAGGAAGCTATTTCCGAAGGAGGCAGATGAGTATCCGTGAAGCAGGCTCGGTGACCATGGATCAGATCGTGGCGCTTTGTAAACGGCGGGGGTTTGTCTATCCCTCGGCAGAGATTTATGGGGGCTATGCCAATTCCTGGGACTATGGCCCATTGGGTGTTGAGATGCGGCGCAATATCCGCGACCAATGGTGGCGGGCGATGGTGCGCGAGCGCGATGAAGTGGTAGGGCTGGAAGCGGCGATCATTACCAACCCGAAAGTATGGATGGCTTCTGGACACGTTGGCGACTTTAGCGATCCATTGGTTGAATGCCGCAATTGCCATAATCGGTTTCGCGCTGACAACTTGCCAGGGGCGGCCAGTCGTGAAGATGGTACGCTGGTGATCCCCCCCGATCTCCCTTGCCCATCATGCGGGAAAATCGGGCAATTTACGGAGCCACGACAATTTAACTTGATGTTCAAGACCTTTGTGGGGCCAGTGGAAGATGAGGCGTCCGTAGCCTATCTGCCGCCGGAAACTGCACAGTCGATGTTTATTGACTTTACGCTCGTGCAGACAACAGCGCGCAAGAAATTGCCGTTTGGGATCGCCCAGATTCGGAAGTCGTTTCGCAACGAAATTACACCGGGAAACTTCATCTTCCGCACCCGTGAGTTTGAGCAGATGGAGTTGGAATATTTCGTGCGCCCAGGTACGGAAGATGAGTGGTTCCAATACTGGCGGCAGGCCCGGATGGACTGGTATCTTGCGCTGGGGATCCGGCAGGAGAATCTGCGCTTCTATGATGTGCCGAAGCAGGATCTGGCGCACTATTCGCGTGGCACTACTGACCTTGAGTATCGCTATCCATTCGGCTGGGGCGAACTGGAAGGGGTGGCTTCGCGCGGTGACTACGATATGCAGCGGCATATTACTGGTAGCGGTGAGCCGTTGTCGTTCTATGACGATGAGACTCGCGAGCATATCGTTCCATATATTGTTGAGCCTGCCGTGGGGATTGATCGGGTGATGTTGATCCTGCTCCTTGATGCGTACGATGAAGAACCTGATAATCAAGGCACGCGCGTAGTGCTGCGCTTCTCGCCCAAGATCGCGCCAATCAAAGCGGCAATTCTGCCACTGGCAAAGAAAGAGCCGCTGGTGAACGTGGCGCGGGAAATCCAGCAGAAACTGCGGGGTCGCTATGCAGTGCAGTATGATGAAACAGGCAATATTGGCCGTCGTTATCGGCGCCAGGACGAGATCGGGACGCCATTCTGCTTCACCGTCGATTTTGATACGCTGGAGGATCAGGCCGTTACTGTCCGCGACCGCGACTCGATGAGCCAGACACGCGTGCCGATTGCCGATCTCCCAGCCTTTCTTGCTGAACACGTTGACGACTAGACCTGCCTGAGCGGTAGCTAGAGCGAACCAGGAGGGGACGATGACGACGATACGCATTGCCGTAATCCCCGGTGATGGGATTGGACAGGAAGTTATCCCTGAGGGCCTGAAGGTGTTGCAGGCGGTGGCTGAGCGCTTCAAGCTGCAATTTGTCTTCGAGTCGTTCCCTTGGGGCAGTGACTACTATCGGGAGCATGGCGAGATGATGCCCGCTGATGGCCTAGACCAGTTGCGGGCGTTTGAGGCGATCTACTTCGGTGCGGTGGGCTGGCCCGACCTTCCCGATCATGTCACTCTCTGGGGCTTGCGGCTGGCGATCTGTCAGGGCTTTGATCAGTGGGCAAATGTGCGCCCAGCACGGTTACTGCCCGGCATCCAAGGGCCGCTGCGTGATAAAGGCCCAGAGTCGTTCGATATTGTGGTGGTGCGCGAGAATAGCGAGGGTGAATATTCCGGGGTCGGAGGGCGGGTGCGGCGTGGTCGTGATGAAGAGATCGCCCTGCAAACCGCGGTGTTTAGTCGGCGGGCGGTTGAGCGGATTATCGAGTATGCCTTTGCGGTGGCCGAGCGCCGCCCACGCCGCAAGCTGACCTCGATCACCAAGTCGAATGCTCAGGCGTACAGTATGACGTTGTGGGATGAGATCTTTGCGGAATGTGCGGAGCGGCATCCCACCGTGGAAACGGAGTCGTGGCTCGTCGATGCTGCCACAGTGCGCTTCGTACTCCATCCCGAAACGTTGGATGTGGTGGTCGCCTCGAATCTCTTTGCCGATATTCTCACCGATCTGGCGGGGGCCTTGTCTGGCAGTCTGGGGTTGGCTCCTAGCGCGAATCTTGACCCAACGCGACAGGCACCAGCGATGTTTGAGCCAGTACATGGCTCTGCGCCCGATATCTATGGTCAGGGGATCGCCAATCCGATTGCCGCGATCTGGTCAGCAGCGATGATGCTTGATCACCTGGAACAACCAGACGCTGCTCGGGCGATTGAAGCGGCAATCGCCACAGTGACTGCCGCTGGCACCACGCTGACGCCAGATCTCGGCGGCTCCGCTACTACGGTAGAGCTAGGCGATGCGATTGCGGCGGCGGTGCGGCAAGGCGAGTGAGGCGGCTAGCCTACCTTAATCGTCTTCGCGCCCAACAATTTGTTGATACAGTCCGTCGAGTTCTTCATCAGAGAAGAAGTGGATCACGATCCGCCCACCTTTACGGCTCTTTTGCAGGTTGACACGTGTACCGAGGACGCGTCGAAAGCGATCTTCCAGGCGGTCGAAGTCTGGCGGGCGACTGACTGGTAATGGGCTGCGGCGCGTCCCGGCAGCCTGCCAGCGGCGCACGAGTTCTTCGGTTTGCCGGACAGTCAGGCCATCGCGCTCGATCAGTTTAAGAGCTTCGGCCTGCTCCGCATCTGAACCAAGGCCCAGCAGCACTCGTGCATGGCCCTCGGTGATGCGGCCTTCGGTTAGGGCGAGTTTGACTTCGGGGGGACTGTTCAGCAGCCGAATCGCGTTCGTGATCGAGACGCGGCTACGACCCACCCTGACGGCGATTTGCTCCTGGGTCAGGCCAAACTCGACCGAAAGCTGCTGATAGGCAGCCGCTTCTTCAAGGGGATTGAGATCGGCCCGCTGCACATTCTCCACCAACGCCAGTTCTAACAATTCGGCGGGTGTTGCCTCTTTGACGGTGACTGGCACTCGCGTAAGGCCAGCGAGGCGGGCGGCCCGCCAACGGCGTTCACCAGCGATCAGGCGATAGGCGACATCATCTTCTGTCGTGCGGGTGACGAGTAATGGTTGCAAGATCCCATGCGCTCGGATCGACTCAGCGAGGTCGGCAAGGCGGGCATCATCCATCGCGAGGCGGGGTTGCCGTGGATTGGGGCCAATCGCGTCAATATCCACTTCCTGGCCGTTTGCGGCGTTGGCTACTTCTGTTGGAATAAAGGTGCCCAGGCCCCGACCTAGCCCGCCCTTCCGTTTCGTCATCCTCACCCCACTTTGCCCAAATGACCACAACCCTATCTACGACTATGGCAAGTGTAGCAAAGTCAGCGGAAGGAGGGCTGTGTTATCCTCTCTCCCAAAGCACACGAGCATTGCAGTAGGTGAGAATAGGGCGAGGAAAGTAATGAAGGTGCCGTTTTTAGATGTGCGGGCGTCGTATGATGAGATTGCTTCTGAGCTAGATGCCGCCGTCCAGCGGGTCATGGCGAGTGGTTGGTATTTGCTTGGTGACGAGATCGCGGCCTTCGAGCAAGAATATGCTGCCTATGTTGGGGCAAACTCCTGTGTTGGCTTAGGGAATGGCCTGGAAGCGCTGCACCTGAGCCTGCGGGCGCTGGGTGTTGGGGCGGGCGACGAAGTTATTGTGCCGAGCAACACCTATATCGCGACCTGGCTGGCGGTGAGCTATGCCGGGGCAACGCCAGTGCCTGTGGAACCAGACCCAGCAACGTACAATATCGACCCTGCCTTGATCGAGGCGGCGATCACGCCCCGGACGAAAGTGATCTTGCCCGTGCACCTCTATGGGCAGCCTGCCGATCTCGACCCGATCTGCGAGATTGCCAGACGGCATGGTCTGCGTGTTCTGGATGATGCGGCGCAGGTACATGGCGCGCGGTATCGCGGGCAGCGAGTAGGGGCGCAGGCAGATATTACCGCTTGGAGTTTTTATCCTGGCAAGAATCTGGGCGCGGCTGGCGATGCTGGGGCAATTACCACCAACGACCCCGAACTGGCTGATCAGATCCGGGTGCTGCGAAATTATGGTTCGCGGGTGAAGTACGTCAATGAAGTGAAGGGGTACAACAGCCGCCTGGACGAGATTCAGGCGGCGGTGTTGCGAGTGAAGCTGGGTCATCTGGATGAGTGGAACGCCCGCCGAAGCAGGATTGCTGCCCGCTATCTGGCGGAACTGGAGGATGCCAACGTCGTTTTGCCGCAGGTGCCAGCGTGGGCAGACCCCGCATGGCACGTTTTTGTGGTGCGGAGCTACGACCGCGATGGTTTGCAGCAGCACCTCACGGCGGCAGAGATTGGCACGGTGATTCACTACCCCACGCCACCACACTTGCAAGCGGCCTATTCTGAATTACAGCAGCCTGTAGGGACCTATCCGATCTCCGAGGCGATTCACCGCGAGGTGATTAGCCTGCCGATTGGGCCACAGATGACCGATGAGCAAGTAACTGCAACGATCGCCGCAGTACGCGACTTTGCTGATCGTGGGTAAACTTCACTAGGCAGCGGTGTATTTCGGCGCAGTAGCCGAACAATATCCGCTATACTGCCATGGCTCTGCTGTGGCGTTTTGGGCTGTCAGATGACCCGGCAATTGGCTGGCGTTTAGGTGGATTGATGCAAGATTTTTTTCGTGGGCTGCTCTCGTTAGTCGCTTTTCTCCCGCTTTTCTATGGTGCTTGTGCCGTGGTCCAGATGACCGAGATTCGGCCCAAAACACGCTACGTGGTGATCGGTTCGTTCGGGACGCTGGCCGTGCTGATCGCCCTCACTGGTATTCTCTCGTTCGCGGTGCCAACCGTGATCAGCCCACGCTCTGGGACGCTCCTGTTAGTCGTGGCTGGGGCCACGATCTTGCCAATGTTCAAGCAGGTGCGCGTTTTGCTAAGCCGGATCACGCCGATTAATCCGAATTCAACGGTTGATATCAGTGGCGTCATTGTGGCATTTTGGATCCTGGTGATTGCAGGCACAGTGTTGTTCACCATTGATCTCAACAGTATTGCTGACCAGACGAAGATCACCGTTGCCGATTCGGTGGTGAATGTGCTGGCCTATCCTTTCCTGGCGCTGAGCTTGGTCGGTGTCTGGGTGACGCGCCCCTGGCGCGAGGCCGTACAGCGGCTTGGCCTAGGTCGGCTCACCCTGCGGCAGGTTGCGCTGTCCGTTGGGCTGGTTGTGCCGCTGCTCATCCTAGCGATTGGGATCGATGCGGTGGGGAAAGCATTGCAGCCAGAGCGCTATGCGCAGTTGGAAGTGATTCTGAAGTCAATGTCCAGTGGTGTCACGAATCCAGTTGTGGCCTTGATTATCGGCTTTTCCGCCGGAATTGGCGAGGAAATCCTCTTTCGTGGGGCTATCCAACCACGGTTAGGGATCGGCTTTACTGCCTTACTCTTTGCGGTGGCGCATAGTCAGTATGGTTTCACCTTTGCCATTGTGGGTATCTTGCTGATGGGTATTATTCTGGGGTATCAGCGGAAGCAATGGAATACGACTGCCTGTATTATTACTCATGGCACCTATAATACGGTGGTCTTCTTGTTATCGTATTTTGCTGGTATTGGAACGGGATCGTAACCATGCGACGCTGGCGCGGTCAAACCCCACTCCCCGCAGTGCAGGCGATTCTTGAGCGCTGGCGTGATCGGGCAACGATTCTCACCCCCCTTACCCTGACGTGCTATGGTCACGCTACCTGTTCGCTCTGCGATAAAGCGAAGGTGCCAATCGCCCGTCTCGTTGCGGATTCGGGCGGGCAGTTGCGGGCTGAGTGGATCGATATTCAAACTGACCCGCAACTGCAAGCGCAGTGGGGTGAGCGAATCCCGGTGATTTGTGTTGGTGATCAAGTTGTAGCCGAGGGGAAAGTGAGCGAACTGCGGCTGCGCCGCGCCCTCGCCGATCTACGTCAGGAGCAACGGCAACGTTATGGCTGAACCAGCCCGTCGCCCACCTCCCCGTGCAGCACGCTCCGTTGGTACAACCACCAAGCGTGCGACAACAGTATCCCGTGGGCAGACGACGTTCGCGATCTTGGGGTTGCTGGTGATCATTTCGATGGTCTTTGGGCTGGTGGCGACTGGCTACATCTTTGACAATAGCGCGGCCCCCAGCCCAGATACTGGCCTGCGACCACCGGGGAACTCTGGCCTGGTGCCAACGTATGAAGCACGGTTGCAGGCGAATCCCAACGATAGCGGGGCGATGATTATCCTGGCGAACACGTTGCAAAATCAGGGGGATTACCCAGGGGCCATCGCCTGGTATGAAAAGGCTGTGGCCTTGAAACCAGATGATGTTGATCTGCGATTGGCCTTTGGGCAGGCCCTGTTTAACTACGGTCAGCTTTTCGATGCTGAGGTGCAATACAAGAAAGCAATCGAGATCAACCCTAAGAGCGCTCAGGCAGAATATTACCTGGCGGAATTGTATCAGCAGTGGGTACCGCCACGGCTAGCTGAAGCGCAGCAACATTTCCAGCGGGCGAGCGAGTTGGAGCCAGAGGGTTCCTGGGGCCGCGCCGCCCGCGCGATGCTCGAACGCCTCAGTGCGACTCCGCCTGCGGCAACTGCAACACCGTAATGGCTAGTCGCTCCTACCTGCATATTATTCAGCGTTACTACCCCTATATCGGGGGTTCTGAGAATTACTTTGGTGTCCTCTCCGAGCAGCTTGCCGCGCAGGGGAATCGGGTCACGGTCTACACCACTGACGCCTGGGATCTGGAGCATTTCTGGGCTGCGGGGAAACGGACGGTCGACTGGGGCGAACAGGAGCGGCTGCACGCTGGTGTACAGATTCGTCGGTTTGCCGTGCGGCGGCCCCCACTCTGGCAGTTCGGTTATCCAGTCACCCGCCGCCTGATGACGCACTTCTCCGCTTTGCCCTTGCCCGGTAGCGAGGCGATATTGCGGCGGGCAGGGCGCGTCTTGCCCTGGGTGCCATCACTGGAAGCAACATTAGCGCAAACCGCTGAGCGCTATGATCTGGTACACAGCGCGAATATCGCGCTCGAATCGCTGATTCTGGCGGCAGAGCGCTATAGCCGCCGCTGGGATCTGCCGTTGGTGATTACCCCGTTTGTTCATGTAGGCGAGGAGCGGGACCGCCGGGTGCTGAAGTATTACAGTATGCGCCATCAGGTGGGGTTGTTACGGCGGGCGGCTGCGGTGGTGGCTCAGACTCCCCGAGAGTACCGCTTCTTGCTGTCGTGTGGCGTATCAGCCGAGCGACTCCATCTGGTTGGCGCGGGCGTCAATCCCGCTGAAGTGGTGGGCGGTGATGGCGCAGCATTTCGGGAGCGGCACGCGATCACAGGGCCAGTTGTCACAATTATTGGCACTGCCGCACACGATAAAGGCACCATGCATCTTGTCGAGGCGATGCAGCAACTCTGGCGTACAGGCACCGAGGCGACCTTGGTCATCGCTGGCCCGCCAATGGACCATTTCGTGCGCTTTTTTGCCGCATTGCCCAGGGCAGATCAGGCGCGGTGTCGGTTCTTAGGATTCATTAGCGCCGAGGAAAAGCGTGACCTGCTAGCGACGACGGATCTCTTTGCAATGCCTTCGCGCACTGACTCGTTTGGGATTGTGTATCTCGAAGCGTGGTGTTGTGGGATCCCAGTTATTGGCGCACGCGCTGGCGGGGTGCCAGATGTGATCAGCGACGGCGAAGATGGGCTGCTGGTTCCCTTTGGCGATGTCGCGGCCCTGGCTGCGGCGATCCGCACTCTGCTGACCGACCGCACTCTGGCGGAGCAGATGGGTGCGCGGGGGCGGGCGAAGACTCTGGCGCGCTATACCTGGGCTGGGGTAGTTGCCGCCTTTGCGCGGATCTACGATCAGGTGTTGGGCAGCCCTGCGGTACCAACCGCACCTGTGGTAGAGTCGGCTGAGGATACCGTGGAAAGGCAGGGGGAGCGATGAGCGGATTGGAACAGACGCGCCGCCTGAGTAGGCCAGAGGTGGAGTCAACACTGCTGGCAATTAAGCAACGGGTGCGGGCGCGCCAGGGCTTAGCCGTTGATGGCCCAGACGAACCGCCCGCCGAGGCGCGGAGTGCGTTGACCGAGGCGATGGAAGCAGCGCATATTTCAGCCCACACACCAATTCTTTGGGACCTGCCAGTCGTTGGGCGCGGGATTGCGTTGACCAAGCGCACCGTGCGGCTATTACTGCGCTGGTATATCAACCCCATTGTTGATCAACAGAACGATTTTAATGCAGCGGTCGTGCGGGCGCTCAGCGATCTGGCAGCGGAAAATGCGCGATTGCGGGCCGCGCTTGAGCAGCACGCGGCTGCAACTGCTGAGGTCGATGATGCCGTCTAGCTGGTCGGTGCTGCCGCAATGAATATCGTCATTTGTGCATCGCAGGTGCCATTTGTGCGTGGTGGGGCCGAGGTGTTGGTTGATGGCCTGGCGGAGGCGCTCACGGCGCACGGGCATCAGGTCAGTGTAGTTGCTCTACCGTTGAAGTGGTATCCACAGGAGCAGTTGCTGCGTACCGCGTTGGCTTGGCGTCTCGTCGATCTGACAGAGGCGAATGGCGTACCGATTGACCTGGTGATCTGTACGAAATATCCCACCTGGGCGGTGAAACATCCACGCAAGGTCGCCTGGATTGTGCATCAACATCGGCAGATTTACGACTGGTATGGCACGCCACTGAGCGACTTCACCAATACCCCAGAGCAGCGGGCGATTCGCCAGCGGATGATGGGGATTGATACGATTGGGCTGGGCGAGTGCCAGCAACTCTTTGGAATTTCGCGCAATGTGACCGAGCGGTTGCAGCGCTTCAATCAGTTGCAGGCGATGCCCCTGTATCCGCCAATTCGGTTGCAAGGATTGACGCCGTTGCCGGAAGGTACTGCCGACAATGGTATGATCCTGTCAGTGTCACGCCTTGATGCAGCGAAGCGGGTGGATCTACTGATTGAGGCGCTGGCGCTGACCCAAACGCCAGTGCAAGCGCGGATTGTGGGGGCTGGCCCAGATGAGGCCGCATTGCGGCGGCTGATTGTGGCGCGTGGCCTGATGAAGCGAGTGCAATTGTTGGGACGACTCGCTGATCCTGAGGTCGTGGAGCAGTATAACCACTGTCGCGCTGTCTACTATGCTCCCATTGATGAAGATTATGGTCTAGCGACTATTGAAGCGTTTACTGCTGGAAAACCAGTGCTAACGGCGACCGACTCTGGCGCGACTGGTGAATTTGTTCGCGATGGCGAAACTGGCGCGGTCGTTGCGCCAGACCCTGCGGCAATGGCGGCGGTGCTTGATCAGTGGGCCACTGACCCTGCCCTCACTCGGCGGCTTGGCACGGCGGGCCAGATGACCGTGCAGGGGATTACCTGGGATAAGGTTGTTGCTGCGCTAACGGGAATACGGCAATGAGTAGCCACGCAGCTGGTGAGGGTAGACCAAAGATTGCATTCCTTACCCCCCTCAGCCCAGTTGGTTCGGGGATCTCTTATTACAGTGAAGATTTATTGCCAGTGTTGGCGCGCGCGTTACAGATCGATCTCTTTGTCGATGCGTATACGCCAACTCATACTGCGGCATTGCAGGCGGCGGGTGTGACCGTGCGCCAGGGGCGCAGCCTGGAAAAGGCCTTGCGCGATGGAGGCTATGCGACCACGATCTACCAGTTGGGCAATAGCCCCGCGCACGCCTATATGTATCCCTGGGCGTTGCAGCAGCCGGGGATTGCGGTATTGCACGATACGGTGCTGCACCATCTGCGGCTGTGGATGGCGATTAACGGTGGACGTGCGCAACGGCGGAGCTACGCCGATGAACTGCGTGACCTCTATGGGCCAGCGGGCGAAGCCCTGGCACGAGAAGTATTACGTGGGAAAACCCCGACGACGATCTTTGATTACCCACTGATCGAGCCGATTCTGGAACGTTCACAGGCGGTTATTGTCCACAATGCCGCGAGTGCGGCGCGTATTCGCGAACTGCGACCAGCCACGACTGTCCACGTTGTGCCGATGGGCGTGCCATTGCCAACACTGCCAGCGCGGGATCAGGCCCGCCAACGGCTGAACCTTGCTGAAGATGCCTTTGTGGTGCTCTCACTTGGGCACGTCAATCCCTACAAGCGGCTCGATGTGGTGTTGCGCGCTTTTCGGCGGCTGGTTGAGGTTTGCCCTCATGCTCGTTTGGTGATTGCGGGGAGCGAAGCTCCTGGCCTTGGTGCGGCACTGGCGCGGCAGATTGGCTATCTCGGCCTTGGTGAACGAGTACAACGACTGGGCTTTGTCGAACCTGCTACTGTGGCTGATCTGCTGGCCGCTGCGGATTGTTGCGTGAATCTGCGCTATCCTTCAGCGGGCGAGACTTCAGCGAGCCTGTTGCGGATTATGGGGGCGGGGTTGCCTGTGCTGGTCAGTAATGCTGGCTCATTTCGCGAACTCCCAACGGGCAGCGTCGCGGTAGTGCCAGTCGGCCAAATTGAAGAGCCACTGCTGGCGGAATACCTGATTGAGCTGGCTCGCAATGAACCGTTGCGAGCCAGCCTGGGCGCAGCAGCGCACGATTTTGTGGCATCAGCGCATAGCCTGGAACGAGCGGCAGAGGGTTATCTCACCACACTTGGCACAGTCATTGGTCGTCCATTGGCGCTGCCTGTTACTACTGGTGGCGAGCCAACGCCACAGCCTGCCGTGCGTGAGGATCTAGCACAGCTTGCCCGGCTGGAGCGCAACCAGCAGATCACGTCTGACGTTTCACCTGATGGTATCCTTGACGATGAACCAATCATTGACGCTGTGGCTGATGCTCTGGTAGACCTGCGACTGGCAGGCCATCAGCCAACAGTGCAGGGTGTTGCGGCAGATCTGGATCAGCTTGGTTTGGGGCGTGGTCAGCCGCAGCTACGTCGCCGCAGTTGGCGTGATCGTTGGATACAGGTGAGGCGAAGATGAGCGAGATATTGCAGCCAGTAACCAGGCCGACGAACGCACAACCGACGGATCAAGGGGAGGTTGAGTCGAACGTGGAGCCGTCATCGACCACAATCCAGACACCCTATCGGCTGAGTGTGGTGATTCCGGCATACAACGAGGCATCCTCAATCGAACATGTCTTACAGAGTTTACAGGCTCAATTGCCCGATGCGGAGATCATTGTTGTTGACGACGCCTCGCGTGATAATACTGCGGAACTGGCGCGGAACGCTGGCGTGCAGGTGGTGCAACAGGCCTATAACAAAGGGAACGGTGCGGCAGTCAAGACGGGGATTCGGGCGGCGACTGGCGAGGTTGTGCTGTTGATTGATGCTGATGGTCAACATGACCCCGCTGATCTGGCGCGAGTGCTTGCGCCGATTGGCCCGTACGACCTGGTTGTTGCCGCTCGTTCGCGGGCGTCGAACGCCTCCTGGACGCGGGGGGTGGGCAATGCGATGCTCAACCGTCTGGCGACTTACCTGACTGGGCGGCCAGTCGATGATCTGACTTCTGGCTTTCGGGCGATGAAACGGGCGCAAATTATGGAGTTCATCCATCTGCTGCCGAATCGCTATTCGTATCCCACAACAAGCACGATGGCCTTCATTAAAGCGGGCTATAGTGTGAAGTTTGTCCCGATCGCAGCGCGACCTCGGGCGGGCGGAGCCAGCGGCCAACGACTGTTGCAGAACGGCGTGGTCTTTGGCACGATTATCTTAAGGATGGTGACGTTATTCAGCCCGCTCAAGATTTTCAGCCCGATCAGTGCCATCCTCTTTTTGGTTGGCGCAATCTATGGAGTATATACGATTATTACCGAGGTGCATATTACCAATACGACGGTGATATTGACCGTGACTGCACTGATGATCTTTTTGCAAGGGCTGATTTCTGAGCAGATCGCAGCCTATCGTTTTGAGCGTCGTGAATGAGTAGAAGCAGTTGAGCCAAAACCACACAGCAAAAAAAGCACTCGGTACACCAGAACCCACTGGCTGGGGGTTGGCTTTCACGCTCCTAAAGCGCTGGGGACCGCGCATCTTTGGGATCTTGCTCTTTGTATTCGTCTTATACAAAGTGGGGATCGACAAGATCTGGACGGCACTGAGTACCGCCGATTGGCGGCCAATGGTGCCGTCTGTGCTGGCGACTGTGCCGTTTATTCTGGTAAAGGCTTGGCGCTGGTCGGGCTTGGCGCGTGGCCTTGGCGCACCAAAAATTAGTAGCTGGGAGGCTTTTCGCCTCTACTCAATCGGCCTTTGGTGGGGGCAGGCGACCCCTGGCCAGGCCGGAGATTTTGTGAAGGCGTGGTATTTGAAACGGCGCGGTGCCGATCTCGCCGCTGGGCTCACCAGTTGCCTACTTGACCGCCTGTTGGACTTTGTAGCGTTGTTTGCCCTGAGTGGGATCGCCCTCTTTGTCTATGCGGGCAGCGGTAGCAGCGGTATTCTGGTCGCCATCGCCTTTATTGTGGTCTGTGCGGTGATCGCTGCCGTAGTCACTGAGCGCTGGCGAACCCCGCTGATCAACTTCTTTGCGCGCCTGACCCCGCCGCGTTTGCGTGAGTGGCTCAGTGGGATCAGTCTGCTCCAGTCGTTGGCTGCCTTGCAGCTCGACGCGCGCGAATTGGTGCCAGCGCTGGGCTGGACGGTTGCGTCCTGGGTTCTCAGTATCGGGCGGGTCTGGCTCTGTTTCATCGCCGTTGGCGTGCATCTACCCGCCGCTGATTTCATGATTCTCACCATGTTGCAAACGCTGGCGGCCCTGATCTCGATTGGTGGGGTAGGGACCCGCGATGCCGTCTTGCTGTTGTTCTTGCGGCGTTATGGCTATGAAGATGGACAGGCGATTGCGATTTCGTTCCTGATTCTCGGCCTGAATCTCGCGAATATTCTTCCTGGGTTCTTGCTTTGGCTCCGCGATCCCACCCCTCGTGAGGCTACCCTGGCTCCAGGAGGTGAACAGGGTGGAGCCCCTGCGTGAGCGCCGAGAATACTGCACCAGTGGCTGCCCCTTCCTTACCAGGGAGGCAAAAAGGGATGC
>JBDHWF010000058.1:0-23827 GCA_039810045.1 Chloroflexia bacterium
GTCGCGACCAAATCAGCCACCCGGAAGTAGAGCCCCGCCGCGCCAGGGGTTTTCCCCGTCTGCTCAGGCAAGCTCAGCATCAGCCGTATCCCCGCACAATCGAAAAAGGCCATCGTTGGCGTCTGAAACAGGAGCGGCAGCTGCAAGCGATCACGGTAAAAGTGAATTGCTCGTGCCAGATCAGTGATTGGCAAGGCCACCTGGCCTAACTGCCAGGGCTGCTTTACCGGGTCTGTCGTCGCGGCCTGAGTCATCGCCACTGCTCCTTCCGCTTGGTCAGCCTAGGCGAGCCGCTCCGTTCGCTCAACCGTACCGCCCCCAACTACCGCCGTACGATCATGGGCATCATAGAAGACGACCGCCTGACCAGGGGCCACCGAGCGCGGCGGTTCGGCAAACTCCAGGCGGACCGTCGTTGGCCCGGTTGGAATCAGCGTAGCGGGATGCTCATGGCCCTGGTAACGCAAGACCGCCAGAATCGGCTGCGAACTCGCTGGCACGGTACCGCCTACGTAGTTCACCGCACTGGCGTGCAACGCCACAAACCCAAGCTGGCTGGCAGTGCCAACCACCAACCGATTCGTCGCCGTATCCAGTTCGATCACAAAAAGCGGCTCGTGGTACGACAGCCCTAGGCCCCGCCGCTGCCCGACCGTATAGTGAATCAGGCCGCGATGCTGCCCTAGTACCCGCCCACTCAGATCCACAATCGGCCCCGGCTGTGCCGCCCCTGGTCGCCGCGAGAGGACGAACGCGGCATAATCACCCGTTGGCACAAAGCAGATATCCTGGCTCTCCGCCTTCCGCGCGACGGGCAACGCGTGCTGCTGCGCCAGGGCGCGCACTTCTGGCTTGCTCAATGCCCCGACCGGGAACAAGACCCGGCCCAACTGCTCTTGCGTCAGGGTATAGAGGACATACGACTGATCTTTGCGCTGATCGTGGGCGCGGCGCAGCCGATACTGCCCCGCAGCATCGCGCTCAGTTCGCGCATAATGCCCGGTCGCCAGGGCGACCGCCCCCAACGCCTTCGCCCGCCCCAGCAGGAAATTGAACTTCGGCTTACGGTTACATTCAAGGCAGGGGTTTGGCGTGCGTCCAGCCAGATACGCATCAACGAACGGCTCGATCACCGCGCCAACAAACTCCCGTTCCATATTCAGTGGGTAAAATGGAATCTCCAGCCGCTGACAAACTGCGCGGGCATCTTCCATATCGTCAATTGAGCAGCACTGACTATGCCCCTCCTCTGGTGTAAAAAGGCGCATATTGATCCCGATAGTGCGGTAGCCCGCTTCTTTCATCAGCAGCGCCGTTACGCCGCTATCGACTCCACCACTCATCGCAACAACCGCCAACTGCCCGCGCCCCGGCGGCAGTTGGGCGCGCTCCAGCGCCATGCCCAGATCAATTGACACGGTGTCATCAAGCGCCACGGGCGTGTTCAAGGCGCAATATTCAGCTGAATCTGCCGGAGCCGCTGGCGCGGCGGGCAACACCGGCAAGGTGCGGGACTTCGTTGCAGTCATCGTTAGCTTCGCCTCATCGACTGATCGCTGGTTATTCGCAGGCTACCAGCACAGCCCAAGAAGGAATTGTGCCACGCTTCTAGGGACTTCTGCCATCTGCCCGCGCTGAAGTGATGGGGAGGAGACCGTAAGGCTCAGCCGCCGGGAACCAGCCCAAACGTCACCAACAGCACAGCAGTGGCGGCAAAGAGCAGAATCAGCAACAGCAACAGCCCAACAGCAATCGCCACCCCGAGAAACGGATTCGCTGGCAATGCCTCATAGCCCGCATAGGCATAGGCGTCAGCATCGCGTTCCAGTTCGCGCCGCAACAGGAAGAAACAGCCGATATTGACGGCGAAATAGACAATCTGTCCAAAGCCTGCTGGCACCAGCAGCAGAATCAACACAAAGAGATAGGTAGCAGCCACTGTGCCGTAAAGATAACGGCGCGCCTTCGCCAGCAACCCCATCTGCTGCCAGTTGATGATCGCCAAAACCATCCCCGCCGGAAAGGCGCAAATGACCGTCAGTACCCCAATCAGCGTTGTCCCCCAGAGGCGGGCATTCGGACGTAATTCTGGTTCCGTAATCTGCCGTTTGGGGACACTCATCAGCCTGCCCTTACCTCACTCGATCAGGGGTGATAGCGCTTGATATTTTCCAGGTGTTCCTCGTAGGTACGGGCAAAAACGTGCGTACCATCGCCCTTGGCGACAAAGTAGAGGTAATCCGACTGGGTTGGGCTGATCGCTGCCTGAATCGACTTCAAGCTGGGATTACAGATCGGCCCTGGTGGTAAGCCATTGACGGTATAGGTGTTATACGGCGATGGCTTCTCCAGGTCAGCCGGTTGCAATTCCGGCCACCAGCTTCCTTCCTGACCGATTGCGTATTGCACCGTTGGGTCGGCCTGAAGGCGCAGTGGGGGGTTCCCGCGCAAACGATTGTAATAGACTCCAGCAATCAATGAGCGTTCACTATCGATCGCCGCTTCGCGCTCGACAATCGACGCGACAATCAGCGCCTGATAAAAACTGATTCCTTCCGGCAAGTTCTCGCGCATCCCCTTCGGCACACGCGTCCCAAAGTTGCCCAGCATCAGCGCGGCAACATCTTGCGGTGCCGCGTTTGTCGCAACGCGATAAGTATCCGGGAACAGGTAGCCCTCGAAACTGGCATTGGTCGGACGACCACTGAGAAAGTCGTAGCGGTTCAGGCTGGGATCATTCAACGCCGCGATGAACTCGGCGCGATTCTTGACAATCCCCTTCTCCACCATCAACTGCGCGACTTCCTCAATCCGCCAGCCCTCATGCGTCCGAAACTCAATATAGGACGTTGGCGCACGCGGTGTTCCCGCCACAGTTGGCACCTGCACCGTCAATTCATCCAGGATCTCATCAACGCTCATCCCCTCGCGCAAAACGTGCGGGCCAGGGACAAACTTCGTATCAGCACCGCGCAGGCGCAATTTCCCCTTAAAGTAGGCGGTCGTCTGAATCAGCTTCAATTCCGCCAGACGCTCAGCGACGACGTCGGGATTCTCATCAGGTTCGATAGTAAACAGCACCGGGTTGGTGCTGGTCGCCCGGGCACGTTCGAGATAATCACTGAAAAGCCGTTGTCCAAAAAAGAGTGTTAGCAAGGCGACGGTAGCAATCGCCGCTACCTTCAACGCTTGCAGGGTCAACCGCAGCACGCTCGCAGCCTCCTCACCAGGGATCGGTCAATCAATCCTGGCAAAGTGTAGCACGCCCCTCGGCAGACGACCGCCAAGGGCGCTACTCTGGCGCGTCTTTGCTCCAACTGACGATGGCCGTTCGGGGCACTGGCCCCGGCCAACGCCACTGCCCATCAGCATCCTGGATCAGTTGGGCCAGCACCAGTTCGCGCAGTTGATCGGCCTGGGCACTGGCGGGGGGCAGTCGCAGGCGGTCACGATAGTGCGCGACCGCCCCTTCCTGATCAGCAAACCGAAAGCTACCAGTAGCGGGAAATATCTGCACATCGGCGGCGATCCCCAGTTCCAGCAACGCGCCATACAGGTCAAGCAAGGCGGGCTGTGGCACGCGGGCCGCGCCAAAAAGCGCCTTACTCAGTGGTTCCAGGCCCGGTGGCTGATCGACGCGAATCGCGATCAGGCAGAGGCGGCGCGTGTGCTGATCGAGGGCGCGGAGGAACGGCGCAATCTCCCGCACCCCATAGACCACATGGGCGCAGATCGTCAGGTCGGCGATTGGCAGATCATCCGTCGGCCACGCCGCCCCCACTACCTGCACATTCGGAGCATCAGCCAATCGCGCCGCCAGATGCTGCCGCATCGCTGGCGATGGCTCGACCGCAATCACTGTTTTTGCTCGTTGGGCGAGTGGTGCAGCATATCGTCCAGCACCCGCACCAACATCAAGCACCGTATCAGTCGGACGGAGTGCCGCCTGAATCCGTCGCCAGAACGGGTCAGCAGGGTCCACCTGCTGGCTATATGCTGCAAAGCGGTCGGCGCGAGTGGTCCACGGATCGCGCTTTGGATCGCCATCACGCTGATCGGTGCCGCGCTGGTGATCGCGGTCGACCACCAACGACCGCCAGCGCGCTGCCCAACTCTCTGCCCCGCTCATCGTTACTCCCTTTGTCTTAGATCGCGACGCCCTGCCGCGCACCAAGCAGCCGATAGACGAACAGTGCGCCAAACGACAGCACCACCAGCAGGACGGAAAGGGCCAACGCAGCATACAGATCGCTCTCCATCGCCACCATAATCGCCAGCGGCATAGTCTGCGTGCGCCCGCTGAAATTGCCCGCAAACATCATCGTCGCGCCAAACTCCCCAACCGCCCGCGCCCAGCACAAGATCAGCCCGCTACTGAGGGCGGGCAACGCCAGCGGCACCGTTACCAGTCGGAAGATCTGCCAGGGCGTCGCGCCATCGATCGCCGCCGCATCTTCAATATCGCGCTCAGTGGTGGCGAAGGCCGCCCGCGCGGCCCGAATGAAAAACGGGGCGGAGACAAACAGTTGTGCCAGGATCACCGCCGTCGTGGAAAAGGCCAGCGTAATCGCTGGCAGGCGCAGCCCGATCAGTGGCAGCGTCAGCCCTTCCTGAATATATTGGCCCACCAACCCCCGCCGCCCAAAGGCCATCAGCAGCCCCACGCCAGCGACGACGGGCGGCAGCACAATCGGGAGATCCACCAGCGTATCGACCAGTCGCTTCCCCGGAAAGTGCGCCCGCGCCAGCCCATAGGCCAGCGGCGTACCCAGCCCAATCGATAGCAACACCGTCACCAAACTCGACCAGATCGTGAGCCGCAGCGCCTGCCAGACAAGCGGTTGCCAGATACTGCGGAAAAAGACGCCCGACTCCACCGTGCGCCAGAGCAGCGCAACCAACGGCAACAACAAGACGACGACAACAAAGATCACACTGGGCAGCGTAAAGAGCGCCCCCAGGCTCACTGTGCGCCCCACCTGGTTGCGGGGCAACGGGCCAGCCCCTTCCTCGGCATAGTCAATCGCTGGACGAGATCGCGTCTTCATCAGCCTCAAAACTCTCGATCAACATAGTGCTTGGTGGCAACCACCACAGATCACCAGCAGGCCGGGATGCTCTCGCCAGCCCTGCCCGCAAGCCCCATCCGCCTGCTACGCCACTGGCGGCAACATCGCATCCAGCATCACCGTGCCAGTCGCGCTAGTGTCGTAGCCCGGAAGCGCCGCCAATTCATCGCGGAAGGCACGGCTCAGGAGCGTATCCAGCAACGCCATCACTGGCGCACTCTCACTCGTGGCATCGGCAAAAACCAGGTCGTACCGCTCGGCTGCCAGCGGCACAAAGTCCAGCCCCAGCGCACTCGCCGCCGCCAGAATTCCCGGCCCAGCATCAGCCAATCCCGCCGCCACAATCTCCGCCACCGTGCGATGGGCGCTGACAATCCGCGTATACCCCTGAACCTGTTCGGGGGTGATTCCACCAACCCGCAAGGCGTGGTCAAGCGCGGCGCGGCTCCCCGCCCCCACCTCGCGGTTAACAATCGTAATCCCCGGTCGCACCAGATCGGCGACCGCATGAATGCCCAAGGGATTCCCCGCTGCCACCATCAACCCCTGTTGCCAGTGCGCCGCCGTGACCACGCGCACCTTGCGGCCGGCGAAGGCCCGCCGGATATAGGGGAGGTTATATTCGCCAGTTGCCTCGTCCAGCAGGTGCATTCCGGCGGCGTGCGCTTCGCCGCGCTGCAACGCAGCCAACGCCTGCAAGCTACTCGCCTGCCCCACCGCCAGCCGCAACCCACCGCGCTGATGCCGCCGCTCCAGGTGTGCGCCCAGCGTCGTCAGCGCTGGATCACAGCCCAACACCATCGCTGTCTTCGCGAGCGCTGCCGGGGCTGCCAGTAGCGTCACAGCAACTCCGGCGGCGTCAGTGGCCGTGACCAGACCATCGGCTACACTGAACGGGTCGCGCGGGCGGGCAATGATCCGCGCCCCCACCTGCGCGACCTGCACCCGGCCCGTTGGGCCAACGGTCGTTGGATCAGCAGCAACCAGTTCCGCCCGCACCATTGACTGTGGAGCATCAAGCCAAAACAGCGTGCCGACCTCGCAGCCCAGCACCTCGGCCAGTCGCAACGCCACCGCCAGCGACGGCGTCGATTGCCCACTCTCCAGCGAGCCAATCGTCTGCCGTGTGACCCCGGCCTGTTGCGCTAACTCACTCTGCGAAAGCCCCGCCTGCTGCCGCGCCGCCCGCAATCCATTCTCAATCAGCGTCATCGTCAGCCCCACCATCGCCCGCAGTTATCATCTACGTCACCAATGCAACGTGGAATGTAATGCAGGTTTTGCACAATGTCAACACGAAATAACACCGCATCGCCCTGTATTCCACGCTACAATAGCCGAGCAATCAGCCGTGATAATGCGCCAGCGCGAGAAAGTAGGAGTGCCTGATGAGCGACAACCTTTTGATTACCAACGTGCGGCCATTCGGTGGCCCCGCCATCGACCTGCTGGTGCAGGAGGGCCAGATCGCCGCCGCCGCGCCAGGGTTGGCGGCCCAGCACCCCCAACAAACCGCGCTTGATGGTGCAGGTCGCCTGCTGTTCCCTGGATTTGTCGATGCCCACGCCCACATGGACAAGACGTTGCTGGGCCTTGGCTGGTATCGCAACGAAGTCGGCCCCAACCTACTCGACAAGATCGAGAACGAACGCAACCTGCGGCGCGAACGGCAGATCGACAGCTATCAACAATCGGCGCGACAGGCGCGGCTCGCCATCGCCGCTGGCACCACCCACATTCGCACTTTTGTCGATATCGACACCGAAGTGGGCCTGCGCGGGTTTCACGGTGTCCAGCAAATGCGCGAGGAGTTTCGCGACGCCCTGACGGTGCAGATCGTCGCTTTCCCACAAAGCGGGATGCTGATCCGCCCTGGCACTGTTGCACTGATGGAGGAAGCCTTACAACAGGGCGCGGAGGTGGTCGGCGGCCTCGACCCTTCCGCCGTGGACCGCGACCCCGCCAAGCACCTCGATACGATCTTCACACTGGCCGAGCGATACAACGTCGATGTCGATATTCACCTGCACGAACCGGGTGAACTCGGCGCGTTCTCGGTCGAACTGATCGCCGAGCGCACGAAAGCGCTGGGCTGGCAGGGGCGGGTCGTGATCAGCCACGCGCTCTGCCTGGGTGGGATCGACGACGCCTACCTCGACCGCCTGATCGCCCAACTGCTGGAAAACGACATCGTGATCATGAGCCACGGCCCCAGTGGCCTGCGCCCGATCCCTTCGGTCAAGCGTCTGCGCGATGCTGGCGTGCGAATGTGTACCGGGAACGACGGGATCCGCGACGCCTGGGGGCCACTGAATATGCCCGATATGCTCCTGCGCGCGTTCATCATCGCCTACCGCAACAACTTTCGCCGCGACGACGAGATCGAAATGGTCCTCGACATCGTGACAGCGGGCGGCGCAGCCGTCCTTGGCGACACCGCCTACGGCCTCGCCCCTGGCTGCCGCGCCGATTTCGTGGTCGTCGCTGGGGAAACCCCAGCGGAAGCGGTGATCGAACGCGCCCCCCGCTGGTTGGTCGTCAAAGGTGGGCGCATCGTCGCCCGCGCTGGGGAATGCTTGGTGTAGCACTAAAGACGCTGCGCTGGAGTCAGGCTCCGGCGCAGCGTCTTTGAAGCTCCTATCTCGCCGCTGTAAGCGCGATTCTCCGCGCTGCCTAAAGTATGGAGAGTAGGCGACACCGCTTAGGGTTTGGGGGGGTTGCTTGGGGCGGGTTCGAGATCCATCGTGCTGCCACCAGTGGACCCAAACGGGACATAGAGCGCCGTCATGTTCAGATAATACCCATTGGCCCCCGAGTCACTAAACAAACTCGTTCGCAAGTCGAACGAGTTCGCACCAGCGCTGACGGGAAAGGCATAGGTCAACGCAATGGATGACCGGATATTGGTGGCTGAGACCTGGGCCTGACCGCGCTCTGAGACATTCCCCGTTTCGATATGGCGAATGTTCGCGATGACTTGGCCGGGTGTGCCAGAACCATAGGCAATGGTATAGCCAGCCGTGACCAGCACAAACCCTGCCGCCGGGGCGGTGATGGTGAGCGGCGTGCCATAGGTCACTGTTGTTGTAGTCAGCGCCGTCGTCGCCCCTGATTGTGCCCGCGCCACGCGCACTAGGCCATCTGGGGCATAGCCTTGCACCGTCTTGGCATTCACGACAGGCGGGTTACTGCCCAGGCCAGCGGTGCGGGCGAGGTAGGAGGCCATCTGCTCACGGGTGACAGCCTGGGTGGGGCAGTAGGTGGTGGTGGTGCAGCCTTTAGTGATCCCCACTGCGGCAATCAGATCAATATCGGTTTTGTGGGGGCTACTCGCAGTGTCATCGAACGCCGCTAGCGTGGCGAGGGGCACCAGCACCACGAGGAAGGCTGCCAAAAGCAGCGGTAAAGCGCGGCGCGGAATCAGTCGCCGCCGTTCCTGCCGGGCAAGTCGCTTCTGTAGCTGTGTAATCCGCGTTTCCTGCTGCGCTAACCGTTGCGCTAGATCATCCTGATGGTGGGCAGCCATACGAGGACCTCCTTTTCATCTCCCAAACAACTTTTCACCGTGATCATTACGGTCAGGGCGCTTTGCCTTCCGCTGGCGATGCCCCGGCCTGCGGGTCTTCGTCTTGCGGTGGTTCGCCCGCAGTACCCACTGCCAATTGCTGATCGATCCAACTGAGTGCCTGAGCCATCGTGCTGCTGGTGTGCGTTAATCCCCCCTGGATATACTCAATCGTGATTCGTCGTTCTCCATCGCCTTGCTGCCAATGCCGAATCAGAAACGAGGTATATCCTGTCATCCCACGCTTACCCCTCCTTTCTGCTACATGTTCTCTCGCCGCTGCCCGCAGCGTAGCAGGCAAGCGTTAGCAAACCGTTAGCAAGCACGAGTGGGAGATTGGTCATTGCGCTGACAGCAGCCCAAGCGCATTGGTGGAGCGGGATTAGGGGATAGCAGCGGGGGAATCGTCGGCGGGGAGGCTGGACAAAAAGGCGTGAGCAGCGGCCAGTGCGCCCTGCTGATCAAGGCCAAGCCCGGTGCCCCAGGCGCGTTCTGCCGCCAGCCGATCCAGATTTAAGCGGGCGGTCGCACAGAGTGCCGCAATATGCGCCTGGATGCGTGGGGGGTGTTGTAACTGATATGCTGCTTCCAGGGACGCCAGTGCCCCAGCCAACTGCAACACCGCGGCCCAGGCCGCCCAGGCATCAGCCAGCATAATCATGACATAGAGCTGAAACCGCAGCACCAGCACTGCCGGATGCTCCGCCATCAGCGCAAACGACGCCAGCAAGTCATCGCGGGCCCGCAGAAAAACGCCCTGATGGATCGCAATCGTCGCGCTCATGGCGCGAACCATCGCCAACCCCTGCACGCCAGGGTTAGCCCGCGCCAGTACCAGCGCTTCATCGATCACCGTTCGCGCTTGGGCAAAATTACCTTGCTCATCATAGATGGTGGCTAATAGCCGGAGATTGTCCACTTGCAACACCTGATCGCCGCTGGCCTGGGCAAACCTGATCGCTTCGAGCAGGTATCTTTCGGCCTCAGCCCAGGCCCTATCGAGGGAGGCGATCCGACCCAGGGTATGCAGCGTGATGGCGATATAGCGTGGATCTTCCAACTGGCGGCGAATCGCCAACGCCCGCAGAATCATCGCCTTACTGGTCGGCAAATCGCCTTGCGTCACCGCACAATGACTCAGCAGGGTATAGGCCCCCGCGGTAAACTCATCAAGGGCATCCGCACCCAGGTAGTGCAGAATCTCCTGCGAAAGGCGCTGGCTCTCAGGCAGGTCGCCATCCTCGTACGCGATGAAGGCTGCTCCAAAGAGCGCGCCGACATACCATTCAGCACCCTTCCCCGCAGGCGGCACGGCGGCCAGCGGCAGGAACTGGGCAAACCATTGCCGCCCTTCCGCCCGCAGTAGCTGGGCATTCCAATACCGCCAGAGGTGATAACAGAGCTGTAGGCCATTGCTGGCCTGCGCCGTCAGCGCGTAGTAGCGCAGGGCCGCCCGCAAGTTCGCCAGTTCTGCCGAGAGCAACGCGGTCCAGGTCGCAGCAGTCCGGCCCACCAGCCCTGCTTCGGCGTCGGCAGTCAGGGCCAGGTAATACGCGGCGTGGGCCGCTTGCACGTCGTCTTGTTCAACGGCAGACCAGCCCGCCAACAGGCCAGCGGCATATTCCCGCGTCACTTGCAGCAAAGCGTAGCGTCGCTCAGACCCCGTGTCAGTGACCTGCACCAGCGACTGCGCGACTAACGCCCCTAGGTCATCGAGCAACGTCGCTTCGAGTAACGGCCCGCCAACTGCCTCCAGTGCCGCCAGCGTAAAGCCACCGACAAAGACACCACAGAGCGCAAAAAGCCGCTGCTCAGCAGGGGTCAGCAGGGCATAGCTCCAATCAAGCGTCGCCCGCATCGTCTGCTGTCGGGTATTCCCTGGGCGCGTGGGATCAGCCAGCAAATCGACGCGCTGCGCCAACCGTTCGGCCAACTCTTTGACGGGCAACACCGCTACCCGCGCTGCGGCCAGTTCCAGCGCCAGCGGAATCCCGTCCAGGCGACGCACCACCGCCGCCACTGCCTGCATATTGCCCAGATTGAGCGTGAACGCTGGTTGCTGCGCCCGCACCCGCTCCACCAGGAGGGTCACAGCGGGACTGGCCGCAATCGTCGCCAGTACCGCCGCAGGCGACCCCTCCACGGGTAACGGTACCGCCAATGACGGCACGCGCCAGACCAGTTCTTCAGGAATCCCTAGCGGCACCCGACTCGTGACCAGCACGCGCAATCCCGGACAGCCAGCCAGCAATGCTAGCACTGTCTCGGCACAAGCCGCCCGCAAATGCTCCGCGTTGTCGATCACCAAAAGCAGTTCCTGGCCCCCTAACCGGGCACAGACCGTCTTGATCAGGGCTGTACGCGGCTGCTCTGCGACGGCAAAGAGCTGGGCAAGCGTCCGCAACAGCAGGGCCGGCTCGGTCAGCGTCGCCAGTTCCAGCAACCAAACGCCATCGCGGAACTGCGGCAGCAGATCGCGCCCCACCGCCAACGCCAGCCGCGTTTTGCCGCAGCCACCACTGCCCACCAGCGTTACCAGACGTTCCCGCGCCAGGAACGCCTTGATGGTCGTGACCGCGCGGCGGCGGCCAATCAACGCCCCCAACGGTATGGGCAAATTGGTACGCACAGTAGCGGCTAAGGCTGGTGGCGCGATTGGGCCATACTCCCCAGCCACAATCGCCTGATAGAGTTGTTGTGTCGCTGCCGATGGTGCCAGATCCAATTCACGATGTAGGGTGGCCTGTAACGTTTCCCACTGGGCCAGCGCCCGCGACCGCTGCCCCGCCCGCGCATAGAGGCGCATCAAGGTCGCCTGGGTGTCCTCATCCACTGGCTCAAGTTGCAACGCCCGCTGCACCGCCGCAATCGCCCCAGCCCAATCGTGCGCCGCTTCATAGTGTTGCGCCACTTCACCCAACAGTTGCAACGCTAGGGTGCGATAGCGCTCACGCGGGGCCATCGTCCAGTCTTCATAGTGATCTTCGGGCAGTAAATCGCCAGCGTAGAGGTCGAGGGCGCGCCCATAGGCCGCCAGATCATCACGGCCCAACGCCTGGATTGCCGCCTGTTCAAACGCAATGGCATCAATCCAGACCCCGCCCGCCGCTTCCAGAACAAGCATACGGTCGCGCTCAACCAGCCGCCCCACCGGGCCAATGGCTCGCCGCGCTACCAGCAGCACGCCCCGCAGATTATTCGCCGCTGCCGCGCCATCGAGTTCAGGCCAGAGCAGGTCCAACGCGATCTCACGCTGCACCCCCTGACCAGGAGCCAGCGCTAAGATTTTCAGCAGGGATCGCGCTTTCCGCAACCGCCAGGCCGATTCAGGCACGACAACGTCAGCAACAACAAGCTGAAAACGACCCAGAACTGTTATGCGGAGCGCCGCTCCTGCCCCGTCCTGGTGCGCGACAGGCATTGCTCACCTCAGCATCAGCACGATCAGCAGCGTGTCGCTGTTGATCGTCTATCTCGATCGGGTAGCTGCGGTATACCCCAAAAAGTGCCTGGTAGAGTGTACGGCGGCCCACGACCGCCCGACAAGGGACAAATGCAGCAACGCTGCGATAACGATCAAGATGGCCCAACGTGGCGTCATCTGCACGTAGCAGTTGACAAAATCCCCAGATCAATCTGGCCGAAAATGCTGGCGCACCTTGAGTCAGGCTGCAATCGCGAGTACAGTACCCTGGCAACAATGCGACTCAAGAGGGATGATTCAGCAATGTTGCCACGAACAACGGCGAGCGGAGGCCCCGCCAGCCACACGATCAACCACCAAGGAACGATGCAGACTGTGACCAACCCAGCGCAACCAGACCACGCCGAGCCGCCGCCCACCCCGCGACGGTCGCTGCCAGCAGCCCTCGTCGCCGCGATCCGCCCTCGGCAGTGCCTGACGAAAAATCTGCTGGTCTTTGGGGCGCTGATCTTTGCTCGCCGCCCGCAGCCCGGGTATTCCCCGATCAGTCTGCTTGACTTCGCAGCACTGAAAGATGCTCTGGCAGCGTTCCTGGTCTTCTGCCTCGCCAGTGGTGCCGTCTACGTCCTCAATGATCTCCGCGATGTCGAGCAAGACCGCGCCCACCCGCTGAAGCGGCGGCGACCAATTGCCGCTGGCGAACTACCAATGCCGCTCGCCTGGGCCTTCTTCGCTCTCCTCCTGGTGCTGATGATCAGCGTAGCGTTCCTGGTGCGCCCCGCATTGGTCGCCATCGGCCTGATTTACCTGCTGGTCAACGTTGCCTATTCCTTCGGCCTGAAACAACAAGTCATCCTCGATGTGTTTGTCCTCTCCTCGGGGTTTGTCCTCCGTGCCGTTGCCGGCGCGGTCGCCATTGGCGTCGCGATCTCCCCCTGGCTCTACGTCCTGATTGGCCTTGGCGCGCTGTTCCTCGGCTTTGCCAAACGGCGCGCCGAGATCATGTTGCTCAGTGTAACGGCGGGGCAACATCGGCGGGTGCTGACCGAATACTCAGCCACCCTGCTCGAAGAACTGATCGCCATCGTCACCTCAGCAACAATTATGGCCTATGGCCTCTATACATTCTCCGCCGAAAACCTGCCGAAAAATCACGCGATGATGCTGACAATTCCGTTCGTCCTCTATGGCCTCTTTCGCTACCTCTACCTCGTCTACCGCAAGAACGAAGGGGGCAGCCCCGAACAGGTTCTGCTGGCTGATCGTCCGCTCCTCGCCACCATCGTCCTCTGGGTGATCGCCTGCGTCGTAATTCTCTACTATCCCTGGCCCTAAGCACCTCGACAGCCCAGAATGGCCCAATTCGCACCATGTATTCTGAAATAGTCTCCCCTGGTTTGACGTAAAACTGATCAGCACTACCACCTATTTGGATGCAAGGATGCTCGGACAAAAACGCCGTACCAGTATGGTGCTGCTGGTTCCTGACCACGAGCGAAGCGCAAGGAGGCTCAAAATATGATCTGATCTGCACGCTCACGCGCACCAGGGCAGCAGTAGCCCAGTGCTCTGCTACCCCTTTTGATCGAACCAAGAAGGAACTGAGAGGCATCATGAAGCATCGACTGTTGATCATCCCCCTATTAGCCGGGAGCCTGCTCCTGGTTGCCTGTGGCGGCACCACACCAACGAATACGCCACCAGCGATGGCAACAACTGCGCCCCCGGCGACGGTTGCCGCCACCACAGCGGCGGCGCAGCCAACGACAGCCCCCACAACCGCGCCACCAACAACGGCCCCGGCATCGTCCCCAGCCCCAGCGGCCTCACCAACGAAGCCAGCTACCACTGCGGCCACGTCGGCCACACCACGCGCCACGACCGCCGCAACACCACGCAGCACTGGTAGCAGTGCAGGTGGCGTGATGAAAGACCAGTCAGGTACCTGTCAGATCACTGTTCCCGCTGGCTTCAACACACTTACTCCTGGGCTGTGGACCGATGGCACCGCGACCCTCGTTCTGGTCGCCTCTCCCACTGGTGGCAGCGATTTCGCCACCTACGTCAAAACGATCCCCGCCCTGCTGGGCAGCGATTCTTCCGTCAAAGGTTTCGTTCCTGGCAAGGTTGACCAACAACCAGATCGCTATCGGCTCGACTTCACCGCTGAATCGACCGGGATGGACCCCACGCCAGCGAATGGTATTCTGGTAGCCGTCCCTGCCACAGGCCCCAACGTCTGTATTATGCAGTTCTTCTACCATCGTACCGATGCCGCGAAATATAGCCCCATTGCCGAACAACTCGCCCCCACTGTGCAGGCAGTCAAACCATAAACGGGCAACCGGGAACGCCCAGGCGCTTGCGCAAGCGTCTGGGCTGAAGCAGCAGGGTCGGGGCGAATACCTCAGCCCCGGCCCCACCACCAGCCGCTGACGGCAAACCCGCCCACCGCTGCCCAAACCAACGCGAAACCCACTCGCCGCAACCAAAAACCACACCATCACCCGCCCGCCAAGCAACTGCTGCGGCACGGGGAATAGGATACCGCGCCCTGCGTTATCGATAACACTGGCGACTCTCTTCATGGCGTTACCAGTTAGGTGACAACGGCGTTATCAATTACCCTTGATATTTGGCATGAAGAAGGATATACTATTCATATCGTACTTGGGGCCAATGAGGACTACTCCTGCAATGCAGCAGGTATCCTCATCAACACCGAAGCAGAACAGGCAGCGGCGACAAACGCCACAGAGATGGAGTAAACCAATGGATCGCACGCGACGGTTGCCGAGCCGACACGCAGAACAGATACAGTCGGAGATGGAAGGACTCTTCCGCGCACTCGTCAATCAACAGCGCATGTACTATCAGGCGAACGAAAGCTGGCGGCCTCACCTGGAAGTCTATGAAACAAGTGAAGCGCTGACCGTCCGGGCAGAACTGGCCGGAATCGATGAAGCAACGCTCGATGTCGCCGTCGAGGAACATCTCTTGCGCGTACGCGGGATACGACGGCGCGAAGCGAGTACAGAGCGCCGAGTCTATCATCAGATGGATATTGCGTATGGCCCATTCTCCGCCGAAGTCTTCATCCCATTCGCCATTGCCACCGACGAAGTGGAGGCGACCTACGAAAATGGCGTTCTCCATATCCTCTTGCCCAAAGTCCCCGCCCGCCGCGTGATTCCGCGTACCGTGCGTGTGGCAACCGCAGGGGAACCAAGTGAGATAGTGAGCCGCGATTCGGCAGTCTCCAACGACCGCTGAGACACGACAGCACGATAGAGCATCGGTATACGTACCGGGACAGGCAGGGAAAGAGTGACCGAGCAGAATAACGACAAACACGAACCGCTGGCCGCCGCGCCAGACGAAACGCAGGAGCCTATGGACGAGCAACACGAAGCACAGCCAACGAACGAGCGCGAGCAATCTGCTGAGCGCGACGACAAACCAACCCAGGAGGAGCGCAGTGGGCCGAATGTCCCGAATGCGCTGCCGATCCTCTCGCTGCGTGGCACCGTCGTCTTTCCTCAGACGGTCGTTCCCCTCGCCGCCGGACAAGCACGCTCGCTACGCCTGATTGACGAAGTCATGGCTGGCGACCGCCTGGTTGGGCTGTTTATGCAGAAAAATGCCGAGCAACTCGGCGACGACGTGAAACCGGGCGACATTTATGACTATGGCGCGATGGGGATCATCCATCAGATGATGCGCGTACCAGATGGCACCGTGCGCCTGGTTATTCAGGGCCTAGAGCGGATCAAGCTCGGCGAGTTTCTACAAGAAGAACCATTCCTGAAGGCGAGCGTCATCGCCGCGCCCGAAGCCGTCGAAGACAGCCTGGAAGTTCAGGCCTTGATGCGCAATACGCTCGACCTCTTTGGCCGGATGGTCGCGCTGGCCCCGAACCTGGCCGACGATTTGCTGACCGTGGCGATCAACATTGAGGAACCACGCCATCTCGTCTACTTCATCGCCTCCAACTTGCGGCTCGATCCCGAGGAGAAGCAATCGCTGCTGGAGAACGACACGATCAAGGCGAAGCTGACCGAGATCAACGCGCACATGAGCCGCGAACTCGAAGTGCTGGAGCTGGGCAAGAAAATTCAATCTGACGTACAGGAGGAAGTCTCCAAGAATCAGCGCGAATATTTCCTGCGCGAACAGCTGAAGGCGATTCAGAAGGAGTTGGGCGAATCGAGCGAGCAAGAAGCAGAAATCAGCGACTATCGCCGCAAGCTCGACGAGGCCAAGCTGCCCGAAGAAGCGGACAAAGAAGCGCGGCGCGAACTCGAACGCCTCGCCAAACTGCCACCAGCCGCCGCTGAGTACGGCGTGATCAAGACCTACCTCGATTGGCTGACCTCCCTACCGTGGAATGTCAGCACCGAAGGGGTGATCGACGTACCCAAGACCCGCCAGATTCTCGACGACGACCACTTCGGGCTGGAGAAGCCGAAAGATAGGATCCTCGAATATCTGGCCGTGCGGAAGCTGAAAAAGGATCGGGGGGCCGACAGCGCCGAACTCAATCGCGAGCCGATCCTCTGCTTCGTTGGCCCGCCAGGGGTGGGGAAAACCAGCTTGGCGCAGTCAATCGCCAACGCCTTGGGGCGCAACCTCACGCGGATGTCCCTCGGTGGCGTGCGCGATGAGTCGGAGATTCGTGGTCATCGCCGCACCTACATCGGCGCAATGCCCGGACGGATTATTCAGGCGTTGCGGCGGGCGGAGTCCAACGACCCCGTCTTCGTCCTCGATGAAGTCGATAAACTCGGCAACGATTGGCGCGGCGATCCATCGTCAGCCTTGCTGGAGGTGCTTGACCCAGAGCAGAACAATACGTTCCGCGACCATTACCTGGATGTCCCTTTCGACCTCTCAAAGGTGATGTTCATCTGCACCGCCAACCAACTGGACACGATTCCTGGCCCGCTGCGCGACCGGATGGAGATCATCCAGATGTCGGGCTACACCGACGAAGAGAAACTGCAAATTGCGGAGAAATACCTTGCGCCGAAGCAGATGAAGGCGAATGGCTTGCGGCCTGACGAACTGACCTGGCAGGAAGACGCGATCAACGCGATCATCTCTGGCTACACTCGCGAGGCTGGCGTACGCTGGCTCGAACGGGAGATTGGGGCGATTGCCCGGAAGACCGCCACGAAGATCGCGGCTGGGCAACCAGCGCCAACGACAGTCACGCCCGCCCTGGTGCGCGACTACCTGGGCCGGCAAAAGTTCTTCTACGAAGATATCGCCACCCGCACGTCGGTTCCCGGTGTTGCGACAGGGATGGTCGTCACCTCGGTTGGCGGCGACCTCACCTTCATCGAAGCGACCAAGGTGCCTGGAAAAGGCAACCTAATCGTCACTGGGCAACTGGGCGATGTGATGAAAGAATCGACGCAGGCCGCGCTCTCCTACGTTCGCGCCCGCGCCGAACGGCTGGGGATCGACCCAGGCTTTCTGAAAGATTCGGACATTCACATCCACGTACCGGCTGGTGCAGTGCCGAAAGACGGCCCTTCTGCTGGGGTAACGATGGCGACCGCCCTGGTTTCGCTGCTCACTGGCACGCCGATCAACGAAGATGTAGCGATGACCGGGGAGATCACCTTGCGGGGACAGGTGCTGCCAATCGGTGGTCTGAAAGATAAGGCGCTCGCCGCCTATCGTGCCGGACTCCGCACAATTGTCTTCCCACAGCGCAACGAGGGCGATCTGGACGATCTACCCCCAACGATGCGCGAGGAAGTGACCTGGGTACCCGCTGCGACGATGGATGACGTGCTGATGGCCGCGCTGCCTTCCCTGAAGGATCGGCTGCAAGGCCACTCCAGCGACCATCCTGCAGCCGAACAGGAGCGTACACCTATCGCAGCGGCAGGCCGCTAACCACTTCCTGTCACCGTAGGGATGACAACACAATCGCGGCTGGCGATCTTGGATCGCCAGCCGCGATCGTTTTCTCCTGCAGTACCTCAGAAATACTCCGCACCTACAGATCGAGCGCGGGCAGGCCATGCAGCCCCAGAGTCAGCGAGATCTCGCCGCTATGATAAATATCGTGCTCCCAGATGTAGCCCCTGCCACCAGACGCAACAGGCGACCACCACAGTGTAGCAACCATAGCGGTCAGCTTAATCCTAATTGGGTTAGGCGTTGGGGGGTGCTGGCAGCGTGCAGCACCCCCCAAAGGCCGGTGCGGTTACTCGGTCTTATCGCCGATCTGGAACTGCGCCAGATCTTCGACGTGTTTCAGGATCGCCGAATGGTCGAGGTCTTCGTTACCGGCCTGACAAAGGTCGTCGATGACCTTGTTGACCATTTCAGTAGCTGGGAGTTGCACCTGATAGGCCTCGGCGGTTTCCAACGCGATCCCCAGGTCTTTGCGGTGCAGACGCAGCCGGAAACCAGGAGTGAAATTGTGCTCGATCATCGTCGGGCCGCGCATCTCCATCACGCGCGTGGCAGCCAGCCCACCGTTCAGCACCTGAATGATCTTCTCCGGCTCAACTCCCGCCTTCGCCCCCAACACCAGTGCCTCGCTAATCGCTTCGTACGCGATCGCCACGACGACCTGATTACAGCACTTCACCGTTTGACCAGCGCCGCTCGGCCCCACACGCACAATCGTCTTGCCCATCGCTTCGAAGATCGGCATAGACTGGTTGAATGCTGCCTCATCGCCGCCCACCATGATCGACAGAGTGCCAGCAATCGCCCCCTTATCGCCACCGCTCACTGGCGCATCAAGCATCGTTGCACCCTGTTCCGCCGCTTCCTCTGCCAGCTTTTTCGCCACCAGCGGCGAGATCGTACTCATATCGATAATCACCTGGCCCTGGTGAGTTCCAGCCAGCACCCCAGCCTCGCCACGCATCACCGCTTCCACATCGGGCGAATCGGGCAACATCAGTATGACGACATCGACCGCTTCAGCGACAGCGCGGGGGGAGTCTGCCGCCGCCGCGCCTTCTGCTACTAGCTCATCAACTGGCCCGCGACTGCGATTATGCACCGTGAGCTGATAACCAGCCTTCATCAGATTACGGGCCATTGGTCGCCCCATAATCCCCAGGCCGATCAGCCCAACTTTCGGCAATCCTGATTCTGTACTCATTGCACTCCCTCTCACTTCTGCGCTTGTTTGTTCCTCGGCCCCTTGCATAGTAAGCCGTCTGTAGTCGATTATACAGTGGTACAGCAATGTACAAGACCAAAGTCGATATGGGGGAGTGTTCGTTGGGGACGAACACTGAAGGAGGGGGCGATGGCACAGGTCGATATTCGCGATGGCGCCGCGATCCCAGAAAAGCAACTGCGGGAACTCTTTGCCGCCTTAGGTTGGGATCACCTCGTTGGCCTCTTACCTGACCTCTTACTGAATTCTACCTACGTTGTCTCCGCCTGGGATGGCGCACGCCTCGTCGGGCTATCGCGGGTGGTGTCGGATCGCGTTTTTGTCTCCACCTTGCAGCAGGTTGGCGTTCACCCCGACTACCAGCGGCAGGGCCTCGGCTCAGAACTTGTCCAACGATGTGTTACCCGCTTCGGCAAGACCAACTTCATCCTCACCACCGACGACCCCACGAACGAAACGTTCTACAGCCGCTTTGGCTTCCGCGTCACGGGCAATGCGATGATTCGCCCCCACGATTAGCCGCCCGTGCGCCCCGCCCGATACCAATCGACAAAGATCTCGCGACCGCGCCCAAATGCTTCAGCCGGAGTCAAGAGTTGATCAGCCGAGCTACCATGCGTGGTAAGCCACTGCTGGCCTTCATCGACCGAACGGAAGAAGCGCGTAACGCCGCAGCGGTTCATGTGCGCGGGGCCTGCCACCTGCCGATAGAGTACCACCACCGTCTGTGGCGTCTGCGCCACCACCCCATCTGGGGCGACAGTCAGCGCCAGTTGGGCCTCGCTGACCGGGCAAATACTCTCGATCAGCACCTCGCGGTCAAGCATCGGTGCAATCCCCAGCGCATCAATCGCACACATCGCATACCGCCGAACGCCAGCAACCTGCACCACAACGAGCGTAGGGATCAGCGAGAACGGATAGAGGGCCGCTAACGCCCCCTGCTCATCACGCCCCGCCCAATCACCAACGACCAGTTCATCAAGCGCTGCTTCGGCCTCGACCTCGCACAAGCCAATCGCCGCTGCCAGTTGCCGCGGTTCGGTCACTGCCCCAGTCGCCAGCACCTGATCGACCAGGGCGCGATAGACCGCGTGTGCGGTTGGGCTAATTCTTTCCCGTCGGCCTCGCGGTGTACTCATCACCCACCTCTCATCGTTCATTCCATCCACGCTTCCCTGTACTATCCAGATTGTCAGCATCAGCGGCAAGCGCTACACCATCGCTCGCAAATGGTGCGCCATTATCACCACCCCGCATATAGTCATAAACACTGACTTTATCGTATTATTAGCCACAAGCGATCCAACCTACTCTGCCCCATAGCAGCGATCGTTCCGCTGTCACCTGGCGATTGAGAAGGAGAGCCCAATGCTCTTGCGTGTCCACTATGAAGATCAACTGGCCCAGGCCAGCTACCTGATCGGTTGCCCTGCCACTGGTGAAGCACTGATCATTGACCCCAACCGCGACATCGATCACTATTGCGCGATGGCCACCAACGCCGATCTGCGAATCACTGCCGTCACCGAAACGCATATTCACGCTGATTTTGTCTCCGGCAGCCGCGAGCTTGCGGAAAAAACAGGGGCAAAACTCTATCTCTCAGGGGCAGGGCCTGCCGACTGGCAATATCAGTTCGCGGTTGAGGCCAACGCCACACTGCTCCGCGATGGCGACCACTTCACCGTGGGCAACCTGCGCGTTGATGTCTGGCATACACCGGGCCACACGCCCGAACATCTCTCGTTCATTATCACCGATGCCGCGCACGCCGACGCGCCGATGGGGATCGCCACTGGCGATTTCGTCTTCGTGGGCGACGTTGGCCGCCCCGATCTGCTGGAACGCGCCGCTGGACAGGCTGGCACAATGGCTGCGGGCGCCCGCGACCTCTTTCACTCGCTGAATCGCTTCCGCGATCTCCCCGCCTGGGTGCAGGTCTGGCCGGGACACGGCGCAGGCAGCGCCTGTGGCAAAGCGCTCGGCGCAGTACCACAAACAACGGTGGGCTACGAAACGCGATTCAACAACGCCCTGCGCTTCACCGAAGAAGCGCCATTTGTCGAAAATATCCTCGCTGGGCAGCCAACCCCGCCGCCATATTTCGCCCGGATGAAAACGGTGAACAAGGCCGGCCCCGCCCCCAGCGGCGCACTCACCACTCCGCCACTGCTGACCCTGGCCGACCTGGCAGCGCAGCGCGCCAGCGGCACAATGATTGTTGATACCCGTCCGGCAGCAACCTACGGGCAGCAAGCGATTCCTGGCACAATCAACCTGCCATACAACAAAGGCTTTCTGAATTGGGCGGGCTGGTTCCTGACCCCTGAGCAACCATTCGCGCTGGTCATTGACCCCGCCGACCTCACCGCTGTCTGTCGCCTCCTCCGCCTGATCGGGCTTGATCACCCCGTGGGCTACTGGTCACCGTCCGTAGTAGCTGAATGGGTGGCTGCGGGCAATACCCCCGCCACGATTACCCAGATCAGTCCCGCCGAACTCGCGGCACTGGGGCCAGTCACGCTGGTTGATGTGCGAAATCCCGACGAACGGGCCGCTGGGCGAATTGCCGGAAGTGTCGCCATCCCGATAGGCACCTTCCGCGCCTACACCAACGACCTGCCGACCAGTGGGCCAATCGTCATCCACTGCCAAAGTGGGATTCGCTCGGCGATCGCCGCCAGCCTGCTGCTCGACCAACCCGCCCGCGAAGTCTATGACCTGGCGGGCGGGTTCAACGCCTGGGCTGCTGCCAAGCAGCCAGTCTTGCGCGACGAAGCGCCCACAACCGCTGCCATAGCGCAGCCCTGACCACGAAAGGATCTCCCAAATGATTTTCCGTAAGCTGTTTGGTGGTAATGATGAGCAAGCCGTCAGCGTCAGCGAGGCGCAGCAACAACTGACTGCTGGCAAAGCCCACTTGATCGACGTGCGCGAACCAGCCGAGTGGCGCGAAGGCCACATTGCCGGGGCAACGCATATTCCACTGGGTGATCTGGCGCAACGATTGGAAACACTGCCGCGCGACCAACCGCTGCTGCTGTTCTGTCGCAGTGGCAATCGCAGTGGGCGCGCCACCAAACTGTTGCAGCAGCACGGCTTCACCCAGGCCCGCAACGTCTCCGGCGGCGTGATCGCCTGGTCTGCCGCCCACCTGCCTCTGGAACGCGGCAACTGAAAAAGCGCAGCGCAACAATGAGGCCAGGGCGAGCAATGCGCCCTGGCCGCAGCGTCCTGTTTGGTTCGCGCCGACTATCCGGCGAGGGCATCCTGCATACTTCCCAGATGCTCCTGGCAATGGGCGATCACGATCTGCTCAATCACCTGGGCAACCGTCAGGGCATTATCGCCAAATACCCCCGCATCACGGCTCAGATCGGCGACAGTGAGCGCAGCAAGTTGGGGCGTCATCGCCGCCTGTGAAGCCTGCAATAAGGCCAGCACTTCCTGCTGGTCAACAGCGGCGAAATCCTTGGCGTGCTGTGCATTGGCGCGATGAACGCGCTCCATCGATGATCCTGGTGTGAAGGTCTTGCCCGCGGCCAACTGCTCAACCATCCCTACAAATGCCTGCTGGATCTCGGCGACATGGTGCGCCACTGCTGCCACCGTCCACCCTTCAGCGGTGTCAGTTCGCTGCCATTGCTCGGCAGTGCAGCGCTGCACCAGGCTAGCAATCTCGTTATTCACTGCTGCCAACTGGGCGGCCAGCTGTTGCCCGGTCATTGCGCTGATTCTTTCTCGTCTCTGGCTAACCGATAGGTCAGCCTAACGACACCCGTGCTGTAGGTGGTCGATGACACAAGTTGCAGGTTCGTCGGGGCGGTCCCTTCAAACAGCCGCTTCCCTTTGCCCAACACCAACGGGTGAACGAGCAATTGATAGCGGTCGATCAAGTCATGCTCACGCAGCGCCTCGGCGAGCATCCCGCTGCCATAGATCAGAATATCGGTGCCAGCAGTCTCCTTCAGTGCCTGCACCGCCGCCACCAGATCAGTGCCAGGGATGATCGTGGAGTTCTGCCAGGTCGGATTCGTCAGCGTGCTGGAAACAACCTGCTTTGGCATACTGTTCATCCGATCCGCAAAGCCAGCCTCGTCTTGCTGCTGCGGCCACGCCTCGGCAAACCCCTGATAGGTCACACGGCCCAGCATCAAGGTGTCACTGGCAAAGAGTTCCGCCTGCTTGAATTCAGCGATATCGTCCGCCCAGTAGGCCATCGTCCAGGCTGGTTCTTCCATCACCCCATCCAACGACAGGTAACTCGACAAGACAATTTCCCGGGCCATAATCCGTTCTCCTACTTTTCCAGGCTACGCGCCCCCTCGGCCACCAGTGAACTGGGTTTCGCCAGCTTTGAGTGGCCGAAACCGCAGCGCCGACCAAACCGCATCGATCGCCACCTGTGTCACCGGACGCAAACCAAAGTCCGCCACAATCGGCCAGAGGCTATCGCGATTGATATCGGCACGATTCCCCTTCTGATAGGCGACCCATAGCACCGTTGGGTGTAACAAATCCGCTTGCTCTGTCGTCAGTAACTCGCGGATCGCCGCCGCACTTGCGGCAAAGAAAACCGCGTGGCTCGCCTCATCCAGTCGCGCCACTAG
>JBDHWF010000059.1:0-23656 GCA_039810045.1 Chloroflexia bacterium
TGTAGCGATTGTAGCATACCGCCCTTATCCTCGCGACTCCATTTCCAGTAGCAGCAGCGAAAGAATTGAGGTCGGGCCAACTGGCCCGACCTCAATTCGTGCAACCCACCAACCAACCAAGCTACGCACGTTTGGCGTGTTGCTCTAACACTGCGCCCATCTGGGCGAGGGCAAGGCTGATATTCTCCCGCGAGTTGGCGTAGGAGAAGCGCAAATGCCCTTCGCCATATTGCCCAAATGCAGTACCAGCGAGCGCGGCTACTCCGGCCTCATTCAGAAGGAGATCAGCCAGTTCAGCCGAGGAATATCCCGTATCACTGATCTTTGGAAAGGCATAGAATGCCCCTTCTGGCGTGAGACACTCGACACCGGGCAGCTTATTCAGCCCCGACACAATCAGATCACGGCGGGCGCGAAACTCCGTCAGCATCCGTTCAACCGAGTCTTGTGGCCCAGTGATCGCTTCCAGCCCCGCCCACTGGGTGGCAGAGTTCACACAGGAATTTGAATTAACCTGCAACTTCGCCACGGCATCAGCCAGTTCCTGAGGCATCACACCATATCCAAGCCGCCAGCCAGTCATCGCCCAGGTCTTGGAGAACCCATCGAGGATAATCGTCCGCGCCGCCATCTCTGGCTCGGAAGCAATCGAGGCAAATTCGCCCCCGTAGAGTAGCCGCGAATAGATTTCGTCGCTGAGAATCATGATCTCTGGTCGCTCACGCAGGATATTCGCCAATCCTTCGATATCGGCCTTGGTCAACACGCCACCAGTTGGGTTAGCTGGAGAGTTGATAATCACCAGCTTGGTGCGTGGAGTAAGTTGCGCGGCAAACTCATCCAGATCAAAACGGAAGCCCTGCTCCTGGCGCAGTGGCACAAAGACCGGCTTGCCGCCAACGAAGTTGACCATCGACTCATAGATCGGGAAGGCGGGATTCGGCATCAGCACTTCATCACCAGCATCGATCAACGCCAGAATAATGAAGAACATGATCGGCTTACCACCAGGGGTTACGACGACCTGCCCTGGTTCAACCGTAATCCCCCGCGAGGAGGCGACATCAGCGGCAATCGCTTCGCGCAGTTGTGGTATCCCCGCAGCCGGAGTGTAGTGGGTTTCCCCATTACGCAATGCGCGGCAACCCGCTTCAACAATATTCTCTGGTGTATCAAAGTCCGGCTCACCAATTTCAAGGTGAATAATCTGCCGCCCCTGGGCCTCGAGCGCCCGCGCCTTCGCCAGGACTGAGAATGCTGTCTCTGTACCTAACCGCGACATTCGACTGGCAAATTGCATCCTTATCTCCCTTCATTATCTCGGCAGCAAGCGCTGTGCAACGCTGCGGATCATAAAACATACCGGGCCACTTTGGTATCTCTACCAAGAAAACAGCCTGATCGCCCTTATGCTGGCGTCAAGACTGGCAACGTCAGCGTGGCGTGTGGCACGATCAACAGCTTCGCGTCTGCTCCACAACGCTCAGCCACAATCGCCAACGCTTCTTCCATCGTCGCCACTGCCTCCATGTGCGCTCGCCGCACCAGATCGGGGTCGATCGCCCCCACAACAATGACCGAACAATGCTGCAAGACCTTCGCCATGATATATGCGCGTTGCTGTCCGGCAGGATACCCATGAGCGTGTGCATCGTCGATCACCGCCTGGGGGCTGACCGCCTCGCTCAACGCGCGGTAAAACCGTTCTTCACCTGCTCCCTGCCCGGCCCCTTCTGGGAGTGGGGCGGGCAAGATGATAATTCCTCCTTGCCGCACTGGTGGTGTCGGCGCAAAATGCAGGTAGGACGCCGCCCGGGTTGCCTGATACAGGTTGACATCTTTCGGCCAGCCAACTCCCGCAATCGCCGCGTCAAACTGCTGCGTGATCGGCGCAATATACTGTTCTCGACCGATGGCAACCAGATGATCATGCACGGCCTCTGGCGCGCCAGCCGCGACTGCGATGATCTCGCCAGCATCGTTGAGCATAACATTCATCACAAATCGCAACCCAGCGCGGCGGGCCGCTTCGCGCACAATCTCCTGGAAGGGATTTCCGACAATCTGACCCAGGCGTGTCAGCGGCTGATCAAGCATCTGCGGGCCATGTGTGAAGGTGATCGTTGCTTCACCACCACAACCGATCGCCAGGGTCTTGCCGCCACCACTGTAGCCCGCGTACTGATGTGGCTCCACCACACCAGTCGCGATAATCAGGTTGGCATCGTAGGCCCGCCGATTGACCACTAGCGGACAGCCGCCAGGGCCAGCGCCAAGATCCTGGAGCCAGGCGGGATCACGCGCATCGTGGTCGATTACTTTGTACCGCTGGACAATATCAGTGCCAAGTTTCTCCTGCTTTTCGTCCGGCGTACTATCACGATGCAGGCCAGTGGCAATCAGAATCGTAATATCTTCCTTCGCCACCCCAGCCAGTTCCAGCGCCATACAAATTGGCGGCACCAATAGCCGATCTGGGCAGGCCCGCGTCGCGTCAGTAACGGCAATACAGACCCGATCACCGGGCTGCACCAGTTCAGCCAGCATGGGCGAATCGAGCGGAGTACGCAATGCATTGTGAATGGCCTTCCACGCCTCTAGCGGTGGTGTAGGCTGTGACCGCGCAACGGTAACCTGCATCTGCGCTGGCACCGTGAAGTGCAATTCGCCATCCGCAAATGGCACGCTATACTGCTGTGTCATTTCACCCACCCCCGCTCATGTGCCAGCACCGCATCAGCAGATCCTGACCCAGCGTAGTTCCTCAACTTTCCTGCGACACTCAAAAATCGCTCAGCGCGGCATTACCAGTATGTTATCATGCTTGCCAATGAATACCTGCCATTGGGGTAGGAGAGTGATTGCCAAATCTATCAGGAGGAAAAGACGAGATGCGAGGCAAAGTCACGGTCGTCGGAGCCGGAGCAGTAGGGGCGACCACTGCACAATATGTCGCCCAGCGGGGCTATGCTGACGTGGTACTCGTGGATATCGTCCCCAATATGCCCCAGGGCAAGGCCCTTGACCTGATGCAGGCTGGCCCAGTGATTGGCTACAACTCGATTGTTACTGGCGCAAACGAATATGATGCGACGGCTAACTCAGATGTCGTCGTGATTACTTCTGGTTCCCCGCGCAAGCCGGGGATGAGCCGCGATGATCTGTTGAAGATCAATATGAACATCGTTGGCTCAGTCACCAAGGAGATCGCCCAGCGCAGCCCAAACGCCGTCATTATTGTGGTCACGAATCCGCTGGATGCAATGTGCCACATTGCCTTAAAAGCCTCGGGCTTCCCGAAAGAACGGGTCATTGGGCAGGCGGGAGTCCTCGATTCTGCGCGATTCCGTACCTTCATCGCGATGGAACTCGGCGTTTCCATTGAGGATGTATCAGCGTTTGTACTCGGTGGTCACGGCGACACGATGGTGCCGTTACCACGCTATTCTACCGTGGCGGGGATCCCAATCACCGAACTGATCTCCGAGCAACGGATCAAGGAGATTACCGAGCGCACCGCCAACGGCGGCGGTGAACTGGTGCAATTGCTTGGCACCAGTGCCTACTACGCGCCAGGGGCTTCCTCTGCCGATATGGTCGAGGCGATCATGCTCGATAAGAATCGGATCATGCCGTGCAGCGTCTACCTCAGCGGCCAGTACGGGATCAACGATCTCTACGTTGGTGTGCCGATCAAAATCGGTGCGGGCGGCATGAAGGAAGTCGTCGAAATCACCCTGACCGACGAGGAGAAAGCCGCGCTGAATAAATCAGCAGACGCCGTACGTGAACTGGTCGAAGCAATGGATCGGATCAGTGCTGCTTCCTGAGCCATCCCAGTGCAGTAGCACAACCTGACGAACGACACAATGGTGCGGGTGGTGATCACTGCCCGCACCATTTGTCTTAATATCATGTGAGGGCGAGATGACGGCAAAACGCAATGAGGCTAGCCTGATCACCGTCGAAGCCGCCCTCCAAACGATCCTATCGACGGTCACGCCGTTGCCACCCCTCAGCGTATCATTGCTCGAAGCCCAAGGGCACATTCTGGCCGAAGCAGTGTGCGCAACCGAAAATATCCCACCCTTCCGTAATTCCGCCATGGATGGCTACGCCGTCCAGGCCGCCGACCTGCTTGCCGCGCGCCCCAATAACCCCGTCTACCTGCGGGTAATTGCCGATGGGCCAGCGGGTTATCCCCCACGTGGCACCGTCATCCCCGGCACTGCCATTCGGATTATGACTGGGGCACCGTTGCCACCTGGGGCGGACACCGTTGTTCGCTTTGAGGAAACTGATGAACAGCACCAGTCACGGGGATGGCCAACCGCTCAACTCGGGCAGCCCGTACGGTTCTTTCGATCACAACCACCGTGGATCAATGTGCGCGAGGCTGGCGAAGATATTCGCGCCGGGAGCATCGTACTGACCCCAGGAACGCTGCTTCGTCCAGTAGAACTGGGGATTCTGGCCTCGCTTGGCTACGCAGCAGTCCTAGTACATCGCCCGCCAACCGTGGCGATCATCGCTACTGGCGATGAGGTGGTTGACCTGGGTCAAACGCCACAACCAGGCCAGATTCGCAATAGCAACAGCTACACCCTGGCCGCGCTCGTCCAGCGCTATGGGGGCATACCACGCCTGCTTGGGGTGGCCCGCGATACACGCGCTGACCTGACCGCAATGTTCGCTGCTGCCAGCACTGCCGACCTGATCCTTTCTTCTGGTGGCGTTTCTGTTGGCGACTACGATATCGTCAAAGATGTCTTGGGGGCTGAAGGGGAGATCGCCCTCTGGCAAGTGCAGATGAAACCTGGGCGACCGCTGGCCTACGGCCAGCTACACGATAAGCCATTTCTCGGCTTACCAGGGAACCCCGTCGCTGCCTATGTTTCGTTTGAACTCTTTGCCCGGCCAATCATCCTGCGCCAACTCGGCTACACACATCTTGCCAAGCCAACGCTCACCGCTCGGGTCACTGAGCCAATCGAGAATCGCGGTGGTCGTCGCCATTACGTTCGGGCGATCGTCACGAATAGCCCAACGGGGCCAACGGTACGGCCAACGGGAGAACAAGGCTCTGGGGTACTGACCGCAATCATGCGCGCTAATGGCCTGCTGATCATTCCCGATGGTTGCGAGAGCCTGGCTACTGGGGATGAAGCTGAAGTCCTGCTGCTGCATCAGGAACAGACCACGGCACTGGCAACCAGATCTTCCGCAGCAAACCCGCCAGGGCCACCACCAGACTAGCCCTGCTCTACCGGGTCTTCATGGTCAACACTATTCTCGACCGCTGTTGGCACAAAATTCGCATTATCTTCAGTAATGGTTGGCGCAGTTGTGTCAGGGGTATCTGCATCGTTTGCGCTATTGGGTAATGCGGCGGCAAGTGCTGCCAGCATCGCAATAATCAGGAACAGGTGGATGAAGATCCCCAGAAAACCACTGGCTAACCCCAAAATCCAGATGATTAACGCTAGGAGTACTGCGACCCAAAACATCAGTTATCCGTAACTACTATGGCAGCAAATCGCAAATGCGCCTGCTGATAATACTGATCAATGCTGGTGCCGACAAATCTACTGTGCCAGCTGCCTAACGCAGCTTAGGAAAGGATACCAACGATGGCCAATCAACAACGAGGCTTAGCGCGACTCCGCGCCGGGATACCAGGAGTAAGCGACCTCTTTAGTGTCGTCCGCGAACTCAGTTTTGACGCCCTACGTGAGGAAGCCCAACTCCCACCCCGATTATTACTCGTTGGTACAGACCGCACCTTACTGGAAGGAATACGCCTGCCATTGGCGGGCGAAGCAGGGGTCAACCTGATCGATATCGCCCAGCCCGAACAACTCCCCACATATCTCGATAGCTATGATGGGATTATGCTGATCAACCTCACCCAGGCGGATCGCAACCGCCCGGCGATTCGGCAACTCCTCAACGACAATGAAACCGCCGGACGCACGCTGACCTTTCAACTGCCACCAACAATCGGCCCAACCAGTGATACGCCTGTCTCCGACGATCTGCTAGATGATCTCCGCAGTCGGATTGTCACGCGCCTCGCCCATCGCCAGATCGCGCTAGGGCGCTATCTCCCCGCGTTCCGCAAACAGGCCGCCAGCGCCCTGATCAACCAGACCTCACGGGCCAATGCCGAGTTTGCCCTACTCTCAAATATTCCAGCCCTGATTCCGATTATTGGCAATGTGATGGCAGTTGGCGCAGATTTCCTGGTGCTAACCAAGAACCAACTGATGCTGATCTACAAACTCGCCGCACTGCATGGCCGCAACCTTGATCAGCCATACCGAATCTATGGCGAGATGTTACCAGTTGTCGGCGTAGGTATTCTCTGGCGCACCGTAGCCCGTGAGCTTGTTGGCCTGATTCCCTTTGCCGCTGGCACGATTCCAAAAGTGATGATCGCCTATGCCGGAACCGCAGTAGCCGGACAGGCTGCCAATTTCTATTATCTGCAAGGAGACCGACCAACGAAGGCGCAGTTCAAGGAGTTTTATAGCCGCGCTGCTGAGCTAGCCCGGAATATCAACCTGCCCTTGCCCGGTCGCCCTGACCATGATCGTGGCAACGTTATCGAAGGCCAATTCAGCGAGAAGCCCGCTGCCAGCGCTCCCGCTGCCCCAACGGATAACGACCAAGCCACCCCCGCACCAACCAGTAAATCGGCACGATAAGTAACGAAATATAGCTGCGAGAGACGCCGCAGGCCGCCATTGGGGCGGCCTGCGGCTTTGTATTTCCAGGTGCATACTGATTCCCCACAAACCATTGCCCTGTCATCTGTACATCAGCAAGAGATCTGCTACACTACTGAAAATCCGCGCCGAACGTACAAATCTTCTCAACCCGTAGCGGATTTTGCCAAAATGATGATAACCGTAAGAGACGGGAAGGACCATATGATGTTTAACAAAGTTCTGCTTCTGCGTGGCAGCCTCGTCATCGCCTTTACCTCCACCACGCTCTTTCTTGGTGCCTGCTCTCGACCAGGCACTAGCCCAACCTCCACCGCAACAGCATCCCCGACAGTGCCGACAGCCGCAACACCAACACGAAGTATCGCCCCAAGTGTCGCCCCAAGCGTTCCACCAGCCCCAAGTGCTGCCCCGGTCACCAGCAGCGCCCCATCAGCAGCGCCAGTCAGTTCAGCAGCACCAGCATCCCGCCCCGGGCAAAAATACGTCGTGCAACCAGGTGATACGCTCAGTGGGATTGCAGAGCAATTCGGGGTGACGATGCAGCAGCTGATCGACGCGAATTCCTTACAAAACCCAGATCTCCTCTTACCGGGCCAGGAGTTGATTATTCCTGGTAATTAGGCCAGCGCCAACCGCCACGATCAGACCCTCGCATCCCAGCTGAGGGTCGACTTGACACGCCCGCTAGCCAATGCTATTGTTATACAGTCGATAGCGGGGCGACCTCTCCTCGCACTTAGTGACCGATGAGGGAAAAAGGGGGTGATGCTTATGAGTAGCCATCAGCTTATGGGCATTGCTACGGGTGCTATTCTGTAGCGATACAATCGCGCTCGGCGATGCCCGAAAGCGATACAAGCGGTGAGTCGTCAATGACGACTCACCGCTTTTCAGTTAACCACCCATCAGGGAATTGTCCACAGTGGCAACCAGACACAAGAAAAGGTGGGCCTGGTTCGAACCAGGCCCACCCTTTGATCGTAACGGGATTATTCGTTCTCAGACGATTCGTCCTCGGAAGCAGCTTCCTCGCTACCCTCCTCGGCACCTTCCTCGCCTTCGCCTTCTTCACCCTCTTCGCCTTCCTCGACAGGCTCCTCAACCTCGACGAGTTGGACTTGGGAAACGGTGACGACAACTTCTTCAGCTGGTGATGCGAGCGTTACGCCCGCCGGAAGTTCGACATCACCGGCGAGAATCTGCGCGTGAATCTCTGCCAACCCAGAAACATCGACGGCCAAGACGCCGGGAATATGATCGGGCAATGCCGTGATTTGCAGCTCGTTGGCGCTCTGTACCAAAACCCCATCTTCAAGCTTGGTTGCCGGAGACTCGCCAGTGAGAACCACGGGCACTGCCACCGTCAATTCGATCCGCATATTGGGGGCCAGGAAATCGACATGTGTCAGGTGGCGATGGGTATGATCATATTGCACCTGATGAATAAAGACTGATTGGGTTGAGCCCCCTTGCAGCTTTAAGCGCAACAAGGCCGACTTGCCAAATTGTGTATAGGCACGCTCAAGATCACGTGCTGGTACTGAAATCGCTTGGGTACCCTGAATGCCTGGGCCATAGACCACCGCTGGGACAATCCCCTCACGGCGAAGCTTCTTCACTGCTTTGCCAATCAGTGTTCGTGGCTCAGCCTTTAACTCTACTGGTGCCATCTGCCGAACTCCTCCCCTTCACTGCTCTCAATGCTTGTATCAGCGCGCCAACATCAGCAGTAGCAGCACGCATAGGTCAGACACACAGAAAACGCGCCCAACGCAAGAAACGCGCTGCGGCGCGAAACGGCGGTTAGTATAGCAGAGAACTCCGACGTCTCGCCAACCGTCTGCGGAAAATCAGCGCATGAGCGAGCGACCCAACTGGCATTGGACAGGCAGAATCTGCCCTGCGAATAGCGCTCATCTGTCTTGCCGACAGGTTGGAACAGGTGCGGTATACTCCCCCGATACATCTACCGCCGGAAACTGGGTTACTGCTGGATCACCAGCTAATCTAGGCGATTGAGGTACGCGTCAGCAGAAAATCGTAATAAGGAGTATGAAGGATGGATCGGTCGCCGATTCCAATGACAGCCGAAGGTTTGCAGAAACTGCGCGATGAATACGAGCAGTTGATTGGCACAGGCCGCCGCGAAATGTCTCAACGCATTCAAGCGGCACGCAAACTCGGTGACTTACGCGAAAATGCCGAGTATGACACCGCCAAGAACGACCAGGGATTGATGGAAGCCCGCATCCGCCAACTTGACGACGTGCTGAAGCGGGCGGTGATCATGGATAGCCCCGAAGGAAAATCGAAACAACAGGTCGTCAAGATCGGCAGCACGGTGACGGTTGATCTGGAAGGCGATGAAGAAACGTATACCATCGTCAGCCCGGTCGAAGCAAAACCGCGCGAAGGGCGCATCTCGAATGAATCGCCAGTGGGTCAGGCCTTGCTTGGCCACAAAAGCGGCGATAGCTTTGAGATCACCATGCCGAATGGACGAAAGATGCCAGCCAAGATCAAGTCAATCAGCTAAGCAAACTGCCCGAGCGGCAAGCTATCCCAGCCCTCACCGATCGGCGAGGGCTGGGATATTGTTATCCGCAAATCTCTTGCTGCTGATACAGCCTATCACTACCGTACGTCCAGCAGAAACAACCTATTGGGATCGGTAATTCACCTCATCATCATCGATCACAAACAAGGCAACAGCCCCAGGCCACAATGCGGCCTGGGGCTGTTCAATCCAGCGATCTGCGATTACTTCTCAGTAATCGTCACTGAATCAATCTGGATCTTTTCAGTTGGCGTCGAGCGTTCGGGGCCAGTCGTTGGCACGTCAGCAATCGCATCGACGACATCCAACCCGGCAGACACTTTCCCGAAGATCGTGTAGCTCCCTGGCAAACTTTCGGAGTTTGGGCCGTGACAAATGAAGAATTGGGAACCGTTGGTATTGGGGCCAGCATTGGCCATCGCCACAATCCCCCGCCCATAGCGGCGGCTGACTGGCTCATCGGCAAAGCGATAGCCTGGGCCACCACGACCAGTACCTGTCGGATCGCCACCTTGAATCATGAACCCCTTGATCACGCGGTGGAATGGCGCACCATCATAAAAGCCTTCCCGCGCCAGGAAGACGAAGTTATTGACCGTCTTGGGGGCATCGCTCATCAGCAAGTCAAAGGTAATGTCACCCTTATTGGTGTGCAACGTCGCGCTATATTGCTTCGAAGGGTCTACCTGCATTGCGGGAGCCGTCTGCCATTGTTTCGCGCTACTCATCAGTCCTCCTTCTATCTATTCTACCGACCCACTCAGGCCGATTCGTCCCTATTGTTCCGTGATCTCAACCGTGCTGATCGTCACTGGCTGCACCGGCTTATCGTTCGCCCCTGTTTGCACCGCGGCGATCTTATGCACCACGTCAATCCCTTCAATCGTCTTGCCAAAGAGATTGTACTTCGGCGGCAAGGACACACACTGCTGCCCTTCACAGATGAAGAACTGCGAGCCGTTCGTATTGGTGCCTGAATTTGCCATCGCAATACTACCAACTTCGTAGGCGCTCTTGGGGGTCTCGTCATTGAACCGATATCCTGGGCCACCGGTGCCAGTGCCAGTCGGATCGCCGCCCTGAATCATGAAATCTTTGATCACCCGATGGAAGATCACGCCATCGTAAAATTTCTCACGTGCGAGAAAGACGAAGTTGTTAACCGTCACTGGCGCATTCTTAGCGTCAAGCTGTACTTTGATATCGCCTAGATTGGTCTTGATCGTCGCAATATAGGTTTTGTTGGGATCAATCGTCATTGCCGGGGCCGATGTATATTGCTTTTTTCCGGCAACCTGGCCCGCACTCCCACTCGATGCTGCCCCAGCAGCGCTTGGCTTTGCGCTCGCGGCAGTGCCTGCTGCGCCCCCGCCCGATATCGGGATTGTGGGCCGTGGGCCAGCCCCACAGGCCACGAGAACCGAAAGGCAAAGGCTACAACAGGCTACCAGCGTGAGCAACCGAAATCGCGAGAATTGCACGAATACTTGCTCCTTCCTATTCCTGAGCCGCCACACCAGCCAGCCCCAACTCTGGCGCAATCGCCGTCATCGCATCAACAACAACTTGAATATGCTCGTCCAAGGGTATTTCCAGTAGCTCTGCCCCATGCAGCATATCTTCTCGGTTCACGGCACGGGCAAACGCCTTATCTTTCATTTTCTTCTTGAACGACTGTGGCGTTACACTCCGAATCGCTTTGTCAGGCCGCACCAGGGCAACTGCGCCAGCAAAGCCAGTCACCTCATCAACGGCATACAACGCCCGCCGCATTGGGGTATCCCGTGGTAAGTTGAGGTGATCAGCATGACTCAGCACTGCTTGAATCAGTTCTTCAGCATAGCCTTGCTCCCGCAGAATCGGCGCACCATCCTGTGGATGCTGATCAAGCGTTGGATGGCGTTCATAATCAAAGTCGTGCAAGATACCAACGACGCGCCACCGTTCTTCATCTTCACCAAACCGCTGGGCATACGCACCCATCGCAGCTTCGACGGCGCGCATATGCCGCCGCAAGCTTTCGCTTTGCACATACTCACACATGAACGCCCAGGCTTCGTCGCGGCTCGGCCAACGCCCATTTTCCGCACTCTGCCCAGTGACCTGATCAGTTTCCTCAGCCATCGTTTTCCTCTCTGCTTGCCTTGTTCCCGGCACTCGCACCAACGAGAAGTATACAGGGCAAGCGCTGACACAGCATTGCCGCAAGGCAAAATCGCTATATTGTTGCCATTTGGTAGTGTATGGGAACAATTTTTAGTGTAGAATCGTCTCTATCTAGTGGTCAAGCCATAAATTTGGGTACTCGTAGGGTTTTTGTCTTCGTGTCGTACCAATTTGTTTAGGGAAGGAGAAGTCTATGAAACGGAGTACACCCTCACAAGCACTCATGGATCAGCTAACTTCAGGAACAATCAGTCGTCGTACTTTCGTGGTTCGCGCTGCCGCCCTTGGGCTATCGGCATCGGCAATTGCCGGATTCCTGGCCGCTTGTGGTGCCGCCGAGGTTGCGCCAACGGCGGGCGCGGTGGCAACACAGGCCGCTTCTGCGGCCCCAGGCGCAGCCAGCACCGTCGCCGCAGGCGCGACCACGGTGGCTTCTGCGGCCCCAGGCGTGGGCGCGACCGTCGCGGCAGCAGCAACAAACCCCGCTGGTGCCGCCACAGCCGTGGCCTCACGCGCCGCCAGCCCATCCTCCGGCGGTAGCACCCCCGCAGCAGGCGGCTCAGGCGGCGGCATCGGTACTGTCACTACCAAGCCACTTGGCAAAGGTGGTGGCCTTGGCCCTGGCCCATCCAAGCGCGGGGGCAGCGGCACCCTGAAACTCCTCTGGTGGCAAGCGCCCACCATCCTTAATCCACACCAGGCCCAGGGCACCAAGGACTTTGATGCCGCCCGGATTGTCCTGGAATCACTGGCTGACTTCGGGCCAGATGATAAGCTCGTGCCCTTCCTCGCCGCTGAAATTCCCTCTGCGGCTAATGGTGGCCTCCCCAGTGATGGAAAGAGCGTTACCTGGAAACTGAAACCTGGGGTAAAATGGAGTGATGGGCAACCATTCACCTCGAAAGACGTTGCCTTCACCTGGAAATATGCGACCGACAAAGATACGGCGGCGGTCAGCCTCTCCAACTACCAGAATGTCGCCAATGTTGAAACGCCCGACGATACAACCGTCAAGGTGACGTTCAAAGAGGCGACCCCTTCCTGGTACCTACCGTTTGTTGGCAACAACGGGATGATCCTGCCAGAGCATATCTTCAAGGACGGTATGGGCGCAGCAGCCCAGAACTTTGCGGGCAACCTGAAACCAATTGGTACTGGCCCGTATCGGATCGTCGATTTCAAGCCTGGCGATCAGGTCAACTTCGAAATTAATCCCAACTGGCGCGATGCTAATAGCCCAGCCTTCGACCAGATCTTGATGAAAGGTGGCGGTGACGCCCCCTCAGCTGCCCGCGCCGTCTTGCAATCGGGCGACTACAACATTGCCTGGAACTTGCAGATCGAGCCAGCAGTCCTGAACCAACTGCAAAGCGGTGGTAAGGGCCGCGTCGAGCAACTGCCGAACTGGGGCATTGAGCGGATCATGATCAATCATTCCGATCCAAAGAAAGAAGTTAACGGCCAACGCTCGGAGAAGAATACCCCGCACCCGTTCCTTGCCGATAAGGCTGTGCGGCAAGCGCTGAACCTGCTCTGCGATCGCAAGACCATCGCCGATACCCTCTATGGCGCAGCGGGTAAGGCCACAGCGAACTTCCTGACCCAACCGCAGTCCTACAACTCCCCCAATACGAAGTGGGAGTTCAATATTGCGGCAGCCGAGAAGCTGCTGGAAGATGCCGGATACAAGAAGCAGGGGCAATACCGGGCGAAAGGTGATGTGAAGCTCGCGGTGCTCTTCCAGACCTCGATTAACGCAGTACGCCAGAAGCACCAGCAGATCATCAAGGATGCGTTCGAGAAGGCCGGTATCCAGGTTGAGTTGAAGACCGTTGATGCTGCGGTCTATTTCTCATCCGACGCTGGTAATCCAGATACCTCGCAGCACTTCTATGCTGACCTGGAGATGCTGACCAGCGCGCCAAATATCGACCCCTGGACCTTCATGGAAACCTACTCGGCAGATATTGCCCAGAAGGAAAATAACTGGCAGGGCAGCAACGCCAGTCGGTGGAATAACAAGGAATATCAAACACTGCTGGATCAATCCCGCACTGAACTGGACGTTGCCAAACGAACCCAGATGTTCATCAAGATGAACGACTTGCTCATCAGTGAAGTCGCCGTAATTCCGCAGATCGACCGCCTTGGGCCGATTGCGATCTCGAACGACATCAAGGGGCTCGAACTCAGTGGTTGGGTTGGCACCAATTGGAACGTCGCGAACTGGACCAAAGGCTAAAGCTAGTCAACACAGCGCAAACGCTGGCGGGAGCAATTGCTCCCGCCAGCGTTTTGTTTAATCCAATAATCGCTCAGTTATTGCCAGCGGCAGCCACTGCCCGCTCAATTAAATCAGTGGCATCCAGAATCGTGTACCGATACCCCTGCTCCGTCAGGAACAGTTGGCGACGCGCAGCATACTCCTGATCATTCGTGTCCCGGGTCACCAGTGAGTAGAAATGAGCCAGCACGCCTTCCGCCTTCGGACGCAAGATCCGGCCTAAGCGCTGCGCCTCCTCCTGCCGCGAGCCAAAGGTCCCCGATACCTGGATGGCGACATTCGCATCAGGCAAGTCAATGGCGAAGTTCGCGACTTTCGACACCACCAAGATCTTGATCTCGCCATTGCGAAACGCGCCATAGAGCTTTTCACGCTCGCGATTTGGCATCTTCCCCGTAATCACTGGCGCGCCAACCCGCTCCGCAATCGTATTCAACTGGTCAAGGTATTGCCCGATTATCAAGATATTGTCATCACGATGCATTGCCAGCAAGCGGTCAAGCGCCGCCAGCTTCTCAGGATTCTCCGCAGCGATCCGATATTTGTCCCGACCATCCTCGGCCAGCGCATATGCCAGCCGCAGATCCTGCGGCAGGGCAACCCGCACTTCCCAACAATCAGCAGTGGCGATCCAGCCTTGCCGTTCAAGCACTTTCCAGGGAAGATCATATTTCTTGGGGCCAATCAGCGAGAAAACATCGCTCTCACGCCCATCTTCGCGAACCAGCGTAGCCGTCAGGCCCAACCGCCGCCGCGCCTGAATCTCCGCGGTGACACGAAAGACCGGGGCAGGCAGCAGATGTACCTCATCATAAACAATCAGCCCCCAATCTCGGCTAGTAAAGAGGCCAAGATGCGGGAACTCTTCTTCGATTGGGCGCTGCTTCACGATCTGATGCTCGTCCACTTCACGCGGCGCACGGCGCTGCTTCGGGGGATGATAGGTTAATACCTGATAGGTCGTCACCGTAATCGGACGGATCTCTTTGAGATCGCCTGTGTACTCGCCAATCAGATCAGGGGTAATCGTGGTCTTATCCAAAATCTCCGTGATCCACTGATGAACTGCATTCGTGCCAAAACAGACAACCAGCGTATGGGTTTGAGCGGCCACCAGCGTACCAAGTGCGACGACCGTCTTCCCAGCGCCACAGGGCAGCACGACAACGCCGCTGCCCCCTTTGCTGCCGCCAGCGGCCCAGAAGGTATCGACCGCCTCGCGCTGATACTCGCGTAAATCAAACTCACGGCCTGTCAGCGTCGCCTTGCGTAAGTCAAGCGCCAGCGGCGAACCAGCAACATACCCCGCCAGATCTTCAGCAGGGTAGCCAAATTCGACCAGTGCGTGCTTAAGATGCCCGCGCATTCCCGGATTAACTTCGAGTGTCTGTGGGTCGAGCACCCGCACGATGAACGGTTTAATCTTGCGGGCATGGCTGATCTCCGTGATCAGCAGTGGGTCTGCTGCCTGCAACACCAACCGCCCGCCATGCTCAGGCTGGCGTAACAACTTCAGCCGCCCATAACGCGACATATAATCGCGAATATCGTGAACGATATTGCCCGGAAGGTCAAACTTGCTCAATCGCTCCAGACCCGCCAAGGCATCATCAGCATTGAGGCCCGCTGATGCTGCATTCCAGAGCGAGAGTGGCGTAATGCGATAGGTATGGATATGTTCAGGGCTTTTCTCTAACTCAGCAATCGCCGCGATCAGATCGCGGGCGTCCTCATAGCGCGGGTTTGCAGCTTCCAGCAGGACCGTGCGATCACCTTGGACAATCAACGGATTTTCAGGCTGGTATGGCATTCTCTACTCCAGTGCCAAACTGTTTGGGGCCAAGCCCCATGAGATAAGCACTGGTCATCATACCTGTTTTTCAGATACGACGCTTACTCCGCCGCCAGCGCAACCCCAAGAATATTGCTCAATCGAAAGACACGTTCGCCTTGCCGTGCTCGACAAAAGCCATGCAGGTAATAGAGCCCACCGCGCACTTCCAGTTCATGTGGTTCTACCGTCCGCAGTGTCGCCCGCCGCTCATTGGGCTTCTGATACTTAATCACCAGTGGCTGTTCTGTTTCCAGGGCATTACTAATAAAGTCAACTAGTTGCGATCCCTGTAAACTCCGCAACTGTTCACGTTGCCCCGAACGCAACTGCCGCCCAACAGCCCCAGCGAGCAGATCTCGCCCGGTAGGCAAGCCGAGATCAGCCGCCATCTGCTGGGCCGCACTACGCTTATCCATCGTTGGCTGGATCTGCAAGCCCTCGTGCAAAATAATCCCACGGTGTTGTAAAGCAGCGGCCAATTTGGGCCAATCAGCTTCGGCAACCAGGGCCAGATTGGTCGAGAGTATCCGTAAGATCAACGGACGGAGCGCTTTGACCCGGACAATATCACCCCAGTTGGCAGTGGGCGGTAGCTCTACCACACAGGCATGGGCATACTGGAATGGCTGAAAAAACCCAGACCAACCCCGCAGGGTCAACACAGTATCAGGCGCTAAGCCCATTTGCGTCTTATATCCCAGAAAGGCCAGTATATCGTCAATCGATTGACCAGCAGCCTTGGCCCGTTGCAGTGATGCAGGCGAAACGGTATAGGCAACTCCTTCATCCTCGCTATCAGCTTGCCGATCGGCAAATCGCTCAATGCGGAAGCGCAGATACGGGTCATCATATTCTGGCGCAATCTGGATCTGGGCGGGGCTGGGCATCACTAACACTTGTGGTTGGTCAAGCGCATAGTTGGTCACTTTGGTCGCAACACCAAACCGCGCTAAGATGCTCGCCACCTCATTCGCCGTCTCTCGCCGAACTAAGGCCACCGTGGGCGTGAGGCGGCGGGGCAACAGCAGGCCCAACGCTGGATCACTCAACCAGCGATCCAGGGTCGCAGCATCTGGGGCTTCGAGGATCTCAGCATCACGATACAGATGAACGCGCTCATACTCCCTGGTCCAATCGGTCAGGGTCTGCTGCACATTTTGAGGCAGCGGCTCTCGCGAGTGCGCCGTCAGCACCTCAATTATCTGAGTCAGATCCCACCCTGCGCCCAGACCGCGTACGACCGAGGCACGGGTCAGGTGATAAATTGCAGCCCGGTCGAGACTCTGTGACTCGGCAAAACTATCGAGTTGCGCCACCAGATCAAGGTGCGCCAGGGCATCCAACACCAAAACCTCAAAGTTTGGCTGCACAATCAGGCTGCCCCCAGCCGTCACGGCAGCAGCCGGGCAAAGATTTTTCCCCAGCAAATACTGGCCTAACTCGGTCAGACGCATGGCTTGCGGCGGAGTGCCATCAGCACGGTGTTTCACCGACTGATAGCCAAGATCAACCAGGCCAAGCCAGGAGAGTGGCTCAGCGATCACCTGTGCAATGAACGCCCCTTCGACATCGGCCCAATCCTGGTCTTTACGCAGTCGGCGCTCGCGACTGCGTAAATCAGCCCGGGCAAAGCCGCGGTAATAGATTTGCTCTAATGCCTGACGGCTACTGTAGTAGTTATCGTGACCGTAGTGCTGATAATAGTTATAGTAGCTTGGCGGATAGATCGGCACACGATCAATCAGAAACTCTGGTGCCGTTTGGCGCAACCGTTCCGAGAGGTCAGTAATCGCGATCCAGCCACTTGGTGCCGCAGTGAGGCATTCAATAATCGCCCGTCGGGCCACGCCAAGCCGCGCCTGATCGGGTAAATCCCCAGCCCCCGAATAGGTCCACGACTCAATTGCCAGATCGTTCAGCCGCCGAAACTCACTCCAGCGCAAATCAAGCCAGGCATCGAAAATTCGGCGCGCTAGCTCAGGCTCCGGGCTATTGAGGAAACGATCGACATCTGCCGCCGCCCACAAATGCTGTTCGTCAGCAACCGTCATATCAGTCGCCGCTAAGAGTTCTAGTAAGAACTCTAGCCTGCCTTCCACCAGCGCAGCACCGTCACTACGGCGTGCAGGGGGCGCGCTGCCCCCACCCTGCATCGCGCTAAGCAGCTTGCGGATATCAGCGCGGTGTGGTTCACCTACTTTGGTCAGGCGCAGACCTGTCTGCTTCAGGAAACGCAAAGCTAGATAGAGGTCACGACGCAGCAGCGCAAATGCACCAGCAACTACCTCCGCGGGAGGTTGAGCAATGGGAGTGAGCGGGGCCAGATCGTCATCAGTACCAATCAAAGCCTCCCCGATCGCCTGTGGTACCCAGAGATAGAGCAAGAATGCCGTGGGATGGCTGAGATCAAGCGGCACCTTTGTCCCGCTAGTACCGTTGCCTTCAACGATCACTACCCCGCGCCTGACCAGATCTTGCAGTTCGTCGCGAACGGTCTCCTCGCTATGGTGCTGATCTTGACCAGCCAACAAGAGCGCAGCCAGTGAGAGTCGCCCGCGTCGATGCGCCACGCGGAGCAATCGTCTGGCAAATGGCGAGAGGGTGCCAAGCGCAAGTCGCGCTGCTGCAAGGTCAGAGAGCAACCGAATCAACAAGTCGATCCGCTCGGTCTTCCGTCGATTCGCCGTTGCCCCAGGACTCAGCGTTTCCAACAGGGTACCAATTTCCACAGCGGGATATTGCTCTAGCGCCCCCCGCAGCCGCTCTTGTGCAACAGTCTGTTGGCTCCGCTCTCCAGCTTGCTCACTCATGCGCGATCCTCGCCAGTGAGCCGCGGCGTATAGCCCGCCTTACGCAGGGCCTTCAGAATCTGTTCGTGCTGACTATGATCTACGACGACCACGGTAGGAGAAAGCCGCCGCACAAGATGCTGCCCAGCAACGCCAGCCAGCACTTCGGACAATGTCGCAGCGTCAGCGCATTCGATCAGGGAGAGATTACGGTAGAGCCGTGCCCCCCACGGCTGGCTAGCCTCGGTCATTGCTAACGTTCACTCCTCGCCAATACCTGAGGGTTTCCTCAGAACGTTCAAGCATGATCCGAACCATTGTAGCCGCCAGAAAAATCTATTGCCACTGATCATCGTGTTGGGCAGATTCGTTGCAGGGAAAGAAAAACCGCGTGGTCTGACGACCACGCGGTAGATTCTCTTGGGAAGAACGATGCTCAGCCACCCATCAAGCGGGGGGCAATCACAATTTCATCAGCCTCACGAGCGTGATCATCCCACTGCTTCAATTGCTTAGGGGCCTGCCCTTCCTCGATGGCAAAGGGAATATCACCACGGCTCAGTGCTTCACGAAAGATGCGTTCTGCCTCTTGAACCGCCGCCTGGGCCTCGAGATCGTTCTCAGTATCGGCACCCGTTTCCCAGGCCGTGACTGCATCACCCTGCTCACACATCCGGCGAAGAATGTGGCGTCGCCGCCCCGGTCGATCCACCATCGTAGCCTCCTTTGAGCGAACTGCTCATTGCGAGGGATGCATCAACACCTGGATCACGCATGCAAAACGCATCCCACAAACTACCTGCGAACACACTGTCAATTCTGCCGTCTCTTGCAGTATAGCACGAATAGGCGCAAGCGCAACCCAGATCGCTTCCACCCTCTTGACAGGCAGCATCCACCAACTTATTATTTAGACGAGGCTAAATAATAAATTAGGATAACACCATGAGCAATACCGAACTCTCTCGCGCCGAACAGGACTACCTCAAAGCGATCCACCATTTGCTGCGGAAAGAAGGTGGCGACCTGGTAGGCACAGTTGTGCTGGCAAAGTGGCTAGGGGTCTCCGCAGCCTCCGTCACCAGTATGGTCAAGAAACTCGCTGATGGTGGTTTAGTCACGTACAGTCCCTATCAGGGGGTCGCCCTCACCGCAGCGGGCGAGCGCGCGGCCCTGGAGATGTTACGACATCACCGCCTGCTAGAGACATTCCTCAATCAGCAGTTGGGGATGGAGTGGCATGAAGTCCACGCCGAAGCCGATCGGCTTGAACACGCGATCTCCGAGGAGTTAGAGGCGCGGATCGATGCCGCCCTTGGCTATCCGAAAACTGATCCGCACGGTGCGCCGATTCCCACCAAAGATGGTCAACTCCACGCCCCGGCAACGACCACACTTTGGGCAGCGCAACCCGGTACCGTAGTACAAATCGCCGAAGTAGAGGACGAAGATCCAGCCTTACTTACGCACCTGGCCGAACTGGCGCTGACACCTGGCGCGCTGGTCGACATCGTCCAAAAGGGCCCATTTGGCGGGCCACTATTTGTCCGGGTCGCCGGCCAAGAACACGCCCTGGGTGAGCTTGTGGCCCAGGCTATTCTCGTGGTACCAGAAACGCACTTTGCTGCCAGTGGCTAATCAATACCTGCGCTTTACCATGCCCTAAAATCAACTGCTCCTATTTTCGGTTTATCTCTATGAAAGCGAGTATGCACAATGGCGAGCAACGAAGAAACAATTCCTCCAGAATCATCGCGCCGTTATGCGGGCGAAGTTATCGGTTCAACTGCCGATACAGGCACCCTGGCGACTGCCCAAGAAGTCTTACAAGGCACCAGCAAGAAAGGGCGACTGGCAAGTATTCTGCCCTTCCTTGGCCCCGCCTTTATCGCCTGTATCGCCTATATGGACCCTGGTAACTTTGCAACCAATATCCAGGGTGGGGCGCAATATGGCTATATGCTGGTCTGGGTCATCGTTGCCTCCAACCTGATGGCAATGTTGATCCAAACATTATCGGCCAAACTGGGCATTGCAACTGGCAGTAACCTGCCAGAAATCACGCGAATGCACTTAGCCCAGCCGCTTGTCTGGGTCCTCTGGGCGGTAGCCGAGGTAGTAGCGATGGCGACTGACCTTGCCGAATTTCTCGGTGCAGCGCTCGGCTTCAGCCTCTTGTTTGGGATGCCGCTCTTTCCCGCTGGCCTGCTCACTGGTGTCACCACGTTCTTGATTCTTGGGCTCCAGCGCTATGGTTTCCGCCCCTTAGAGGCGATTATCTCTGCGCTCGTTGGCGTAATTGGCCTCTGTTATCTGGCCGAAACAATCCTGGGCAAGCCCGACTTCGGCGCAGCGGGAATGGCGATTATCCAACCACGCTTTGCTGGTACCGAAAGTGTGCTGTTAGCTTCTGGTATTCTCGGCGCAACCGTAATGCCCCACGTTATTTATCTCCACTCGGCCCTGACCCAGGATCGTGTCGTCACGCGGGATGCCAGTCAGCGCAAAAAACTCTTCCGCTTTGAGTTGATCGATGTCGTGATTGCGATGGGCCTGGCAGGGCTGATCAACGCCGCAATGCTAATGATGGCCGCCGCTACGTTTTGGGCGCAGGGGCATACCGTAACCGCAGGCGACGATATTATCCGTGAGGCGTATCGTACCCTCACGCCGCTACTCGGCAGTTCAGCATCCACGATCTTCGCCATTTCCCTCCTCGCCTCTGGGTTATCATCAGCAGCCGTGGGGACGATGGCTGGACAAGTGATTATGCAGGGTTTTATTGGCCGCACCATCCCGATCTGGCTCAGGCGGGGGATTACGATGTTGCCCGCCCTGATCGTCATCGCACTCAACGTCGATGCTACCCGCACCCTCGTCATCAGTCAGGTTATCCTCTCATTTGGTATCCCGTTTGCGCTGATTCCACTCGTCATCTTTACCCGGCGGCGCGATATTATGGGCGATCTGGTAAATCATCCGATTACCACTGCAGTCGCAACTGCCGTCGTCACCCTGATTGTCTCGCTCAATTTCTTTCTGCTCTATCAAACCTTCTTCGGCTAACCGCCACACCTGCTGTCCCTAATATCAGGGCAGAGATTTTGGAAAGAGGCACGCTGATGACTGCCCCAATCACCCCGCTGACGATTCGGCATATCCTTGTCCCACTCGATGGCTCACGACTGGCTGAAAGCGCCCTGCACCCCGCAATGGCTGTTGCCACTGCAGTGAACGCACACGTCACACTGCTCCATATTCTGGAACGGCAAGCCCCGGAGAAGATTCATGGCGACCGCCACCTCACGAATGGGGGCGAGGCAGAAGCATATCTGATGGGGATCGCCTCACGATTCGCCGATGCGGGTATCACCGTTGATATTCATGCCCACCCCAACCCCGAAGATGATGTCTCGGCCAGTATCGCAACCCATGCTCAGGGCCACCGCGCCGACCTGATCGTGATGTGCGCCCACGGTGAAGGCGGCTTGCGGGGCTGGCTCTTTGGTGGGAATGCCCAGCGCGTTGTTCGGCGCAGTGCCAGCCCGGTACTGATGATTCGGCAACAAACGGCGACGATTGCGCCATTTGCGCCACAACGTCTGATTGTGGCGCTTGATGGCACAGTGGCAGGCGAAGCGATCCTGCCCGCGGCCCTGACGATTGCCACGGTCTTCAACGCGGCGATTCATTTGCTGTTCGTCGTACCAACGCTCGCCACGATCTGGGGCGATCGTGCCGCTGCTGCTCGCCTGATGCCAGCGGCCACGAATGCCGCCCTTGATCAGGAGAGCGAAGGTGGTGTGCACTATCTACAACACCTTCGCACCCGCTTAATCAGCGACTCACTGACCATTAGCAGCGCGGTTGAGCGGGGCGAGGCGGCCCGCACGGTGCTTGACAATGCCGCCCGCACTTCCGAAAGCCTGGTAGCGCTGGCAACACACGGGCGGGCGGGGCTAGAAGGAATCTGGGCCGCCAGTGTTGGGGCCAAAGTTGTCGCCAACTCCACTGGGCCACTCCTGCTGATTGGCGCACGCGAAAGTGCTGGCTTAGCCAAAAGCTAAGCTGCCGGGCGGATCATTCAGTTGGCGGTGTACTGGGTAATCGCCGCCGCCAACTCGTCAGGCGGGACAACAACTGCGCCTAAACGGCGGACAACAATCCCCGCAGCGAGGTTTGCCAAGTGTGCCGCCGTGGTGGCGGAACTCTGCGCCGCGAGGGCCAACGTCACCACGGCGGAAACCGTATCGCCGGCGCCCGTAGCATCACGCACCTCACTCAGCGCAGCGGCGGGGAGCGACAACGTTGCGCCAGTACGCTCAACCAGCGTCATCCCTTCACTGCCGCGCGTAATCAGCACGGCATCTGCGGCCATCTGCATGGCGAGATCCTGCCCGGCGGCCCGCACCTCATCGGCGGTATACAGCGGGCGACCGAGTGAAGCGGCGGCCTCATCCTGGTTCGGTGTGGCAATCGTAATCCCGACAAACCGCCCCAGGTCGCCGTGGGCATCGACGGTGATCGTCAGTTGTGCTTGTTGGGCGAGTTGCAAGGCGGCAGCAATCACGGCGGGCGCGATTACTCCATGCTCATAATCGGAGATTACCAGCGCATCGTAGCTGGCAAGCTGCTGTTCCAGAAAGGCGATCAATTGCGCCTGCGTTGTCTCGGCAATCGGCTCACGCACAATCCGATCGATCCTGGCGATCTGCTGGCTGACAATCTGGGCCCCACCACCGATTACCCGCGTGGCGGTCGCCGTTGGTCTGCCTGGCTCGACAATCAGCCCCGTTGTATCGATCCCTTCGGCCAGCAGACGGGCAGTGAGCGCTTGCCCAGGATCATCAACGCCAATCGTGCCACAAACGGCAACGGTCGCCCCTAACGCCCGACAGTTGCGCGCAAGATTCGTTGCGCCACCCGGTACGATATACCGATCAACCCACTCCAGCACGGGGATCGGTGCTTCGCGGGAGAGGCGTGAGGGCCGCCCAATGATATATTCATCCGCCAACATATCGCCAAGCACAAGCACGCGCTGTGCAGCAAACGCCTCCGCAGCGGCGAACAATGTTGCGCGATCGGGTGGTACAAGCTGTTCCATAGGGCCCGATTATAGCAGGAATGGCGGGCAGATAGCAGGAGAGACCCATGATACCCTACTGACAGGAGCAATGCGGCAGCAAGCGCAAATGAAAGGAGTGAGCAGATGCCAGATTTGCATGACCAGGTCGCCATCGTCACTGGTGGGGCATTGAGTATTGGTGGCGGTACTGCGCGGCGACTCGCCGC
>JBDHWF010000060.1:0-23640 GCA_039810045.1 Chloroflexia bacterium
GCGGTCTTCGCTACTTCTTGTAGTTCCTGTACCACCCTAGACTCCTATCACACGTTATTCGTTGCAGACGCATGGGGCCGCAACATACTCCGACCAAGATCTTGCAGGGCATTGCGCTAGGTTGACCCTGGCAACTCTGGCGCTGCTTGCTGCTCAGCCGAGAGCGCAGCAACCCGTTCGCGGTAAAAGAGCATTCCACCAACAATAAACCCTGTCATCAGCAGGCCATTGCCCACGATGGCTATCGGCACCCCAACCACCTGCCGTGTCAGCACCTGCCACCCATACGGCAGTCCCAACGCGACTAAATTTGTCGCAGCAACAAACCGAAAGGTCGCCCAAAAATTACGGCGCACCACCTGTACACTCAACTTCATTGCCTGTAACGGCCCTACATTGCTCACCACGATCGCCTCTGGCGCAAAGGACAGAAAAAAGTAGACATAGAGCAAGACAAATGGCAGCAAGAACAGAAAAAAGGCAGATACCGCACCAAGCCCAATCAAGCTCAGGATAGTCATAGCAATCAGGAGCGGCATAAAGAGAATGCTGAAGCCAATAATCAACAGGCTAACCAACCCTAAGAGACGCATCCAATAACGCAAGAGCTGCGATACAGAGAACGACTCAGCCTGCACCAATGGCACCAGCACCGCTAATGAACAGGCCAGCCAAAGGAGCCCAAACGCCACTAGCACCACACTCAACGCCCCAACAACTAGCCAATGCCCAGGATTGAGGACGCTAACCCCCCAGGGCCGAGCCACCTCATCTGGCGTAGTTAATGCCCGCAATAATGGATGCTGCCCCAAGGCTAGCAGACCAAACATATCTGTCGTTTGCCCAAGGCTCCGAAAAGTCGCAATCGTTTCAGTAGGATCAGGGCCAGTGGGGTTCTGCTGGCGGGAAAGCTCGAGCAAACGGATCATGCCATCTGTCAACGGAGTAATCGTCAGGCGACCACCAAGCCAATAGAACAAGTCTAGTAGGACAAGTGGGAGAATCACCCAAGGACGGCGCACAACCGCAAAGCAACCGTCGGCAATGGCGTCAATTACTCCCACACAGACCCCTTTCAGTCACTGACAATTATACCATCTTCAACCCCACTTTTGCCATGCGCGTAAGGGGCAAAAAACCGTGTACGAACGCGGATTTTTGGATTGGCGATCGTGCGGTAATTGGTCAAGCACTAGGCCAACCGCTTCCAGCGCGTTGACAGCGTATCAAACCAGCGATCTAACTGGTCGCGGCGAAGCAAAAAGAGCACCGCAACAGTGAGCAAGGTGAGGCCAAGGAACCCAATAATCGCCCAGTTTGGCAAAGAGCGGGCGACATCAAAAACGGCGCGGAGCACGGTCAGCGTCAGGAACAGGACACTGATCGCCACCCCATAGCGACGGCGCAGAAAAACAGTCAGAAAAAAGAAGAGTAATCCTTCCAACAAGCCAAGCAGGATATAGCGCCAGGGATGCACCAACGACTGCAAAAAAGTGGTACCAAGCATGACGATGATTGCCGCCGCCAGCAAGCCGTTCGCCACGGGCATGCGGATCGCCCCGAGATCGCGCTCATAGGCAACATAGACCGATAGGGCAAAGAGATAGAGCCCGAGAGGAATCGCATAGGCTTGCGGATTATTCGGCGTAATTCGAGCAATTGCCATCAGGAGCGCTAACATAATCACGGCAGAGGCACTATAGCCAGTGGGCCGTCGCAAGGTCATTGTCGCATCAGCAGCTAATGCCGCCGCACAAAGGGTGACCGCCAGGCCCACAGGGCCGTAGGCACTCGCCAGGACAAGTGCGCGTAATTCACCAGAAGCGAGAAAGTCACTGAGCGGTTGGGCCAGATACCAAAGTCCCAGCAACGGGCCACTTGCCGCCCATAGCCCCGCTGACCAGCGATGCGCCGTAAACCAGGCAGTACGCCGTGCTGGAGCAACGCCCCGCCAACTTTGCAAAGCCAACGCTAAGATCAACCCTGTTCCCGCGTAGAACGACGGGGCCCACCGTTGCCCAGCACCAGCCAGGGCGACCGTGGCGGCAATGAAACCTACGCCCCAAAGGTTGGGGAGGATCGCTAGCAAGGGGCGACGCTCGATCGCCGTTATTGCGGCCCCAATCAGCACGAAGATGAACAGAATCGCCGCTGTCTGAAAGTGATTATCTGCGGCAACCGCAATCGCTGTTGTCCCCAGTGCCAACCACTGACTCACGACAATCAGGTGTGCATCCCACAATTGGGACACACCGCGCCGCCGCAGTGGCTGCAAAACGGCGAGCGGAACGAGCGTTGCCAACGTATACGCCCAGGCATAACCATAGAGATCAGGCGGTGTGCCAATATGCAGGAGATGAAACAGGGTGACACTCCCCGCTGCCGCCAGGGGATAAATGAACCAGGACTGCCAGAAATACCACACGGCAAAGAGACAATAGAGCAACGCTGTACCAAAAATAACCGTCCAGTAGACGGCATCGCCATCAGGAACAATATACCCCCAGGGCAACAGCAAAAGGCCCAGGTGCAGCCAACCAACCAGGATGGCCGCCTGCCCGGCGGCGTGCCAGTTAGGGCCAACGCGCCGCAATAACAAGCCCACAACTGTCGCCAGGAGAATCGTTAGCAGCACAATGCCGGCATATTCGCGCGCCTGAATCTTTGCCCACCACCCCAATGAGACTAATGTCAGAGAGCCAGCCATCGTACCAGCAGCAACGTAGAGCGCCCGAATGATCGGCGCTGTCGATTGGCGAACTGCGGCGAGTGCGTAGAACACCATAGCCAGGATCAGGGCAACGATGGGGGCCACTCGTTCGTGTTGGAAATCGTTGAATGGCAAGGTACCTTGCCAGCCAAGCGGCACGAGGAGATTCGCCAACCACATGGGGAAGGCCCCAAAGGTCTGCGAACCGCGCGTCGTCTGCTCGCCAAACCAACCAGCCAACAGCAACAGCAGCGGCAGCACGAGAAAGATAGGGGCGATCCAAGGCTCTGGCGGGTTCAGAACCCCAATCAGCCCCAACCAGGCGGCAACGGTAGCAACCAAGGCAGCCACCGCATAGATCCGCCCAATACGCAGCAGCGCGAGGGCACCGTAAAAGATCGCGCAGATCGCCGCCCCGATCATCCAGGTTGTAGCCAACGAAATCCCCTGGTCTTGCAGGAAGAACGTGTAGGCTCCAACAATATCAAGAGGCAGGAGTAAGGCCCCGATGCCTAAAAACGTCTGTCCGGCTGGGCGGACGCGCGGGAGGCGTAAGCAGATCAAGCCGCCGCCAATAAATGCGGCAGTAAAGAGCGCCATTATTGCGGCTTTCGCGCCCACCCCAAGAATCTGCCAGGAGCTAATCACAAAGATCAGCGAGGCCATCACCACGAAAAAGGCCCCCAGGAACAAGATCAGGTTGATGACAACGTTCGTTGACCGGGCTGATCCTTCAACGGAGGTAGGGGCAATTGGGGCGACACTTGCTGAAAACAGCGCGTTTGGCGGCACAGGCAGCGGCGGGGCGAGCGGGGCTGCCGCTGGGGGAGCTTGTGCAGGTGGGGAGATTACAGGCTCCGCTGGGATAGGCGGTTCAGGGGCGACGACTGGCGCAGTAAGCTGCTGCAAGCGTTGTTCATAGTCTTGCCGTAGCGCGGTATAGGCGCGCTCATCAATGACCCCACGCGCCCGCAGCCCCTGGAGATCAGCAATGGCCCAAGCTAATGCAGCTTGTTGTCGCTCGCGGTCAGCACTAGCCATCATCTACCGTAGTGGGATTCACTACGCCCAACCCAGTTCACGTAATCGCTGATCAGAGATACCAAAATGATGCGCGATTTCGTGAATCACTGTCACCCGAACTTCATGCTGCAATGTCGCTTCATCAGGACAAATTGACTCTAAGGCAGTTTGAAAGAGCGTGATCTTATCGGGCAGGACGAGGCCATAGCCACTGGTACGATCAGTGAGCGGAATCCCCTCATAGAGGCCAAGCAGTACTTCGCCCGTCCCAAACTTCCCCGCAGCAATCAGTTGGTGCGGAGTTGGTTCGTCGGCAATGACGATCTCGATATTATCGAGCATTGCCAAAATCTCATCGGGCAACGTATCAATGGCGGCAACCACCAGAGATTCGAAGTGTGTTTGCTCGCCCGGTTCATGAGCGCTCATCCACTAACTCCTACCAGCCATTAAATCAGTGATGCTCCAGTTGGCCAGGCTGCCCCTCTGGCAAAGTATAAGAGATCACGTCACCGAGACTATGCTAGTGTTGCCCTTACTTACGTCAATCGGCGGGATTTAGTAACAAGATCTTTACCAATTGCCCCAGGCGGAGCAGCAAGGCAGGGAGTAGCGCCATCCCCAATCGCAAAACGTGCGGGGGTGATACGTATCACCCCCGCACGCAGTTACTATTCGTAGCGCTGCGCCCTAATCAGCAGCCTGTTCGGGGGGCGACCAACGCAGGTTGGGCCGCCGGGCCGCCGTCGCCTCATCCAGGCGACGCACTGGCGTATAGTGTGGGGCCTCTTTGATCGTCTCTGGCATAGTTTGCGCTTCCTGGGCAATCTCGCGCATCGCCGCGATAAACGAATCGAGCGTTTCCACCGTTTCAGTTTCAGTTGGCTCGATCAGTAAGGCTTCGTCAATAATCAAGGGGAAGTACACCGTTGGCGGATAGAAGCCCTTGTCGATCAGCCGCTTGGCAATATCGAGGGTCCGCACACCAAGCTTCTTCTGGCGCGACCCAGAGAGCAAACATTCGTGCATCGTGATTCGATCGATCGGCACTTCGTAGAGGTCGGCAAGTTTTGCCCGGATATAGTTTGCGTTCAACACGGCGTGCTCGCTGACCGTGCGGAGCCCTGTATTGCCATTCGCGATAATGTAGGTATAGGCCCGCACCAGCACCCCAAAATTGCCCCAGAACGCATGAAGTTTACCAATCGTATCTGGCACTGGGGCCAGCCGATAGACTGGGCCAGTCTCGGTATCGTCTTTGACGACTGTCGGCGTAGGTAAGAACTGCGCCAGATTTGCTTTGACCCCCACTGGCCCCGCCCCTGGCCCACCGCCACCATGCGGCGTGGAGAACGTTTTATGCACGTTGTAATGCATAATATCGAAGCCTATCTCCCCTGGCTTCACAATTCCCAGAATCGCGTTGAAGTTCGCCCCATCATTGTAGACAAGGCCACCCGCCTGATGGATGATCTCCACCAGTTCGGTCGCCCCTTCGTCGTAGAGCCCCAGGGTATTGGGGTTGGTAATCATCATCGCGGCAGTGTCTGGCCCCACTACTTTCCGCAGGGCAGCCAAATCAACGTTACCACGCGCATCTGATGGCACTGTAACCACCTGGTACCCCGCCATCGCGGCAGTGGCTGGATTGGTGCCGTGCGCTGAATCTGGCACGATCACTTTAGTCCGGGCAGTATCACCACGACTCTCATGGTACGCCCGCACAATCAGGATGCCAGTCAGTTCCCCATGTGCCCCGGCAGCGGGCTGCAAGGTCACGGCATCAAACCCACTGATCTCAGCCAGGAACTGCTGCAACTCATACAGCAGTTCCAACGCACCCTGTACCGTTTCAGCGGGCTGGTAAGGATGAATGGCGGCAAAGCCCGCCTGCCGGGCAGCGTCCTCGTTGATCCGTGGGTTGTACTTCATCGTGCAGGAGCCAAGGGGGTAGAGCCCCAGATCGATCCCATAGTTGAGTTGGGAGAGTCGGGTGAAATGTTTCACCACATCCCGTTCGGCGACTTCTGGCAACGGCAAAGAATCACGGCGGAGTTCCGCTGGCACTGCCTGCACTGGCACATCACTTTGCGGCACTGGCACGCCATGACGCCCAGGCCGACTAATCTCAAAGAGTAGTGGTTCAGCCAATCTCCGCGCTCCTTTTATTGCTCAAACTTTGCTACTATCAGGGCGGCACTTTTGCCGAATGGGGCAAGAATAACACGGCCCAGACAGCAACACAACGACGCGAGCAAGGCAGAGAAGGAGGATTGTCGATGGCGGATCCACAACGCACGGTGCAGGCATTGTTAGACGAACTGGTCGAAACAGACGCTGAGCGCGGCCTACAAGTCGCCGCCTATCTCGATGGTGAACTGGTGATCGATACCTGGAGCGGGCTAGCCGATCCAGCCACGGGCCGCCTGGTCACTGGCGAAACGCTCTTTACGGTCTTCTCCGTATCCAAAGGGATCACCGCGACCATCGTTCATCAGTGTGCCGAACGGGGATTGCTCGACTACGATACACCAATTGCTGCGTACTGGCCGGAGTTTGGCATAGCGGGCAAGGAGGGCATCACCGTGCGGCAGGCCCTCGCGCATACAGCCGGAGTGCCGCACTTGCCAACCACGATCCAGGCAGCTGATCTCTGCGACTGGGCAGGGATTTGCCAGACGATTGCCGCAGAAACACCTCTTTGGTCACCGGGCACCCAAACTGGCTACCACGCGCTCACCTATGGCTGGCTGCTGGGTGAAGTCGTGCGCCGCGTGACGGGCAAACCAATTGCGGAGTTGGTGCAAACAGAAATCTGCGCTCCATTGGGAATCAGTGATATCTACTTCGGGATTCCTGACGAAGTGGAGGCGCGCGTTGCCACGATGGAGACCGATCCACACCCTGCGCCATTCCCGCCGATTCCACCTGATGCGTTGATCAACCGCGCCATCCCACTGTCGATTCAGCCGCTCGCTGACTTCGCCAATAATCCACAAGTCCGGCGGGCGTCGATTCCCGCTGGTGGGGGCATTATGACGGCAAGAGCGATTGCGCGGCATTACGCGGCCCTGGCGGGCGGGCCGCACGCCGGAGTGCAATTACTCTCTCCAGAACGGATCGCCATCGCCACCACGCTGCAAACTGAGCAGACCGATCTTGCCTTAGGGACACCGGGGCGAAAAGCGTTGGGCTATGCCCTGGGGCAGGCCCTATCGCCACGCAGCGAACGGATCACTGCCTTCGGTCACAGTGGGGCTGGTGGCGCTGAGGGCTACGCTGACCCTCAATACCATTTCGCGCTCGGCTTCGCCAAGAACCGTATGGTGACAAACTTGCCTGGAGAAGGCTCAACCTACCGGATCGCCACCACCGTACGCGCTGCACTCGGCATCCCCGAAGCATAACGCCAGCGAATACAGTGCAGCCCCGAACGCGTTCGTTCGGGGCTGCGCTGTTCCTGTGTACATTTGTGCGCAGCAACTAGCCTTTGACTGCACCTGCGGTCAGCCCGGAGATAATCCGCCGCTGGAAGAGCAGCACTAGAATGACCAGAGGCAGGGTAATCACGATTGAGGCGGCGGTAATCTCGCCCCAGGGGTACTGTGCAGCGGCATCAGCCCCTTCAAACTGTGCGATTGCCACCGTTGCAGTGAGGCGATCCGGCAGGCTCATGAAGGTACGAGCGAAAAGATATTCGTTCCAGGCCTGAATGAATAAGAGGATCGCCGCGGTAAAGACGCCCGGGGCCGCCAATGGCGCGACAATCCTGAAGAAGGCTTGCATCCGTGTACAGCCATCAACCTGCGCCGATTCTTCCAGTTCAATCGGCATCTCACTGAAGAAGGCAGTCAACGTCCAGATACAGATCGGCAACGTAAAGGTGACATTGGGCAAGATTAGGGAGAGGTAGTTATTGGTCAACCCCCAATTATTGAAGGTTTGGTAGAGCGGGCCAATAATCGCAATCCCTGGGAACATCGAGATCGCCAGCACCAGGGCCAGCAGCACGTTCTTCCCTGGAAAGTTGAGCCGCGCAATGGCATAGGCGCAGAATGAGCCGATAGTCAGGGAAATCAACGTCGCGCTGGTTGCGACAATTGCGCTGTTCAGCAACGACCAACGAAATCGCGACAGTTCAAAGATTTTCTGAAAGTTGACCATTTCTGGCGGATTTGGCAGATAGTTAATCGGTACGTTATAAATCGTCGTTGGCCCCTTAAAGGCCGTCAGAAAAGTCCAGATAAACGGCGCAAGGCAGAAGATGACGAAGGCGGCAATAAAGAGATAGAAGCCGAAACTCTTCAGCAGCGCAACACGCCGTCGCGCAGCTTGGGCGGAATCAACGTGGTCGGTTGCAGACATTGCCTTAGCTGGAGCGGTCATCCGCGCTGCCCTCCTTGTGTAGGCGCACCAAGCACCTTGATATAGACGAAGCTAATCGCCATGACCAGCAAGAATGACAAGACGGCGAGGGTTGAGCCGTAACCAAAGTTGAGCGTATTGAAGAAGGTTTTATACGAGTAGAGAACCACTGTTTGCGTGGCCGTGCCAGGGCCACCATCAGTTAACACACGCGGCAGGTCGAACATGCGCACTGCATCAATCGTGCGGAACAGGAGGGCGACCAAAATCGTAGGCTTCATCATTGGCAGCGTAATGCGCCAGAAGTTCTGCCAGCCAGTCGAACCATCAATCGCCGCCGCTTCATAAATATCGGCGGGAATGAGTTGTAACCCAGCGAGGAGGAGCAACGCCATAAACGGCGTCGTCTTCCAGATCTCCGCGCCAATCATCGCCCAGATCGTCAGATCGGGCTTGGCAAGGAAGATCAACGGCTTATCGATGATCCCCAAGCGCATCAGGATGTCGTTGAAGACACCATAGCGAGCATCGTAGATCCAGGCCCACATCTTGGCGGAAACAACGGTGGTCAGCGCCCACGGCACCAGCACCGATGCCCGAACCAAGCCCCGCCCCCAGAAGGCTCGATTGATCGCCAGCGCGATAATCATCCCCAACACCAACTCAGCAGCCACCGAAACGACAGTGACCATCCCGGTAACGCGCAGGGAGTTGAGGAAATCCCCATCCTCCATGATCGCCCGCCGATAGTTCTCCAGGCCAACGAACGGGCGTGGATCATCGGCAAAACGTAAGCTAATCCTGAACAGACTATCGCGAATGGTTCCGAGCAAGGGAACCAGGGCGACCAGCACAATCAGCAACACCGAAGGGACTGCTAAGAGCAGGCCCAGGCGCGCATCAGCAGCAGATTGCGCGCTACGCCGTCGTTTTGTTGTGGGCAAGGGAGCCGCTGTAGCCATCACCGCCTCCTCTTGAGGTAGCAAATGCCGAGGAGTTGCCAGCTTCTATCGTCGTGGGTTACTGGCAACTCCTCGGCATACAATGGACGATCTCGTGAACAGAACCCGTTATGCTTTCAGAATCGAGCGCATACTATCCGCCATCTGCTTAATCGCCTGATCGGGCTTGATCTGCTGCGCCATGGCCTGCCCAAAGGCGGGCTGAATCGCCTTTGACGACATCTCAGGATAGTAGGGAGTGACTGGCCTTGGCTTGAGGGAATCGAGTGATGCCTGGGCAGACTTGGCCCAGGGGAACTTCGCCTGAATCTCGGCATCGTCGAAGACAGCGGGGCGCGCCGCCAGGAAGCCCCCGCCAAGCATCCGCTGCTTCTGGTTCTCCTGGTTGGTCAGAATCTTGACCACTTCGGCAGCTTCCTTCTGCTTCTTCGAGAACTTCGAGATCGCGAGATTCCAGGTACCCAGACAACCTGGGCCAGCCTTGGCCCCATCCTTGGAGGGGAGCGGCACAATGGCCCACTGCTCCGGCTTCAGCGCCGAGTCTGGCTTGTAGAGTTCGCCAACGCTAGAGAACCAGAGCCGAATCATCGACGCTTTTCCACCCCGGAAGAGGTTGATTACGTCTGCACCGAGCTTGAATTGTAGTGCGGCTTCGGGAATGATCTTGTCTTTGTAGATGAAATCCACAATCTTCTGCATACTATCGACACCAGCAGAACCTTTATCGACAACGACATTCATCTTGTCGTCAACCAGGTCGCCACCATATCCCCAGAGGTATTCCATCCAGTTGATGATGCCACCTTCATTCTGCGGGAGTTGCATGGCGAAGCCCACAATATCGCTTGTTTGCACCGCCTTGGCCGCAGCGAGTAACTCGTCATAGGTCTTTGGTGCGCTGAGGCTCTTCTGATCGAAGAGATCTTTGCGATAGTAGAGGCCAGGGCCGTTGTTATACCAGGGGAAGGCGTAGAGCTTGTCCTGGTAGCGCACGCCGTCGATGGTGCCTTTGAAGAACCCAGCCTGATCAGCGGCAGGGAACATCTCATCAATGGCAATGGTCCAGCCGGCTGCCGCAAACTCTGGGACAAATGGTACGTCAGCGGAAACAATATCAGCCGAGGCGTCTTTAGCCCCCGCCACAGTCACAAACTTGTCATGGAGGTCAGTAGTGGTTGCGCCCTGTTCCTGGTAATCGATCTTGTATGTTTTATTGCTGCTATTGAACGCTTCAACCTGTTTCTGGGTATATCCGGTGGTATCCCGGCTGGCAAACCACACGACGGTAGTCGCGCCGCCAGTACCGCCTGGGGCTGCCGAAGCGGGGGCAGTACTCGCTGCTGCGGAACTTGCTGGTGCGCTACTTGCCGCAGCACTGGGGGCCGTACTACTGCCAGTCCCCGCCGTGGGGGTTGTGTTGCCACCACAGGCAGCAAGCAGGGCTAGCGCACCAGAAGCCAGCGCACCGGTAAGTAAGCGGCGGCGAGTGAGTTGCCCGCCTGTTTCGTCATTGTGACGGAAGATCTGTTTGTCGTTCACGTTTTACTCCTTACACCATATCTTGCCAGCTTGATCGCTTTGCACCCTATCCCAAGAGACTCCGAGTTAATGGGAGTTCCTAAACACACTACTGCAAGCATTGCCCCAGACACCCTGAACAAATTATGCAGCGCACCTGAATGGTGGCTTGTACCATTGAGGAATGGGACAACCATACCTTTAATCAATATCGCATTGTACAGCGACTGTAAAAGGATGGCAAGTAGGCAGCTAGGTGCGCGGAGTTCACCAGAAAGATGCCAATATGATAGAGTACCGCTACTGTGATGAACCCCGTGCGGAGCAGTGAGCAACAGGGCCAACAGCGGGCAGTGGCAAAGGAGTCAGGAACCATGACTATCTATCATTTGCACGATCCGCCCGATTGACCGAACAGTTCGTAACCTAAGTCGATACAAAAATCTCCAGGAATACCGTGCTGTAGCTGATGCTAAGGAGACCGCTATGAACCGTCGCATTTGTATCCTGATCATTAGTGCATTGGCCCTTACCCTCCTGCCAAACGTTATTCCTGCTCACGCAGCAACGGCTGGAGCGGTCTATGAACTCCGCATTGATAGTGACCACCGCGCAACGACCGATGCGATATTCAAGCCAGGGGAGCGGGTCGCCTTCTGGTTTAACCTGTCCAATGGTGCCGCACGGGATTTCGTGCATCGTGATACTGGCTATGTTTATGCGTGGGAAAATGGGACGCTCAACGTGGTTTTCAGTGCCGCTGATTGGGCCAATATCCCCCTCAGCGCCACCAGTATCGTCGCCTGGGGTACGGATAGTGGCGTAGCGGCGGTCTATCTGATGCCAATACCGCCAGATCTCGATCTCAGTTTGACCATTGATGCCAATCATCGGGCGACCACTGCGCCAATCTTCACCGTCAATGAGCGCGTCGTCTTCTGGTATAACCTGCCCGATGGCAGCGCCAAGGGGTTTTATAGCACTGACGAATATCCCTACGTCTACGCCCGCGCCAATGGCACCCTTGATTACACGATTCCCGGTGATTATTGGGCCACCATCCCCAGTGACGCCACGAGCTTTGTGGCAGCAGGATTCTATAGCGGGGTTACTGCGGTCTATATCTTTCAGCGATAAGTAAGCAGGCACACAACTACCAGGCACTGGCTGGTTATGCCTAGCCCGTAACACCACCACTAGCGCCCACATGGCGCGGGCTGTTCCCCAATGAACAGCCCGCGCCATCTTGCTATCCTGCCGCAGTGCAGAGAAGCACCAGACAGCAGACTCCGGCATCAAGTACAATGATGCCGGATATCGTAGCTGGGATTAAACCGCTGATCAGGAGATCTGTGTCGGTAACCAACGACACTTCTACAGTACCAAATAGCGTGACGACGGAGCGCGAAGCGGCTCTGGAGCAGTTGATCGATCAATGGACTGCCCATATGCGCTGGCGTAGTGACTTCATGCGCTGGCGCGAGCGCCGGCTCTGGCAGGAACGGTATCAGGAAGCGCGGCTGCAACAACTCATAACGTTCTGTGGGCCATTGGCCGGGCGCCGCATCCTCGATCTTGGCTGTGGCATGGGGGGGCTCGTTGTCGCTCTGCGCCGGGCTGGAGCCAAAGCCGTCGGCCATGATCCCAACCGGGCCTATGGGCAGATCTGCACCCTGCGGGCTGCGCGCTATGACTTACCGCTACCGTTTGTAACGGCAACTGGGGAAGCATTACCGTTCGCCACCGAATCATTCGATATTGTCGTTTGTCTGGATGTGCTGGAACACGCGGCCAGCCTGGAACAAACCCTGGCTGAGATCGCCCGTGTGCTGCCTCCAGGTGGTCAGGCAATCGTCACGGCCACCAATCGGCTGGTCTTTCGCGACCCCCATTATCATCTGCGCGGGATCAACTGGCTGCCCCGTTCATGGGCCGAAGCACTCATTCGGCGGCGCGGACGCAGCAAAGGCGCGGCGGCATTTGCCGACCGTCAGGCCCTTTCAGCGATGCACTACGTCACCTACAGGGGATTGGTAGCCCGCTGCCATGCGTTGGGCTTCACAGCAGAAGACACGCGTGAGCGACGGGTACGCACCGGGCCATTAGGCAACCATACCCGCTTCAAATGGTTGATCGCTCCCTTACGTCGCCTAGGGCTTGCCACGCTCGCCTATCGCCTCTACCGTACATTCTTTCTCGGTACATTTGAGGTCCACCTGGTACGCCAAGCCGCGCAGGTATCCGCATGACCCTCACAACTGCGGCGCGACCCTCGACCAAAACAAGCGCCGGTGATCCCACACCAACGCGCCAGGGTCCCGCATTGCGGATCGCTCTACACAATGTCACGACTACCACCAAGCATGGTGGCGTGGAGACATTTGTGTGGGAACTGGCGCGATACCTCGCACAAGCTGGGCATCGGGTCGATATTATTGGCGGGGCTGGCGGTGGGGGACTCAATACGCCCCCAGCGGCGGGGGTTCGGATTCGGCGCGCGCCATTCATTCGGCGCGAAACGATGCGGCGATTACCAATTGTGCAGCGGCTCTATGGGCCAACCAAGTTAGTTGAACGGCTCACTTTCGGCCTGACGACTTTTCCCTGGCTGATCCGTGGGCAATACGATATTCTCCATATCCAGAAGCCCTTTGATCTGCCCCTTGGCACGATTATCCGCCGCATCACCAAAGGCAAAACGCGGCTAATCTTTGGCTGCCATGGCCGCGATTTCTTCGCTGGCGACCGCCGTTGGATCAAGGCGATCGATGCCACTGTTTCGTGCAGTGCCACCAATGCTCAGGATATTACCGCGCATTATGGCCTGATTCCTCGCGTTGTGTATAACGGGATCGATCTGGAGCGGTTTGTCCCACGCTCCCGCATTGATCCCGCTGTGGCAGGCTGGCGAAAGCGCTTGATCGGCGACCAAGATCGCCCGATTCTCTTACAGGCCAGCCGCATGGTGCGTTGGAAAGGGGCCGAGTACGCAATTGCCGCCCTGCCGTTATTACAAACAACTCCGGCCCCGCTGCTGGTACTCGCTGGCGATGGGCCGTACCGTGAAGCATTAGTCCAGCAGGCTACCGCGCTCGGCGTCCTTGATCAGGTTCGTTTTTTAGGCGATCTCCCACACGAGGCAATGCCTGCCCTGCTGCCCGCGATTGATCTGCTATTGGGAACGAGTTTTGTGAATGAAACGTTTGGGATCACCCTTTGCGAAGCGCTTGCCTGCGAACGCGCTGTAATTGCCAGCGATTTCGGCGGATTCAGGGAAGTGGTGCGCCATGAAGCAACTGGCCTCCTGGTGCCGCCACAAGACCCCGCTGCCCTGGCCGCCGCGATCGATCGGCTACTGGCTGATCCACAGCAACGGGCGGCATTCGGCGTCGCTGGTCGGCAAGATGTCGAGGCGCGTTTCTCCTGGCCGAAAGTAGTGGAGCGCGTGCTGGCCGCATATGAGGAAGCGCGGGCGTGATCGAGCAAAGAACGATTACCCCAGATATATTGGTCCCAAATGAGCAATCAACCACTAATGTTGCCTATATCGCCTACCCATCGAGCCTGACATTGCGTTCGGCCAATGCAGTCCAGACATACAGCACTGCCCGCGAACTGCGCCAGATCGCGCCACAGGTTGCCGTGCTGATTCCCCGCTGGGCCAACCGTGAGAGTAGTTTCACGGCGATAGGGGCGGTGCATCTCCTGCGCTTACCAATCAATGTCTGCTCACATCTCTGGCGCACGACCCTCTGGAGCTATCTGGAACGCAGTTGGTTTGCGTGGCGTGCGGCCCTCTGGTTGGCACGCAGACGCACCACCACGCCAACGGTTGTCTATGTGCGCGACGCGCTCACGGCGGCATGGTTCGGGGCCGGACTGGCGCGACTGGCTGGGGCGCGGCTGATCTACGAGTGTCATGCGCTCGAAGCCTGGAACCCTTCGCGGATGCGGTCGGCTATCGCCGTGCCACTGGTGCGGTTGATCGACTCGCTGGCGATCCGCCGTGCTGACCATGTGGTGACCCTGACTGAGCAATTCCGTGAATGGCTAGACCGAAACAAGGTCAAGCCGTTGGCAGCAACCTCAACCATCCCCGATGCTTACGACGATCAGCAGTGGTATCCCCAGGATCGCGACAACGCCCGCGCTGCGGTTGGCCTTGCCCCAACGACAGTGGTGATCGCCTACGCAGGACTCACCTGGGCCTATCGCGGGCTAGAGGTATTGCTTGAAGCATTTGCACGCCTGCACGTTACCAGGCCAGAGAGTCTGCTGGTCTTAGTTGGCGGTCGCCCAGTTGAACGCGAAACAATCGCGGCACTCGCGGCGAAACTGGGCATCACCGAGGCGGTTCGCCTGCCTGGGCAACTCCCCCAGGCAGCGGTAGTCAACTGGGTGGCGGCGGCGGATGCCCTGGTCGTACCCGGCGTGATCAATGGCCTCAATGCTTCACCACTGAAAATGTTTGAATATGCGGCAATGGCGCGCCCGATTGTGGCGGCAGATCTGCCTGCCGTACGCGAGGTGTTGGGCGACGATGGCGCGATCTACTTTCAGGCAGGCGACCCACAGGCCCTCTATACTGCCCTTAATACGGTGTGCGCCCAACCGGCGATGACCGCAGCAATGGCGGCACGTGTCCAACAACGAATTGCGACGTTTACGTATCGAGGGCGGGCAGCACAGATCCTGGCCCTGACTGAGCGGATACGGGCAAACGCCAGCCAAAGCGATAGGGGAAGTAGGGATAACGGTGAATCTGGCACTCAATAAAACGGAGCAGTTGCATAGCCAACAGGGAGCACTGCCCAAGCAGGAAACCCGCCTGCGCGGGCGATCAGTCTTTCTGGAACGTGCCGCAATCCTGCTGATCGGGCTTTACCTGCTAACCTTACCGTTGATGACCCACGATATTCGCGCCGCCGACGAGATCGAATATTTCGCCTATCTGCATTCACTCGCCTTTGATGGCGACCTGAACTTTCGTAACGAGTATCAGTATTTCTTTGATCGTGCGCCGGAAAAATATACCGATTCAGGGTTCAAGAAGACCTTTCTCGACACGATCACGCCAACTGGCTTACAGCCGAACTTTGGGCCAATCGGCACGGCGATTCTGTGGTCACCATTCTATGCCGTGGGGCATCTGGTCGCGGTCACGGGGCAGTGGCTCGGCAGCACGGTACCCGCTGATGGTTATAGCAAGCCCTATCTCTGGGCCATTACGTTCGGCTCGGCGTTCTACGCCCTGGCTGGACTCCTCCTGTCGTATGCGCTCTGCCGCACGCTCGTCGGGCAGGTAGCGGCGTTCTGGGCCACCCTGTCGGTCTGGCTTGGCACTCCAGTCATCTTTTACAGTCATCTTGCACCAGGATATTCGCACGCTGCGTCACTATTCGCCGTCGCCCTGTTCCTCTTTCTTTGGAATCATTGGCGCGATCAATTGACAATCCGTAGAGCAATCGCCTTGGGGATCGTAGGTGGTTTGGTGGCGATGATCCGCGAACAAGACGCCCTATTCCTCGCCGTACCAGCGCTCTACGCCGCCTATGGTGTACTCAGCACGATCCGGCAACAGCAGTGGCAGGCGGCATTGCGGCCCATTGGCGCGATTCTAGTAGTGGGGATCAGTGCAATTATTACCTATTTGCCACAACTGCTGACCTACCAGATCCTCAATGGGGTGCCACGCCCGAACAAAGATGTGTCCGACAAAATGAATATCCTCTCCCCCAATTTCTGGGATGTGATGACTGACCCCGCCCATGCCCTGCCGTATTGGAGTCCGATTGTGCTGGTGGCGATTGTGGGCCTACTCTTCCTGATCCGCCACAATCCCCGCCTGGGGTTGGCGTTGATCATCGGGTTCCTCCTGACCTGGTATATCAATGGGGCGATCAAGACCTGGACGACCAAGGGATCATTTGGGGCGCGGCGCTTCCTCAACTGCACACCGATCTTTGTGGTGGGTCTGGCCTATGCTTACGAACGATTACTCAGTTATCATCAGGCAAACAGGAGACTGGGAAGATTGCTAGTACCAATCATCACACTCCTGGCTATTGCCTGGAATGGCGGATTGCTGATTCAATTTGTTCTGGCTGGGGAGTGGATGAGTCGGCAAGAACTCGTCTGGCCGAAGAATTTCCTAAATCAGTTCCGCCTGATCGGGCATTTGCCAACCGTTATTCGTCAACTGATCACCGACAGAGGTGCTTTTTATGAGCAATAGCCGCCAAGCTCATGGCAGGGTCGCGTGATTTCAGAGCAATTGCTAACAATCGCGCGTTGTCCACGCTGCCTGCTCGAAAACGCGGCGCAAGCACTGCCACCGCTGACGCGCGAGGGGGATACGCTGTGTTGTCCGTGTTGTACAACACGCTACCCATATGGCCCTGGCTTTCTTGACCTTCGGCCACCCGCAGGCGTGGAGGGCAAAGAAACACAGTACACCGCTGATGCTGAGCAATTTGCCGAAGCGCTCGATTATCGCGTTGTTGGCGAACCACTCCTGGGGGCGGCAGTGCGCGAGCGTTGGCTACGGCAGTGGTTGCCGCTTGACCCAGGAAAGTTGATTCTCGATATCGGCGCAGGCGATGGCCGTTTCGCGTTATGGAGCGCAGAGCGCGGAGCGACCGTAGTCGCCCTGGATGCTGCCCCCTTTTTCGCAGACGCCGCCGTAGAGCAACTGCCCCTCACGCTTGGCGATGTCCGCGCCCTGCCTTTTCCCACAGCCACTTTTGATGCAGCCTACTCGATTGACGTGATGGAACACCTCGACGCGCCAGGGTTAGAGCGTTTCTTTGCCGAAGCAGGACGAGTAATCAAGCCCGGTGGCCTCTTTTATCTCTATTCCAATACTCGCGAACGCTCAACACTCTGGCCGATCATCACGCTTTGGGGCAAACTGAGTACGCTGCTGCGCCAACGTCAGATCGGGGATTTTCACACTGACGATCTGCGAAAAGCCGATCATGTCAAAGTGCTGACCACCTGGCCGCAAGTCGTTGCCTTTGCCGCCTTTCATGGGTTGCGCGTTGAACAGGTACGCTTCTGGAATGGTGTCTTTCAGAGCTTGATCGATAATGTGCTGATCCGCTTGGGCGAAGGATTCTTGCTGCGGCGGAAGACGGCAACGACGGTCGCCAAAGTCTCAGCAGGGACGAACCCAAGCAGGGCGACTGGTTCGGCGCGGCAGGTCGTCAGTCGAAGACCAGCGGTGCGACTGGCGTTGCAAGGGCTGACCTGGTTAATGCAACTCGATATTCTGCTGTTTGGCCGCTTACGCAGTGGGCCATTCTTCGCGCTGATGCGTAAAGCTGACCAGCAATGAAGATCCTCTATGTTGCAGCAGGGATCCCCGTGCCGGGATCGATTGGCGGCTCCACGCATGTGCTGGAGGTTTGTCAAGGATTAGCAGCACTTGGTTATCAAGTGCTGGCGATCACGGGGCCAGCCGAGCAGGGGGTCGCCCCACTGCCCCTACCTGAGGCGATTGAAATCGTCAATATGCCGCAGTCACAAGCCCTCGGTCTGACGCTCCTGCCTACGATAGAGCGCCTGATTCAGCAATTTCGGCCCGCCGCGATTATGGAGCGTTATTACAACTTGGCTGGGGCGGGGATAATTGCGGCGCGGCGACATCGGCTACCGAGTATTCTCGAAGTCAACGCCCCAGTCTATGATCCGCCTGGTTCGCGCAAAGATCGCCTGGATCACCTGCTGGGCCAACCACTGCGCCGCTGGGCACGCTGGCAAGTACAGACCGCTGATCGGATTGTGACCCCACTAGCAACAACCGTTGGGGCGCTGGCGCGTCCTGGATCGATCGTCGAGCTACCGTGGGGTGCGAACACCGCGCTCTTTGACCCAGCCAGCCTACCGCCAGCCACGCTGGCGGCTACCCGCAACGAATATGGCCTGCCAGCCCCAGAGGAAGGGCAGATCGTCGCCTTCTCTGGCAGTTTTCGGCATTGGCACGGTGTCGAATCGCTGCTGGCAGCATTGCAGCGGCTCTTGCCCACGCGGCCCAAGCTGTGGGCATTGCTGATCGGTGATGGCGCGGAGCGCGCCGCGCTGATGCAGCAGGTAAGCAGTTGGGGTGAGATCGGGCGGCGAATCATCTTTACGGGCCGCTTGCCATATATGGAAGTGCCGCGACATCTGGCAGTCGCGACCCTCGGTGTTGCGCCGTTTGAACCAGCGCGACATGATGCCCTACGGCATTTTGGCTTTTATTGGTCACCGCTCAAAATCTTTGAGTACGGTGCAATGGGGTTGCCAACGGTCTGTCCTGCCATCCCGCCGCTCGATACTATTGTGCGCGACGGACAGGAAGGGCGCCTTTATCAGGCTGGTGATATTGCGGGGCTGATGGCAACGATCGCCGCTCTCCTGGATGACCCCACAGCCTGCCGCACGCTGGGACAAGCGGCCCGCGCCAGGGTGAATGCTGAGTGGAGTTGGGCGACGCACTGCCGCAGCCTGGATAAGATTTTGCAATGTCTGACACACTAACGATTCTGCTGGCGACCGATGTATTCCCGCCACGCTGTGGGGGCAGTGGCTGGAGTACCTATCACCTCGCCCGCGCCTTACGCGAACGCGGGCATCGGCTCGTCATTGCCCGACCTCGCGAAGGGCTCGCAGGAACGCAAATCACCGAATACGATGGGTTTTGGGTACACGAACTGGGCTTTACCGCCCGTGGCAGGCAGATTCCCTTTCTGCGTGGCCTGATCCGGCAAGAACGCTTCTGGCCACGTTTTGGTCGCTTCCTCGCTGCCCTCGCCCACCGGGAAGCGGCCCAGCTGATTCATGGACAACATCTGATCAGTATTCCAGCAACCGTGTGGGCTGGACGGAGATTAGGGCTGCCAACGGTCGCTACTGTGCGGGATTACTGGCCGACCTGTCCGATTGGGATTCGTTTGCCCGCCTGCCCAGATCTACCGCGCTGTTCAACGGACTGTCAGATCTGCTGCCTCGCACGGGGGCAGGCCGCGCTCAAACCATTGGTGCGCGCGGCGATGCCCTACGTACGGGCGAATTTACGCCGCCGGCAGCAGGCGCTCCTCGCCGCTGATGCAACGCTGGCGGTGAGCAACCATGTCGCCGATATTCTGCGCATAGGGATTCCGGGGCTTACACCAATTGTCCTGCCAAACTTCATTAGCGACACTGCACCCGTGGCACCTGCGCCCAGCAGAAACAACGAACCACCAATCGTTCTCTATGTCGGCAAGCTAGAGGGACACAAAGGAGCAGATCTGTTGCCCGCAGCGATGGCGAGTGTACCGCAGGCCCGTTTGCTGATCGCTGGTGATGGGCCACTGGCTGACCAGATCGCCCGTGACGCTGCCGCTCGCAAGGTACCGATCGAGTTTCTGGGTGAACGACCCAATGCTGAGGTGCTGGCGTTGATGCAAGAGGCCGACATCCTGCTTTTCCCCGCCCGCTGGGAAGAGCCACTCACGCGCACATTGCTGGAAGCAGGGAGTATGGGCTTGCCCGCCGTAGCGTTAGCCGTTGGCGGTAATGCCGACATCATCCGCGATGGCGAGAGTGGGGTGCTGGTAGCTGAGGCCGCCGAACTTGGCCCTGCCTTAGCCCGCCTGCTGGCGGAGCCAGCACGGCGCGCCAGCATGACCACCGCAGCGCAAGCGCAGATCGCCAGCCATTTTTCGGAAGGCGTGGTGGTGCCACAGGTCGAAGCACTCTACCGCGCCCTGATCGCGCAACGGCACGCAGGCCAACCATGACGAACCCTCGGCCACTGCATATCGCGGTCGCTACCCGCGCTGCTGCCCCGCAACATGGGTATGGCGGCTTAGAACGCGCCGTCACGCAGCATCTCGGCGCATTAGCCCAGCGGGGGATTCGCTGCACCGTCTTCACCCAGCCAGCTGATCCCGCGTTGCCGCCGCCAAAGGCGTTTGGCGGGTGGGTCGATTGGCAGACCGTGCCATATCGCCAGCGACAGCTACCGCTGCGCCACAACGCAATCCCCGACCGCCTGCTGCACTACCCACGCTTTGCCCGCACTCTGGGCGCGGCTATCGTGGCGCAGCATCAGATCACACCATTTACGGTGGTGCAGGCGCATGGTCTGGCTGGGTTAGGCTACGCTGAACAATTGCGGGCTGCCACGACGCCAGCATTGCCACCACTGGTGCTTAATCCGCATGGGATGGAAGAGTTCAGCCGTCAGCATCGCTTGAAGTGGCTGGCCTATGCGCCATTTCGGCATGGAATACGCCGCATTGCCCACCAATCCGCCCGGATCATTGCCACTGATCGGGCGTTGCTCAGGCCAATCGCGCATTGGTTGACCGTACCAGCAGCCCAGATCACGCTGCTACCGAATGGCGTTGTACCAGAGGAACTTGATCGGCTAGTCGCCGTGGAAACGGTGCGCGACCTGACCGCCCGGTATCAATTGGCGGATAGTCCACTGACGTTGATCAGTGTTGCACGGCTCGAGCAAAACAAAGGGTTAGCGGATGGCATTGCCGCGCTTGCTCAGTTACAAGAAGCCTTGCCAACTGGCTGGCACTGGTTGATCGTCGGTACAGGAAGCCAGGAAGCGGCCTTGCGGCAGTTGATCGCTGATAATGCGCTCACAGCACAGATCAAGCTGGTTGGTGCGTTGCCCGACCACGAAGTTCACGCGCTCTTTGCTGCCGCTGACCTGGCGTTGGTGCCGTCCCTCTACGAAGGAAGTTCGCTGGCTGCACTCGAAGCGTTGGCTCATCGTTTGCCAGTTGTCGCTACCACGGTCGGGGGATTGCCAGATAAGATTATCCCTGGCGAAACAGGCTTCCTGGCCACTCCTGGCAAGCCAGATTCGCTGGCGCAAGCAATTGCCGCAGCGCTCGCCGCACGAAACCAGTGGCAACAGATGGGTGAGGCTGGTCGCACCCTGGTTGAAACAGACTTTTCCTGGGCCAGCCTGGCCGCGTCCTATGAGCAGATGTATCGCGATCTTGCGGGAAGCTGAGTCGTTCCCTGCATAATACACGTGAGGCACGCAATGAGTACACGCTATTACTATGGCGGTCAGGCCGTGATCGAAGGGGTAATGATGCGCGGCCAACATCAGTTGGCGGTGGCGGTGCGGCAACCTGATGGGCGCATTGCCTTACATAGTACCCCGCTTGATTCGTGGATCTATCGCAGCCCCATCCGCAATTGGCCGTTCATTCGTGGGGTCTTTGTTCTCGCTGATGCGCTGATCCTTGGCATGAAAGCGCTAACTCTCTCCACCAATCTCGCGCTTGGCCCAGAGGCAGGCGCTGAACCGGCAGCCACCACAGCGCCCCAAGACGCAGGTGGGTTAGCGGGGCCAGCCCTTTGGGGAACGATGGCGACATCGCTCCTCTTTGGGATCGCGCTCTTTTTCGTGACGCCACTGCTGGTAACGCACTTCCTAGATCGGTGGATCAGTACAGCGCTGCTCAGTAATCTGGTCGAAGGATTGTTGCGACTGGGGATCTTACTGGGCTACTTGCTGCTGATCGGTCGCGTCCCAGAAGTGCGTCGCGTCTTCGGTTATCATGGGGCCGAACATAAAACGATCAATGCCTTTGAGCATGGCGCACCCCTGGAAGTTGCCACAGTACAGCAACAGAGTACGCTGCATACACGCTGTGGTACTGGTTTCTTGTTGATCGTGGTGCTGTTCTCCGTCATTCTCTTTATCTTCTTGGGCCGCCCACCGCTACCCCTACGGATACTCTCTCGGATTGTGCTGGTGCCAGCAATTGCCGCCATCGCCTACGAATACCTACGATTTACTGCCGCCCACTACAGTAACTGGCTCATTCGGCTGCTGGTCGCGCCAAGTCTGGCCCTGCAACATCTGACGACGCGTGAGCCAGATGATGGCATGATCGAAACGGCGATTGTCGCCCTTAAACAGGTGCTTGTAGCTGACGGCGTACTTGATGCTGGCTCGTTTGATAATCGTGATCTACTGCTCGTTGATGCTAATGGCTTTCCTTTGCCGCCACCAAGAGCGCCAATCGCTCTGACATAAAGATCCCCCTGAGCCATGGTCATGGCTCAGGGGGTGCGAGATGAACTATGGAACAAAACCCTGCTGGGTGATGCATCAGGGAACGGTCAAACTTTCCTCGTACTATCATCAACGCACAGCAGGGTTCTGGGTCAATACTCGCTGTTATGCTACCGTAAGTGGCGATCCCTGGCGCTCACTGCGCTGGCTTTTTGCGGCCTGTGGATCGATACGGACTGCCAACTGTAGCAACATCGTTGCGACACCCTCACGTAAGCTAGCTCCACCAAGTGCCGCAGTCTGGTGATGGTTGCGTGCCTCGTCGAGGAGGGCATAGCGGCGATACTGACCATTCTCAATTACCGAATACCAATCGCTCATTCTGCCACCCTTTCCTGGATAGTTTCCCGGTGGTCGCCACTGACCAACCGTCTATAGATCAGTATAGGGTGCTGATCGGTTGCTGAAATCGGCTAAATGATCTGTCCAAAAGAGGTCAACTGACCACCCAAATACGATCAATTGTTCTGCAAAAGAGTATCGGTTTGCCAGGGGGAAACCTGTACGAAAGGCCAGTGCACTTCAGCAGTCTACTGAACGTGTGGCGGACTATGCTATACTCCGCCACCGAGAGTGGGCCAAAGGACTGGTATTCTTCTTTGCTGCATGAGGTATGGCGCGGTGGATCAGCCAAGTATCAGTGTCTTTTTTCCAGCCTACAACGATGGTGGCACGATCGCCAGTCTGGTGATTGAGGCGGACCGAACCTGCCGCGCAATCACCGATAATTACGAGATCATTGTGGTGGAGAATGGCAGCACCGACTATACCGTTGAGGTGCTGGAAGAACTGATGCCACAATTTCCCCAGCTCCGCGTCTTCACTAATCGTCAGCCACTCGGCTACGGCGGTGCCCTCAAATCGGGAATCGCCAACTCCACCAAAGAGTTGTTTTTTTATACCGATGGGGATGGGCAATACGACCCCCGCGAACTGCCATTATTGCTCGAAAAGCTGACCCCAGAAGTGGATATTGTCAATGG
>JBDHWF010000061.1:0-23626 GCA_039810045.1 Chloroflexia bacterium
AATGATCGCAACTCCGCTCCCCGCGCTCGACGAGCGGTTCCGTGCCTACTGGGAGGCGAACGGCGGGTTAGCCCAGTTTGGGTACCCGATCTCTGGCGCTTACCCCCAACAACTCGAAGATGGCAATATCTACACGGTGCAGTATTTCGAGCGGGCGCGCCTTGAGCTGCACCCTGAATATACCGGGACGCCATATGCAATCCTGCTCGGCCAGTTTGGACGGCAGATCCAGGCCGAGAACGCGCTGGTTGCCGAGCCATTCCACTATCTCTTCATCGTGCAGCGTGCAGTTGGTCGTCCGCTGGCGGCGGCAATCGTATCGCCAGCCAGCTACCTGCCGTTCGAGCGTGGCGCGCTCCTTTATCAAGTCGACACGCGCACGATTCATCTCTTTGATCTGGTACCAGGGAGAGACGGGGGGACCCACCTTACTTTCCCCGACACCTGGGATCCGAGCCAGCCAACCGGCGGCGGGGCTGGTCCAGCCCCGGGCCTCTACGAGCCGACCCACGGCTTTGGGAAGCTGTGGCGGGAGAACCCCGAGGTACGCGCACGCCTGGGCTACGCCACGGCGCAGACGGAGACGGGATTCACGCTGACAATTCAAACATTTCGGACAATTCCCGCGTCGCGTGCTGGGACGACCCTCTACACACGCCCCGATGGGCAGAGCGCCTATGCGGTAATCCAGAGCACCTACAGGATCATCCCGCTGCGCTAAGCGGGTGGTATAGTCCGCCCGCTCTCATCCGTTTTTTAGTTCGGGGATCGGCATGGCTGCGGGCATGCCCACAGCAAGGGCAGGGTACGGTTGCAGTAGCAAACCACACCCCTTCAGCCGTCCACGCCTTTCAAGGCTCGTCTTCGGTCTCCACCACGACTTCTGCTCTTCCCCTTAGGAAGGGAACACCGTATCCTGCGACACGTCTGGGAGGAGCAGGTCAGCGATGGGCACAACCAACTCATCTGCCGCTGTATCGCCTTCAACAAGCAAGACCTGTGCGATCACTTGGTCCATATTTTCGACCCAGAAGAATTCCATTTCCTTGATGATATTCTTCGGCATCAACACCAGATCACGCTTATTTTCCAGCGGCGCTACCAAACGGCGAATCCCGTGCCGGTGCGCGGCAAGGGTCTTCTCTTTCAGGCCACCAATCGGCAAGACGCGCCCCCGCAAGGTGATCTCGCCAGTCATTGCCACGTCGTGCCGCACCGAACGACCAGTCAACGCCGAGATCAGTGCGGTAGCCATCGTAATTCCCGCCGAGGGGCCATCCTTCGGCTGCGCCCCTTCAGGCAAGTGAATATGAAGGTCGAGCTTCTCCTGAAAATCGCGGTCGATATGTAACGGTTCCGCCCGCGACCGTGCATATGACAACGCCGCCCGCGCTGACTCCTGCATCACATCGCCCGCCTGCCCCGTGATCGTCAGGGTGCCATGTCCGGGCATCGTCGCTACTTCAACGGGAATGATCACCCCACCAACTTCGGTGGCAGCCAATCCAATCGCCACACCAACCTGCGTGCCACCCAGCCCCTGCTCAAAGCCATAGCGTGGAGGCCCAAGGAATTCTTCCAGCTTCGCGGCATTCATCCGCACCCGCGCCAGCTTACCCTTGACGATCTCGCGCGCTACTTTGCGGCAAACCTTCCCAATCTGTCGTTCCAGACCGCGCACGCCCGCCTCGCTGGTGTAGTTCCGAATGACCTGCAAGAGTAATTTCTCGGAAAGTTCCAGTTGCTCGCGTTCCAGACCATGCGCCGTCAATTGCTTGGGTAGCAGATACCGTCGGGCAATTTCTACCTTTTCATCTTCGGTGTAGCCACCAATATCGACAATCTCCATCCGATCGCGCAGCGGGCGCGGAATCGGCCCTAGCGCATTGGCAGTGCAGATAAAGAGGACTTCCGAGAGATCAAACGGCAGATCCAGGTAATGATCAACAAAATTGCGGTTTTGCTCAGGGTCCAGCACTTCCAGCAACGCCGACGAAGGATCGCCGCGCTGATCGGACGAGAGCTTATCGATTTCATCCAGCAAGATTACCGGGTTCTTCGTGCCTGCTGTCTTCAGGGCCTGAATCAACCGACCAGGGAATGCGCCAATATACGTGCGCCGATGGCCCCGAATCTCCGCTTCGTCACGCACTCCACCAAGGCTCACCCGGACAAACTTACGGCCCATTGACTCAGCCACTGAACGACCTAAACTCGTCTTCCCCACTCCGGGCGGGCCATGCAAACAAAGAATCGTAGCGTTTGCCTCGGTCGCATTGCCAGTTCGTTCGCTTTTCAGCTTACGGACAGCCAGAAACTCGACGATCCGATCTTTGACTTGTTCCAGACCGTAGTGATCTTCATCCAGTACCTGCTCGGCTACATCAAGGTCGAGCGTGTCTTCGCTCAGTTCCTGCCAGGGCAGGCTCAACGCCCAATCCAGGTAATTGCGCACGACGGTAGCCTCAGCGGAGATCGAGGGCATTCGTTCCAGCCGCGTCACCTCTTTGAGCAGTCGATCTTCCAGATCGCTAGCGAGAGCTTTCCCTTTGATCTTCTCGCGTAAGGTTTCAATCTCGTTGCCAGCCTCGCCACCAAGCTCGTCGTGGATCGCCTTCAACTGCTCACGCAGGTAGTATTCGCGCTGGTTTTTGTCGATCTGGTCGCGCACACGCTCTTTGATTCGCTGCTCCAGGGCCAGGACATCGAGTTCGCCCACCAACTCTACCGCCAGTCGTTCGAGCCGTACTGCTGGATCTGGTTCCTCAAGCATCGCCTGTCGATCAGCCACAGTGCTGATCAATTGGGTTGCCAGCAAGTCAGCCAGTTGGCTGGCATCGTCTGTGGACCGAATAATCTCCAGGTTCTCGTTACTCAGCTTGCCTTTTTGGTCGGCATGCTGCTCCACCAGCTTTTTGACGTAGGCAACCAGGGTCAAACCTTCGTCATTGGTAATCCGTGGTTCCTCAACTTCGTCAACCTGCACAGCAAGAAACGCCCGCCCCAGTTCAACCGAGTTCAGTCGTACCCGCGCCAACCCTTCCAACACAACCTGGATACTGCCGCTTTGCTGACGCTCGGCCTGAGAGATCTCGCAGAGGGTACCGATAGTGTAGAGATCTTCAAACTGCGGATCGTCGATTTCAGGCCGCCGTGGTGCGGCGAAAATAATTCGCCGCCCATGCACCCAGGCATCTTCTACGGCACTGATCGAACGACTCCGCCCGACCGAGAGCGTCACAACGTTACGGGGAAAGATCACTACATCCTTCAGGGCCAGGAGCGGATAGCGTCGCGAATAGAGATCATACCGACTCATACGTCTACTCCACTTCTGGTCTGGCATACAGCAGACCAGAGCATCACCGCATTGCAGCCACCACAGCAGCGACATCGTGTGCGTAATAGCTATTGCCACGCACTGATAGTCATCCCACCAGCGAAGTGAACTACCGCAATGAACGTACAGCGGGAGTAGTAGCTTGCGGACGTAGTATAGCACTCAGGGTCAAGGGCATGGATAACTTGCTCTTCGGGCATTGGTCCCAGCCAAACGCAAACAATCCGGCGAGATTGCCCCCGCTCAGACAGCCAGCAGATCAGCGCTTGCCACACGCTGATATTCAGGTATGATGCACCCAGCGTAATCGGCGTGGGCCGACGAAGAAGACGAATGGTAGAGGATGGAAAGATGGAACAGCAAGCACCCGATCAAAAGACCCTTCAACGCGCGCTAGCCCGCTGGGAGAATGCGGGCAAAGGTCGCCCGAAGCTTGGTGTCGGTTTTGCTGGCTGGAGTAATACAGGCCGAGTCGGGAAGAACCTGGCATCGCTGGATGCCGATGTCGTTAATGAGGCGCTGGTCGATGCAAACGGCAAAGTACACCCAGAACTCGCCAATGCCGATGTCCTGGTTTCGGGCGGACAGATCCTGAATGGCCCAATCTACGACCAACTTGCTTGCCGCGTGATTCTCCGCCCGTACGTTGGCTACAACGATATTGACGTGCCAGCGGCCAGCGAGCGCGGGATTCTCGTTTGCAATGTCCCCGACGCCTACTCCGAAGAAGTCGCGATGCAGGCGATCGCCTTCCTGATGGCTGCGAATCGGCAACTGGTGGCCTACGACCGCGAAACCCATCAGGGTCGCTGGCGCGAACGGATGGGTTCACCAGAACTGACCCTGCATAACTCCCGCGCTCAGACTGTCGGGGTCATTGGCTATGGTCGAATCGGACGGATCGCGGCAACCCGCGCCAAAGCCCTTGGCTTTAACGTGATCGCCACCGATCCCTACGTCAACGAGCGCGACGTGGCCGATCTAGGCATCCCCCTTGTCTCTCTCGATGAAGTCCTCGAAACATCCGACTATGTCTTGATGCACGCTTTCCTCAACGACGAAACCCACCACCTCCTGAACGCTGCGCGACTCGCCAAGATGAAGCCAACCGCCTGGGTGATCAATACCGCCCGTGGGCCGCTGATCGACGAGGCCGCCCTGATCGACGCACTGAAAGGCGGACACCTCGCTGGAGCAGGGCTTGATGTCACCGAAATCGAGCCTATTGAGATGGACAATCCCTTGCTAGCGATGCCAAACGTGATGATCAGCCCGCATATGGCGGTCTACTCTGAAGAAGGGCAGATTCGTTCTGCCGACCGTGCAGCGGGCATCGCCACGGTCACGCTGGCGGGCCAACTCCCCGACCGCGTACCAGCGATTGACAAAGGCCTGTACGATGCCCTGCTCGCAAATGGGATCAAGGCGAATCCCGAAGCAGCCAAGGGCGGCGCATAAGATCGCCGCCAATCACGTACAATCAGTGAGGGTCGGGGTTGCAACCCCGACCCTCACTGATTCCTGATCAGCGCGGGAGGCGTCTAACGCAACTACCAACCAAGCACACCACCAAGCAACACCACCTGCATCGCGGCTATTCTGGCCTGATCGGGGCCACCCTGGCTCTGATCGCCTTTGGCGTGGTGCTTGTTTTCGTCGAACGCGGTGATTCCGCCGCGTTTGATCTCGCGGTGACTCAACGCTGGCAGCAAGTCACCTTCCCTGGGCTTTTGCCGCTGATGCAGTTGGTCAGTTGGTTCGGGTTTCGCCCCCAGTCAATCGTTTTGGGCCTGGGGATCATCGCTGGCTTACTGCTCTCTCGACAATGGCTTGCGGGCGGTGTGGCCCTGCTTGCGCTGGTCACTGGCAGCCTCAGCGGGCTGATCAAAGATCTGGTTCAGCGCCCCAGGCCAGCCCTGGATCAGCACGAGATCATCATCCGCTTTCCCGTTGGTGGCTATAGCTTCCCCAGCGGCCATGTCCTCAGTTATGTGATCTTCCTCGGCTTTCTGGCCTACCTGGCGATGACCCTGCCCAAGCAACGGCTCCTGCGCTACCTCCTACCAAGCCCCCTGCTTGGGCTGATCATCCTTATTGGACCGTCGCGCATCTACCTGGGCCAGCATTGGGCCACCGACACCCTGGGATCATATTTCCTTGGTACGGCGTTCCTGCTCCTGATTATCGCTCTTTATCGCAAAGCCGAAGCGCAACAGGCGCGCACCCAGTCCACCTAAGATCGACCACGACGCGATATACTGCCCCAAACAACACTTGGTAAATGAGACAAAATAGCACGAAGGGGAAGGCCAATGGGTGCAACGACCTACCAGTATATCCTGACAGAAACCACTGAGCAGATCGCCCTGATCCAACTCAACCGCCCGCAGAGCCTCAACGCCCTCAACGGCGGCCTGATCGATGAACTGGTCCATGCCCTCGAAGGCTTCGATCAGGACGAGGCGATCCGGGTCACGATCGTTACCGGGAACGAACGCGCCTTTGCCGCCGGAGCCGACATTAAGGAAATGGCCAATGCCAGCGCCATCGAGATGCAGCAGGGCAACCGCCTTGGCAAGTGGGAACGGCTGCGGAAAATTCGCAAGCCGTTGATCGCCGCAGTCAGCGGCTTCTGCCTTGGCGGGGGGAACGAACTGGCGATGAACTGCGATATGATCATTGCGGCAGAGAATGCCCGATTCGGACAGCCAGAGATCAATATCGGGATTATCCCTGGCGCTGGCGGCACGCAACGCCTCACGGCGGCAATCGGCAAGGCCCGCGCTATGGAGATCATCTTGACTGGCCGCCCGCTCACCGCCCGCGAAGCCTGGGAAGCCGGGTTGATCACGAAAGTCGTACCAAACGAAGCCTATCTCGACGAAGCCCGCCTGCTCGCGCAGGAGATCGCCAGTAAGCCGCCAATCGCCGTCCAGTTCGCCAAAGATGCCATCCTCAAGTCCTATGATCTGCCGTTGGAGGCAGGGCTTGATTACGAGCGCCGGAGCTTCTCGCTCCTCTTTGCCTCAGACGATATGCGCGAAGGGATGGCTGCATTTATCGAAAAACGCCAGCCAACGTTCAAGGGTCAGTAATCGTGGCGCACCCAAACTGATGGAGGCAACTGATGACGGAAATGCTCGCGCTGCACCAGGAAGCCGGTGTCCTGACATTGACATTCAATCGCCCTGAGGTACTGAACGCCCTGAATAATGACATCATCAAAGCGATGCAAGCCGCGCTGAAACAGGCCGAACGGGACCAGGCAATCCGCTGCCTGGTCCTCACTGGGATGGGCAGGGCTTTCTCATCCGGACAAGACCTTCGTTCCTCTGGCACACGCCAGGAACCACGCCCGATTCTGGCAACTCACATCGGCCTACAACAGGGCTATAATCAGATCATCACCAGTATGCACCGCCTCGAAAAACCGATTATCGCCAAGATCAATGGCGTCGCCGCCGGAATCGGCTTCTCGATTGCCCTCGCGGCTGATATACGGATCGCCTCCGACGCCGCCTGGTTCACCGCTGGCTTCTCCAAGATCGGCCTCGTGCCTGATGGTGGCATGTCGTTCATGCTCCCACTACTCGTGGGGCTAGGCCGTGCCTCGGAACTGATCTTCACCAGCGACCGCATTGACGCTGCCGAAGCGTATCGAATTGGGCTGGTCAATCACGTTGTCCCTGCTGCAGAGTTGGACGAGACAACCCAGACCCTGGCCCAACGCCTCGCCACCATGCCCACCCGCGCCATTGGTTTAGCCAAGCGGTCGCTGAACCGCACAATCCTTGCGGATATGGATGACTGGCTTGACTACGAATCATACTTACAAGATATTGCAGGCCGCACCGCAGACCACCAAGAAGGAGTGCGCGCCTTTCTGGAAAATCGCCAAGCAGTATTTAAGGGAGAGTAAGCTTGACAACATTACCAACCCGTATCGGCGTGATCGGTGCTGGCACCATGGGCACAGGCATCGCCCAGGTAGCGGCAGGCGCAGGCAGCACCGTCGCCCTCTACGATCTTACCGAGGAACTGACGGCACAGGGGCGCGAGCGGATCGCTGCTGGCTACGAACGAATGGTCTCGCGTGGGAAGCTGAACGCTGCTGACCGCGATGACGCGCTCGCCCGTATCACCACCACCACCGATCTGGCCGATCTCGCCGCTGCCGAGATCATCATCGAAGCAGCGCCCGAAGATGCCGCCCTGAAACGGCAGCTACTGGCGGATCTGGAACAAGTCTGCCCGCCAGCGACGATTTTTGCGACCAACACCTCATCGCTGGCGATCAGCGGCCTCGCGGCTCATCTCGCCCACCCTGAGCGAGTCGTGGGCATGCACTTCTTCAATCCTGCTCCAGTATTGCCACTGGTGGAAGTGATCAGCGGCGCAGCTACCGCCCCCGCAACGGCAGATCTGGTCGTCGCGCTCGCCGAGGCCTGGGGCAAGACGCCAGTGCGGGCCAGGGATACCCCTGGCTTCATTGTCAACCGGATCGCGCGGCCCTTCAGCGGCGAAGCACTGCGTATCGTCGGTGATGGCGTCACCAGCCCAGCCGAAGTTGATCGGATAACGCGGGCAATGGGCTTTCGGATGGGGCCATTTGAATTGATCGATCTCGTCGGCGTCGATGTCAATTTCGCCGTACACTGCGCCGTCTACCAGCAAACGTTTGGCGAACCACGCTATCGCCCGCACCAACTTCAGGCACAGATGGTGGCAGCAGGCCAGCTGGGGCGCAAAACCGGCCAAGGATTCTACCATTATGTCAATGGGGAGCAGCAGCCTGACGAGACACCGCGCCCATTTGCCGATGTCGCGCCAAATACTCGCAAGGCCAATATTCTGATTGCTGGACAAGGCGCAGTCGCCGAGGAACTGGCTCTGGCCTTACAGGATGCTGGACAAACGGTTTCCACCTATTCGACTGAAGAATCAACCGCCTTGGTCAATGCTGGTGTGCCGCGTGCGCGGCGCCTGCGCGATGTACTGCTGACAACGACGATCGCGATTGAGGCGACCCTTGGCCCCCGCGAGCTAAAACGCGCCTACTGGTTTGAGCTTGATGAAATGTTGCCCCCGCAGATTCCGCTACTATCAATTGGGCTGGGGCATGGGGCAACCGAGCTTGGTTCGTGGAGCGCACGGCCAGAGCGCGTGATTGGCCTGGGGGTCGCGGGGCCATTCGCCACCGCTCCGCTGGTCGAACTGGCGCGTGGAGAGCGCACCAGTGATCAGGCACTCACTCGCGCCGTTGGTTTTCTCAAAGCACTCAACAAAGAGGTGGCGATTGTTGGCGATCCACCGGGGCAGGTACTCAGTCGGCTGCTCAGTTGTCTGGTCAACGAAGCGGCATTCGCCCTTGATGAAGGAATCGCGACGGCGGCTGATATTGATACAGCGCTGAAACTTGGGCTCAACTACCCCGCAGGGCCAATTGAGTGGTCTGAACGGCTCGGGCTAGAACGAATCGTGACCACGCTGGAAGGGTTATACCAGTATTACGGTGAGGAACGGTATCGGGTAGCCCCGCGCTTGCGTCGTGCGCTGCTCATCGGCGCACCACGGCTGCAATAAACGGTGCAGTGTAGCCGTTTCGCGGTTTTCTGCGTATCTATTACTGGCGGTCGCTGCTGACCGTGTGGCATAGTTACTGGAGGGATTTGATGGGTAATTTCATTGAGATCGTACTGTCGATCCTGATCCCCCCGCTCGGTGTCTTTCTTAAGGTAGGGCTGGGGAAACAATTCTGGATCAATGTTGTGCTGACATTCCTAGGCTATATTCCTGGGCTGGTTCACGCCATCTGGGTCATTGCCCAGAGTAATAATCGCGCACAGATCTAGCGAGCAGTAACACGCAGGGCGGGGCAATGATTGCCCCGCCCTGCATTTGTTTTACCCTTTGCCCGTTGTCCGCACCTACTCCGGCGGGGTCAGGGCTGGCAGTTGGAAGCTAGCGACCAGCGCATTGAACGAGACTACATCCTCAAAGAGGACATCGTTCAGGGCTTCGCGCTGTTGATCTACGCGCTCGGCAAGATTGGTATAGACCTCGCGTGCGCCCTGCGTTGGTGGGCCATCACCGCTGGCGACGACCCGCGCCAGATAGACCAATTTCGCGTTCAGCTTGACGGGGTAGTTCAGGGTATCTTGGCGCCCCTTCGCGCGGTGCTGAATCAGCTCATCCTCGATTGGTTCCAGCTTCTTCTTCAGGGCCTGGGCTGTTTCCAGGATCTGCGCTAACTCTGGCTTATCTTTCGCCCGAGCTTCCCAGCGCTCAACTTCCTGGCGAACCTGCCGCAGTTTCGCAATCGCCTCGTGGGCATCAGTCACCTTCTTGCTGATCTCCTGTTGCAAGGCGAACTGCGCGGCATAGTCCTTGGCCGTAGCAGAACTGCGTGGATCTGGCACAATCTCGAACGGCTGCTCATATGATTGGTCACCCACTGTCAGCCGCACCCGATATTTCCCTGGGGCGGCCTGTGGCCCCTCGACACCCCCAGACATCGCGGTGGAAACGTCACCAACCAGTTTCTTTGGTGAGGGGTAGCGCATATTCCAGAGGAAGCGGTTGCCACCAACATTTACCGGGATCCGGGCGTCATCCTCGGCAGCTTCGCGCGCCTTCTTCTCCTCCTCAGCCGTACCTTTGGGCCGGAACGACTTGATCTCCGTCCCATCTTTCTCCAGGAACGTGAGCGTCACCTGCTTGTCGTGGCCTTCGGGCAAAGTATAGTGAACCAGTACCCCATAGGGCGGATTCGCGGCGGAGTCCAACCGCTTCACTTCGTCATTCCCTTGGTCATCTTTGCTCGGTTGATGGGCGACCATCAGGGAACCAGTCATCAGGAAGTTGGTGCCCACCTTAGCCGAAGTACCAAAGCCACCATCCTGGACGTAGCGAATCGTTGGGCGTGGTGGATAGAGGATCGCCGCCTGTGGGTCGTACAGTGCGCCGCGCTCGGCCTCACCAGCCGCGTGGCGGCGGGCAACTTCGTGAATTGGGCTGATATCATCAAGAATCCAGATCGAGCGCCCATGAGTCCCCGCAATCAGATCGGTGCCTTTCACCTCCAGGTCGTGAATTGGCACCACTGGCAGGTTCGCCTGCAACGGCTGCCAACTCGCCCCATCGTCAAGCGAGAACCAAACGGCATTCTCGGTGCCACAGTAGAGCAACCCCTGATGCGCGGGATCTTCGCGGATCACCCGCGTGAAGAGATCCTCCGGCAGTCCATCGGTGATCAGCGTCCAGGTCTTGCCATAATCACTGGTCTTCAACAGATATGGCTTGAAATCATCGAGCTTGTAGCGCGTTGCCGCCACATACGCCACGGCGGGATCATGTGGCGACGGCTCAATGATACTGATCAGCGCCCACTCTGGCAGCAGGTCTGCCGGGGGCGTAATCTGTTCCCAGTTCTTGCCGCCATCCTGCGAAATATGCAGCAAGCCATCGTCTGAGCCAGCCCAGAACAGGTTGCGCTTCACTGGCGACTCCGCAAAGGCGAAGATTGTGCCGTAATACTCTGCGCCCGTGTTATCCTGCGTGATCGACCCACCAGACGATACCAGGGTATTCGGATCAGCCCGCGTCAGGTCGGGGCTGATCATCTCCCAACTTGTCCCTTCGTCGCGGGAGCGGAAAACGTGGTTCCCGGTAATGTAGAGTGTATTCGGGTCGTGGGGCGACAGGAGAATAGGGGCAGTCCATTGGAAACGGTACTTCGCTTCTGACGCCGCATCACCCAGCGTATATTCCGGCCAAACAGTGATATTCCGCGCCTGCCCGGTGCGATGATCATAGCGCGTGATCATCCCCAGATACGATCCAGCAAAGACAATATTGGGATCATCGGGGCGAATGGCGATATAGCCACTTTCACCACCACCGATGGCGTACGTTTCGCCGTGGGTAATTGCGCCAATATTGGACTTACTTGGCACGGTGATCGTCGTGTTATCCTGCTGCGCCGCATACACCCGATACGGTTCCTGCTTGTCAGCAATCGTGTGATACATCTCAGCCGTGGGCTGGTTATAGATTGTTGACCAGTGCAGCCCACCATTGAAGGAAACACAGGCCCCACCATCGTTCCCCTCAATCATCCGTTGTGGATTCTTGGGATCGATCCAGAGATCGTGATTGTCACCGTGTGGCACACCCACTTTATCAAACGTCTTACCGCCATCGGTTGATTTCCAGCACTCGACATTCAACGCCCAGACAGTCTCCGCATCTACTGGATCGGCACAGAGGTGCGTGTAATACCAGGCCCGCTGCCGCAGATTGCGGTCGTCACAAAGCCGCGCCCAGGTCTTGCCTGCATCATCCGAGCGGAACAGGCCACCTTCTTCGGCCTCAATTTGCGCCCAGACTCGGCCCCGCTGGGCGGGCGAGGTCACTACCCCGATCTTCCCAATGACTCCTTCGGGCATCCCTTCGTTATGCGTCAGTTCGGTCCAGGTATCGCCGCCATCGGTCGTCTTGAACAGCCCACTGCCAGGGCCACCACTGACCAGAAAGTGCGGCCCGCGCCGCGCTTCCCACAACGAGGCGTAGATCGTGCGCGGGTTATAGGTGTCGATCACCAGATCGACCGCTCCGGCATTCTCGTCGCGCTTCAGCACCAAGTCCCAGGTCTCTCCACCATCGGTAGAGCGATAGACACCACGCTCGGCGTTTGGCCCATGTGCGTGACCCAGCGCCGCGACATAGACCAGATCGGGATTCGTGGGGTGAATCCGCACGCGTCCGATATTCCGGGTTTCCGCCAACCCGCAATGCGTCCAGGTTTCACCACCATCGACCGACTTATAGACGCCATCGCCGTGTGAGACATTGCCGCGAATCGTCGATTCGCCCATCCCCACGTAGATCACATTTGGGTCAGACTGCGACACCGCGATCGCCCCGACCGATGCCCGCTGGAAAAACCCATCCGAAATATTCTGCCAACTCAGGCCGCCATCAAGCGTCTTCCAAACGCCCCCACCTGTGGTTCCCATATAAAAGGTAAGGGTTTCGGTGGGATGTCCAGCCACAGCGACACAACGTCCGCCCCGGAATGGTCCAACTAATCGCCACTTCAGCGACTTTAGCAAGGTGTCACTCAGCCCTTGCTTCGGTGTTGCTGTAGCCTGTGCAGTCACTCTTGTTCCTCCTCTTGCCGATAAACCCGAATCGATCACCTGGGGTGATCGATAGTCAGAGTTTCGCACGATTTCTCAATTCAGGCAATCGCTACTTCCCACAACCACTGACCAAAGCAGCAGGTTTCAGGCTTGCGCCAGAGCCTAGTCAAGAGATTCGCCACAAACCAGCGCCCGCAGACTCGGCGATACTGCCGAGCCTTGCAGCATCGTCCATTGCCAGGGCCTGATAGCTTGTAGGGTGCTATCGCTGGACTGTATACTCTGCCCCAACAATTTGCCCTGCGTGTCTGCACTCCAGCCTCTACGCTATTGGGGCTGCTCAGAGCCACCACACGATGTGGCTGGCGAGACCGATCGGCGCAGGTATCACTGCTCAGTATCTGACGGTGAAGGAAGCCTTTCCCTTGGCGGTAGGGAGAGCGGCTTTCTTCGCCATTCCCTCTTTTGGGGCCTGAAAGCCGCGAAAGAAGGGAAAATCATGTTGATCAGTGAACAGCAGCCCTCAGCCCAGCGCTTACCTTTTTTCGCCGTCCTCAGTGCCAATGCGATCTCGATGCAGGGCAATGCCCTGGCCCAACTCGCTCTACCCTGGTTTGTCCTGACCACTACTGGCAGTGTTAGCAAAACGGGACTGACCGCCTTCTCTGGCTTACTCCCCTTGATCATTGCCGCCTTTTTCGGTGGGGCAATCATCGACCGCTTCGGCCATAAACGGACCAGTATCGTTGCTGATCTGGCGAGTGCCGGTGCTATCGGGCTGATTCCACTACTGCACAGTACTGGCCTGCTGAACTTTGGGCTGTTCCTGGCGCTGGTTTTTGTCGGAGCCTTACTGGATACTCCAGGGGCTACCGCTCGTGCTGCCCTAATCCCCGATCTCATTCGCCTGGGACAACTACGCCCTGAACGCGCCAATACGGCCCATGAAGTCATTGAAAGTGGTACCCATTTTCTTGGGCCAGTCGCGGCGGGGTTGCTGATCGCTGCCGTTGGGCCCAGCCTGGTGCTGGCCTGCGATGCCGCAACGTTTGTGGCCTCTGCACTCCTGGTTGCAGTCGCGGTGCCAGCAACGCAGGCAGTACCCCCATCAGCCCAAAGCCACCGACTTACTGCTGACCTGCTGTCTGGCGTGCGCTTTGTCCTGGCTGACCCACCATTACGGGCGATCTTCGTCTCAGCAGCAGTGATCAATTTTCTCTTTGCCCCGCTCTTTACCGTCATTCTGCCATTTCTAATCCAACAAACAACGGGGAGGGCGACCAGCCTGGGCGGGATTATCGGTGCGTTTGGTGGCGGGGCAGTGCTAGGGGCACTCGCCTATGCTGCCTTTGCTCATCGCCTGCCACGCAGAACGGTCTTTATTGGTGGTGTGGCAGCAATTTGTGCTGGCTTCATCGCCCTCACACCGCTTCCATCTGTCCAGGTAATGATTGGCACATTCTTCCTGGTCGGCTTACTCTGCGGCCCGAATGGCCCCTTGATTACGACGATCTTGCAGGAACGCACACCTTCACCCCTCCGCGGGCGTGTCTTCGGCGCAACAACCGCGCTTGGCTACATCGGCGGGCCGCTGGGTGTCCTGATTGCTGGCGTTATTTTGCAGCGAAGTGCCGTACAGCCAGTGCTGATCGGCTGTGCAGTGATCTTTACTGGGGTTGTCCTGGCATTAATTCTTGACCCTGGGCTCTACCTGCTTGAGTCAGCAGAAGCGGCGAACTAAAGGTGGTTGCAGCATGAGAAACGCTGGCTTGGGTTACGGCAGCTGAATACCGAGCGCGGCGAAGAGTGCACGGGACTCAGCCAAGCCTGCGTCGCCTTGTGCAGTGAGAACACGGCACTCCCGTGCCTCGATTAGCATTGGCTGAGCAGAGGCCATCCGTCGCGTAAACAACGTGCGCAGCAGCACAACCTGATCATCGCGGAGTTCGTAATTGTCCGCCCGAGGCAGCGATCGCTACCTCGGGCGGCATGTTCTGAATGTCGATCAGATGTGCCCCGTGCGCGCGCACCTCGGGCCACGGCTCGCGAGCGGTCAAGATCTCAGCCTCGCTCCAGCAGGCGGCAGTGATCAGCGGCTGCGCCTGACCCTGATAGTCATCGAAAAGGTACAGCAACGTCTCTCGCTGAGCGAGCGCTTGTACGGTGGCTGGTGCCCCAACAAAATAATCCTCGGTGTGGTATTCCTGACTGAACGGTAGGTGCGGCGCGTCACGGAAGGGGCTGCGCACACTGTGCAGGTCGAAAAACGCCGCCCCCACATGCGTGGGGGTGAAGGTAAGCGCGGCACGATCGCCGCTCCCGTTGTTGAGGAGGTAGGTGGCCCCATCCCAGCCTTGCGCACCACCGAAGAGGGGCTCGGGGGCGATCCAGATGGCGTGCGCGATGGTGCCAAGCACCGCCCCGCGCCACAGCTGTGTGCGGCTTGGGAAGCTCTCGCGCTCGTCGCCCATCCCGCTCCCTTTCCGCCGTCCACAACTACGCTACTCCAGGGGTCGTATATCGCCCCTGCGATGGCAGCATTCTACCTCACCAGTCGTCGGAGTCACAGATGTTATGAGACACAGATGTTATGTGGCAGATGCGCCCATTTCAGGAAAGTTCTTCGGCGAGCGCGACGATGATGCCCGCAGGGCCGCGCAGATAGCACAGGCGGTAGTAGTTTTCATACTGCACCACCTCCCCGATAAGGTCGGCACCGTGGGACCGCAGGCGGGCCACAGTATCGTCGAGGTCGTCGACTGCAAACATCACCTGCCGCAGGCCAAGCGTGTTCGGTGGTGCAACCGGCGGTTGCACCTCGACCAGCGCTGGCTGGTGGAACTGCGCCAACTCCACCCGACCGTGGCCATCCGGGGTCAGCATCATCGCCATGTCAACCTGGACGCCTGCCAGCCCATTGAGGCGATCTACCCAGGAGCCTTCGACCGCCATCTGGCCCTCCAGCGTCAGGCCAAGGGTTGTGAAGAAAGCGATAGCGGCTGGCAGATCATCAACGATGATGCTGACATGGTCCATGCGCTTGATTGCCATATTCGTATACCTCCGACAGTTATGCGTGCGCAACGATGTACGAGTCTTGGCGAGACTAATGCGCCTGTCCCAAGTGTGCAAACGCCCAGCAACCTTACACCACTATTTCCAATTTTGAAACCGCCATTTAGGGAAGGTGCCAATCGCGGCGGATCTGGGAATAGGTTGCCGTTGCCAGCCAGGTTGTCCCTTCGCGGCTCAGATGCAGCCCATCGGCCTGACGCACAATGACGCTGCGCCCAGTGACATCAACAATCGCGTTGGTGTAGTTGCCAGCGGGATCACTCAGCAGCGTCCAGCTATCGACATAGTGAACCCAGGGCCGGGTGCTAATCTGGGCCTGCGCGGCAATATTCACGGCCTGTGCCGCCGCATTCTGATAGGGATCGCGCATTGGCGGCTGCCCCAACCAGTAAAGTTGTGCGCCATAACTGCCCACAATATCCATAATCTCGCCCTGTAACTGCCCGTAGCCGGTAATCCAGCCCGGTTCACCCGGTTCGAAATATCCGGCACTGGTCGAGATCCCATGCAGATCATTAGCCCCAAGAATGATCACCACCACATCGGGTGGCGTGGCGGCAAGGGTCTGATGCAAGCGAGCGGGCCAATCAAAGAAGGCAGGATTCGCCAGGCCAGAGGAGATTTTGCCATCAGTGCTTGTACTCACCACCCCACTGCGCTGCCCAAATGTCGTCAGGTCGGCCCCCAACCATTCAGCAAACGAGTCGCCCGCCACATACAGCCGCATGGGGTTCGCCGCCGATACCGTCCGTGGCGCATGTGGCCCTGCCACAGTCGCTGATAGAGATGGCGCAGGCACCGTTAACGTAGGGGCAGGGACCGTTGGCGAAGGAACCACGGCTCGTGGTGGCGTTTGGGGCGTACCGACAGTCGGGACTCTCGCCACCGCACTTGGTGAGCCAGTCACTGTTCGGGTTGTTGTTGCTCGCGTCACTGTCGCGGTAGCACTTATCGTGGGGGGCGTGGCGGCAGCGCGCGAAGCGGTTGCTACGGTGCGGGTCATTGTGGCGGGCGAGTTGGTCGCTACGGCAGTAGGCGCTACTGTTGCAGGCATTGGGACGGTTGTTGGCGTGGCAGTTCCACCACAAGCCGCCAGCAGGCCAAGGACACACAGCGCCATGATCAGCGTCGACCACCGCTCCAATTTACCCAGATTCATTGATAGTTGCTCTTACCTTATCACTCTATTCACGGTAGCGACACAAATGTATCGCCTACATATGCATCGCTAGAGGGTACCACGACCAGGTGGAAAAAAGCGCGATCGCCTGCTGGCACCTCGCTAAACTGGGCGGAACACCCGATAGTCTCACGCCTGTTACTATTTATTTCGCCTGGTAATATCCTCTGCTATGGTCGCGATACACGCAAAGGAGTTACAACAATGATCATTGATAGCCACTGCCATGCCTGGACTGCCTGGCCCTACACGCCGCCAGTGCCAGATAGCAGCAGCCGCGGACGCGTTGAGCAACTGCTGAACGAGATGGATCTACACGGCGTTGACCAGGCCGTGGTTGTCTGCGCCCGGATTGACCATAATCCTGACAATAATGACTATATTGCTGAGCAGGTGGCCCGCTATCCTGAACGTCTGCACCAATTTCCCGACGTTGACTGCGCCTGGACTGAAACATACCATCAGCCCGGCGCGGCAGACCGCCTACGTGCCGTTGCCGACCGCTGGCCGATTCGCGGTTTCACCCACTATCTGCGCGGCGACGATGATGGGGCATGGCTGGACAACGCGGAAGGGCAAGCATTTTTCGGCGTGGCCGCTGAACGTGGCCTGATCGCCAGCATTGCCGGAACTCCTGCGCACCAACCAGCATTGCGCCGCGTGGCCAAGCGTTATCCCAATCTCTCGATTCTCTGTCATCACCTTGGTGGCCTACGCCTGACTGCGGAAACGCTCGATGCTGACCTACAAGAGCTTCGCCAGTCGGCGGCACTGCCGAATATCTTGATCAAACTCTCTGGCTTCGCCTATTGCTCCCAGGTCGCCTGGGAATATCCCTACACTGATACCAAACTAATCATTCAAACACTTTACGAAGCGTTCGGCCCAACGCGGCTCTGCTGGGGCAGCGATTATCCAGTCGTCCGCTTTTATATGACCTATCAGCAAGCGCTCGAGGCGTTCCGTACCCATTGTACGTTCATCCCAACCGCAGAGAAAGCACTGATTCTTGGCACTAACCTTGCAAACCTGCTTACCAGGGCACGACCATAAGCATTGTCGTCTTCCCCCCTCGGTACAGGTCAGGTGCCGCTTGGTCAACACAAATCCAAACGGCAGACCTGATCCGTACTACCCTCAAGACAACCTTCTCCTCACCACTGATTCAGGGCCGAAAATAATGACACTTGCTCGAATCAGATGGCAATTGGTTGCCTGAACAGGACTTACAGCCAGAAAGCACCAGGAAAGGACGCAAGATGACCAAGACCAGACCATTGGGTACGAGTTTGAAAGCCTTCGCAGGCGGTTCAATACTCGCACTCACGTTAATGGCCTGCGGGGCCACTAGCGGCCCCCAGGCCGCCACGACTGTCAGCAATGCCGCGACGACGGTATCTGGCGCTGCAACCACCGTGACTGGTGGGGCGGCCACCGTGAGCAGTGCCGCCACAACTGTCACGGGGGGCGTCGCTACGGTGAGTAGCGCAGCCACAGCAGCAGCCCCCACGATTAGCAGTGCGGCCACCACCATCAGCGGCGCAGCCACTACCGTATCTTCTCCTGCACCTATTGCCAGCAGCACGCCCGTTACCAGTGCCTCACCCGCTAGCGGTAGCGCTGCAACGCCAGCCGCAAGCGGTACGCGCTATACCATCGATCCGAGCAAGTCGAAAGCAACGTATCGCGTCAATGAAACATTCATCAACCAGAATAATCGCTTCAATACTGCTGAAGGTTCGACCAACGCGATCAGTGGCGATCTGATGATCGATAAGCAAAACCCATCGCGCAGCACGATTGGCACAATCACCATCGACATCAGTAAGTTAGACTCTGGCACCTCCCAGCGCGACAATGCTATCCGTAATCGCTGGCTCGAATCGACGAAATACCCGAACGCCACCTTCGTCACCAAGCGGCTTGAAGGGTTGCCCACCACACCGTATACCGAGGGCCAAGAACTGACGTTCAAGATCATTGGCGACCTGACGATTCGCACCGTCACCAAAGAAGTCACCTTTGACGCAAAGGGCAAGATTGTCGGCAACATCTTCACTGGCACCGCCACCACCAAGTTCAATATGACTGACTTCGGCTTTGATCCACCAGACGTTGCTGGGATCGTCAAAGCGGAAAACGGCGTTGAACTGATCCTCACGATTGAGGCCAAGCAGCCCTAAGCGAACCAATAATCAGGTACTGTATCCAGGCAGGCGGACTCGTGGTGTCCGCCTGCCTGTTGCGTATCACTACAGCCAGTTGTGTTATCCTGCCACCGTTGGGTACTGGCTGAGGAGGGCTTACGCAGCCCAGATCCTAGCCCCAATGCACACACTGGGGCCTGGGTGAACTAAGAGCGTGCCGCCATGTAGCAATCGTGCAGGAGAACGCTGTTTCGCTGCCCAAGATTCGCGGCATGAGGCAGTCAACGACTACAATGCTTTTGGTCAACGCAATGCCGGGGGATCATCACAATAATCGCTCACAATAGCGGTATACACCAAAGACGAGGAGGGAATGTGACACAAGCGTATGATCTCATTGTCATTGGCCTGGGGGCAGCAGGCAGCGCAACGGCCTATCACCTCGCTAAGCGTGGACAACGGGTTCTTGGCCTGGATATCTTTGAGCCTGGGCACAACCAGGGTTCATCGCACGGCTATCATCGCCTGATTCGGCGTTCTGCTGTTCACGACGACGGGTATGTACCGCTGGGTGAACGGGCCTTCACCCTCTGGCAAGCACTCTCCGATGAGGCGGGCCGCCCCTTGATTCATCTCAATGGCGAAGTCCACCTGATCGACAGCGCGGTCTACCCAAACTTTGAGGCCCGGATCAACCATATGCGCCAGCGTGGTTTCTGGGAGATTCTCGATCAACAGGCCCTGACCGACAGATTCCCTGGCTTCCAGCTACAAGAGGGGATGATTGCTACCTATGAAGCAACTGCTGGCTACATCCTGGCCGAAGGTGGCGTGATCGCCCACCTCGATCTCGCCAAACAACACGGGGCGACCCTACACCACTCAGAAGAGGTTACGGGCTGGACTGCTGACGGGGCTGGGGTAAAGGTGACCACCAAGCAGGGAAGCTACACCGCCGACCAGTTAGTGATCACGACTGGCTCGTGGGCCCCTGAACTGCTGGGGGATCTCCATTTACCAATCCGGGTCATTCGCACCGTCAATGGCTACTTTGCGCCAACCCGCCCTGACTATTGGGCCGTCGCAAATGGTGCGCCCAACTTCCTCCTCACGGTGCGCGAAGGTGAGTTTTACGGCATGGCCGCCGTCGAAGGAGTCGGCGTCAAAATTGGACGCAACCGCCTGATCGATGGTCCAGCGACAACCCCACGCACGATTCGTCGCACTATCGACGAAGAAGAAATCACCTATCTCCGCAATGTCCTCGACACCTATATGCCCGGTTCGGCTGGCCCCGAACTGCAACGGATTACCTGCCTGGAAGGCTATACTGGGGACGACCACTTCATTCTTGGTCGCCACCCACAATATCAGCAAGTGCTGATTGGCTGCGGCTTCTGCGGTCGGGGCTTTAAGTTTGCGCCAACCAGCGGCGAAATCCTGGCTGATCTGGCAACGACTGGAACAACAGCGTTTGAAATTGCCGCCCTCGATCCTCAACGTTTTGTCGCCCAAGCCGCCGACTAACTGCACAGCTAGTCAGGCCAGGTCTACGTAGACCTGGCCTGACTCTATCAAACAATTCGCCTATTCTCGCGCAAGACTCAGGTTGGGACGATTAGTGAGGAAAGGATTGGGATAGAACAGCATGACACAGATGTCTGGCGCACGCGCGGTAGTTACTCAGCTAAAACGCGAGGGGATTCAACAGGCATTTATGGTCCCTGGCGAAAGCTTCCTCTCCATTCTCGATGCGCTCTATGATGATGATCAGATTGAATTGATTGCTACCCGCCACGAAGAAGGCGCGGCCTTTGCCGCCGAAGCAGTTGGTAAGTTGACTGGGCAACCGGCCCTCTGTATGTCTACTCGCGGCGTTGGTTCCACCAATATGGCGATTGCTTTTCACACCGCCTATCAAGACTCATCACCATTGATCGCTCTGATTGGGCAGGTGGAAACGCCCTACCGCAATAAAGAAGCGTTTCAAGAAGTTGAACTTGCGCCGTTCTATGCCCATATCTGCAAATGGACCGCCGAAGTCAATGTCACCGAGCGCTTACCCGAATATATCCACGAAGCGGCACGGCGGGCGATCAGCGGGCGACCGGGGCCAGTCCTCTTATCTGTGCCCACCGATATTCTGGATGCCACAGTCGACTTCACCGAAGACCACCTCCGTAGTCGCGCCATTGCGCCGCACCCAGCCCCAACACACGGCGATGTGCAAAAAGCCCTCGACCTGCTTCTGGCGGCCAAACGCCCGCTGATCCTGGCAGGTGGGGGTGTCCTCAACGCCGCCGCCACCAATGAGTTGATCACCTTCGCGGAGGCTACCGCGATCCCGGTTGTCACCGCCTCCCGCCGCTATCATGCCTTCCCCAACCACCATCCGCTTTACCTGGGGGGAACTGGCCTGGGCGCACCACCAACCGTGGCGGAGCGCATCCGGGAGGCTGACCTGATTCTGGCGATTGGCACGCGCTTTGGCGAGTTTACTACTGCGACTTTTACGCTACCTGTACCAACAACGAAAGTGATTCATATTGACATTGATCCCGACGTTGTTGGGGTCAATGTACGCACGACGCTGGGGATTGTGGCGAATGCACGGCAAGCCCTGATCGCCTTCAATAAGGCTCTGGTGGAGCGCACGCTGCCGGACCGCAGTCCTTTTCAGGCCACCGCCCAGCAAGATCGCGCTGCCTACGAAGCACTGAGTACCCCCGAATCAATCGAGGCCCGCAGCCCGGTTGACCCGATGGGTGTGATGGCTGATCTGCGCCGCATCCTCCCCGCCGAAACGATTATTACTGGTGATGCCGGGAACTTCTGGACCTGGTTTGGGCGCTATCATCGCTTTGGTCTACCGGGGGCATATCTGGGGCCGACGAGTGGGGCCATGGGCTATGCCATGCCTGCAGCCCTTGGGGCCGCTTTTGCCCGCCCCAAAACTCCCGTTCTCGCCGTGGCTGGCGATGGTGGTTTCCTGATGACTGGACAGGAGCTGGAAACGGCGGTTCGGCACAATCTCCCAATCATCGCCCTGGTCTTCAATAATCGATCCTACGGCACGATTCGGATGCACCAGGAACGCACCTATCCAGGTCGCGTTAGTGGCACTGCCCTGGGGCCAGTCGATTTCGCCATGTTTGCGCGCTCGCTTGGCGCACACGGCGAACGGGTTGACGACAACCACGACTTCGCGCCCGCCCTGGAACGAGCGCTGGCCTTAGGCAGCCCCGCCCTGATCGAAGTGACGAGCGATCCTGAACTGATTTCTGCGTCACAAACCCTGACGCAACTGCGGGCAGCCAAAGCCTGACCGCGATACAGTAGAAATTTTCGTGGCCCAGATAACAAAGAGGGATGAGGAATGGCAGCGCAGCGACGACGGGGAACAGTCTCGCGGAAGACGGGCGAAACGCAGGTACAACTGACTCTGACCATTGATGGTCAGGGTCAGTCGGAAATTACCACTGGCGTTGGTGCGCTCGATCATTTCCTCACCCTCTTTGCCAAACATGGCCTCTTTGATCTGCAGATCACGGCCAACGGCGACCTCCAGATCGATGAACATCATACAGTGGAGGATGTGGGGATCTGCCTGGGGCAGGCATTGGGGCAAGCCCTGGGGGAACGCCGGGGGATCAGGCGCACAGCGCACGCAGTCGTGCCGATGGATGAAGCGCTGGCAACCGTCGCGGTCGATATTGGCGGGCGTAGCTATTGTGTGTTGCAAGGGACGTTCACTGGCACTAACGTTGGCGACCTGAACACGGAGTTATTCTGGCACTTCTTCGACAGCCTCTCCCGCGAGGCACGGATCAACCTCCACATCCTGCTGCATTATGGGCGCAATACTCATCATGAAGTCGAGGCGATTTTCAAAGCCTTTGCGCGGGCACTCGACGCTGCCACCACACTCGACCCGCGCCTTGGCAATGCCCTACCAACGACCAAAGAGCATATCGAAGGGGCATAAGGGCTACCATTACTCGATATGAATCCCCTTGCCAACGACAACGATCCCATTGCGCGAAACGGTGAAACGGGCCCGGTCGGCTTCTTCGTCAAAGCCAACCTGTGCGCCCGGTGCCACTACGACATTCTTATCGAGGATCACGTTCCGCAAACGAGCGCCAATCCCCACCTTCGCCCCATTCAGCAGGATCGAGCCTTCAATTGACGCCCCATGCTCTACCCTGACGCCCATCGAGAGGATCGACCGCCTGACAGTAGCCCCAGCGACAATCACCCCAGGGCTGACCAACGAGTCAAATGCCTGACCGGGCTGATGGTGATGCACCAGTTTTGCTGGGGGCAGTGGGGGAAACCAGGTGTAGATCGGCCATTCTTCGTTATAAAGATTGAACGCTGGCACTGGCGAGATCAAGTCAATGTGGGAATCATAATACGCATCAAGTTCTCCCACATCACGCCAGTACCCACGGTCAGTTTCCGTTGCACCAGGAACCTCATTCACTGCAAAATCATAATAGGCGGCATCGCCACGTTCTACGAAGCGTGGCACGATACTGCCCCCAAGATCGTGGGCACTGAGATCATCCTTCGCGTCCGCTGTCACCGCATCAACCAGAGCTTTGGTTGTGAAGACATAATTGCCCATCGAGGCAAAGACCTGATCGGGGGCATCAGGGAGGCCCACTGCATTCTTCGGCTTTTCCTGAAATTCAGCGATCCGCCCGTTCTCACCCGGCACGATCACCCCAAAGGCACT
>JBDHWF010000062.1:0-23573 GCA_039810045.1 Chloroflexia bacterium
CCCTGATAGGTCACACGATAGACTGCCCCGCCGAGATCATCGCTAATGTATAGTGCGCCATCGGCCCCCACGATAATATCGACTGGGTTGCCCCAGATATTGCCATCGGTTCCCACCCAGCCAACGATGAAATCGCGTGGGCCAGCGCTCTGCCGCCCTGGCACCATGGAGAGAAATACCACCCGATGCCCATAGCGGTATGGCTTATCGTACGGCCCATGCTCCGTCAGGAAGACGCCATTGACGAATGGCTGCGAGAATTTGACACCCTCAGAGAAACCAAATCCAAGCGGCGCACTGCGGGCGGGCAGTGCGACCAACGGGGTTTCCACCTGGGTTCGGCAATACTCCTCACGCCCAGCACCAATTGCCGAAGGATCTGGCGTGGGCGGAATCCCGACACAATACGGCCAGCCATAGTTCACGCCATCGCGCAGCGGCGTGAAATAATCGTTGGGCCGATCATTGCCGAGGGTGTTCCGCTCGTTGACACTCGCCCAGAGCAGCTTCGTGCGAGGGTCTACGCCCAGGCCCACGGCGTTCCGCAAGCCCCGCGCATAGATCTTTCCACCACTTCCATCGTCGTTGAACTGCAAAACGGTTGCCCGCCGCTCATCCGAACCAGTGCAAATATCGCAGTCGCTCCCCACCGACACGTACATCTTGCCATCAGCCCCAAAGACAAGCGTGCGCGTGTCGTGGTTGACATCGCCCACCAGACCCACACCAGGGCCGCTCGGCAGCACTGGGACAATCGTTTGCGGGGCTGCCTGCGCCTGCACGTCACCGCTGCTGTAGGGAATCCGGATCACCGACGCTTCCAGGGCCACATAGAGGTAGCCATTACGAAACGCCAGCCCATGCGGCTTCGCCAACCCGCTGAGGAAGACTTTCGGCTCATCAGTCACACCATCGTGGTTGCGGTCGGGCAATACGACGATCTCGCCACTATATTTGACCGAGAGAAAGAGGTCGCCATTGGGCGCAACGGCCATCATCCGCGCCCCACCAAGCCCAGCGGCAAAGACGCTGATGGCGAAGTTGGGCGGCAACGTCAGGGTGCGGGGCGCGGCAAAGGGGCCAGTGCGGTACTGCGCTGGCACCACCACCGTCTTTGGCACCGAAGCCGCTGGGGCTTCGGGGGTGCCAGGGTCACCGAGAATCCGATTGCCAAGCAAGCCCAGCAGAACTTCGGAAGGTGTGTTCTTATACTCAGGATGCCACTCGAACCGATTCCGCTCGAAATATTGCACTACGTAATCGGTGTTCGTGTTGGTGTCGTGTTCGCTGAACTCCTCGGAGATCGGGTAGCCATAGAGGGCCAACCCGCCATGGGTTTCCCAATAGGCTTTGAACGAGTTGCGTAACGTATGGCCCGTTTCTGGGAAGTATGTCTGCCCCACAATGTGTGGGTCATTGACCCGCTGGAACGGGCCTTCAGCCTCGCGCCCGATCACCGCCTGTGAACCAAGCAAACCCAGTAACACTTCATATGGCGTATTTGCATATTCGGGGTGCCATTCAAAGCGGTTGCGCTCAAACCACTGCACGATATAGAACTTCCCATCAGCGGGGTTGACCTCGCGAATTTCAGGCGTGCGCGGATAACCAAACTGTGCCAATCCCCCGTGCGCCCGCCAGTAGCTAAGAAAGCCGTGCGTGTCGGAGAGCGTCTGGCCTGTCTCCGGGAAATAGACTTCCTCGGCGGCGACCGGGCGGGCGGGCAGCGCCACCATTCCCAGCGGCACGACCAACACCAGCAGGATCATCAAGCGGGTAACGATCGTACGCTGCATCGGAGCCTCCCTTCACCGAAACCAGATTCCCCCCAGCAACAGGCTATGCTTGGATCGCTCTTGTGGGCATCACTCTAGCGCAAAGCGCTGCAATGCATCAAGCACAACATCCATAAAAGTTACACCGCCACCATGCCCCGCATCATCAAGAATGTGCAATTCAGTCGTCTGCCAGCCTTTCATCAGCTGCCAGGCCGTTTCCAAAGGCCCACTGACATCGAAACGCCCATGAATCAGCACCCCAGGAATTCCGTTCAGCTTCGCCGCATCGCGAATCAACTGCCGATCTTCAAGAAACGCCGCGTTCCGCCAGTAATGCGTCACAAGGCGCGTGAACCGTTGCCGGAAAACTGGATCCGCATAGCGTAGGCTCGGCTGATGACCAGGAGTGAACGATACATGGGCATCTTCCCAGATACACCAATCGCGCGCCGCTTTTTCCCGTACTGCAGGATCGGGGTCAGCCAGCAGCGTGGCGTAGGCATCTACCAGCGGAAGCTGCCGCAAATGCGCTGGCACCCCAGCGGCAAACTGCTCCCACTCCTGCGGAAAAATCCGCCCGACGCCTTCGGTGATCCATTCGACTTCGCGCTGAGAAGTGGTCGTCACAAAACCGAGAATGATCGCGCCCACGCGCTCCCTATGGGCGTGGGCGTAAGCCTGAGCCAACGTACACCCCCAGGAAACGCCAAACAACACGGTCCACCGCGCAATCCCCAGCTGCTCGCGCAACGCCTCAATATCCGCGATCAGGTGTTGCGTGGTGTTGCGGCTGAGATCGGTGTCTGGCCCATCGGCCAGGGGGCGACTGCGCCCAGCGCCACGCTGGTCGAACAACACCGCCCGATAGTGTTGTGGGTCAAAGAACCGCCGCTGATTGACCGAACAGCCCGAACCAGGGCCACCATGCAAAAAGAGTGCTGGTTTCCCGTGCGGATTACCACTGCACTCCCAATAGATCTCCTGCCCATCACCAACGTCAAGCATCCCACTTGCATATGGTTCAATCGGCGGAAACTGCTCGGCCATCGGCCCCTCCTTGCTATACAATAATCACCGTACAAAACCTTTCCCACTCTATCGTATCGCCATCGCCCTGGTCGCTGTCCATTCGAACAGGGCGGCAGATGCCTTTCCGTTCACCAGCCCTTGCCCTGATCGATCGTACAGGGAAAAGATCGCCCATCCGCCAGCCCAGATCGCGGGTGCGAACCAGTATAGTTACGGTGGCAGTGGGCCAGCGACAATCAACAAAGGATGATGCGTGACGCTCGAAGCAACAGACCAATCACCAACGGAACTCGCCACCCCCACGCCAAGCGTGAAAGCATCACCTGGTATCTACCGCCGCGTGATCGATCTCGCATGGCCGACCATCGCCCAAAATCTACTCGAGATGTTGCTAGGGGTCATTGACACGATTCTCGTCGCCCGCCTTGGCACCGCCGCGATTGCTGGCGTCGGCACTGCCCTCCAGGTACTCTACTTCCTGATCGCGATCCTCAGTGCCGTAACGGTGGGGGCCTCGATCATGGTCGCCCACGCCATCGGAGCCGCGCAACCACGAATCGCCAACAACACGGCCAAACAGGCGATCATCTGGGGCCTACTCAGTTCGCTCCCCGCCGCACTGGTCGGCGTACTCGGCGCAGGATTGCTGATCCGCGCCTTTGGCGTCGCCGCCGATGTCGCGGAAATTGGCACCACCTATTTGCAAATCATGATGTTCAGCCTGCCCACCTTGATGCTCATCTTCATTGCTGGTGCGGTGCTGCGTGGGGCGGGTGACACCCGCACGCCCATGCTCGTTGGTCTGCTCGACAACCTGATCAATGCCGTCCTCGCCTACGCCCTGATCTACGGCCACCTGGGCCTGCCCGCCCTCGGTGCGGCTGGCTCTGCCTGGGCCGCCGCTATCGCCCGCCTGGTCGGCGCAGTGATCCTGATCGCCGTGCTGGTGCGCGGACGCGGTGGTTTACGGCTACGGGGCTGGCACGGCTGGCGGCCACAACTCGCCCCGGTGCGCCAGGTCTTTCGCCTGGGGATTCCCGCCGCCATTGAACAAATGTTGATCTCCGCATCATTCACCGTCTTTACGGTGATCATCGCCAGACTCGGCACGATCGATCTGGCAGCGCAGCGGATCAGCTTCAATATCCTTTCGCTGGGCTTCATGCCTGGGGTGGGCTTTGGCATCGCCACCAGTGTGCTGGTGGGGCAAAGCCTCGGCGCAGGACACAAGGCCCTGGCGCGAGAGGCCGCCCACGCCGCCGCCATCTGGGTTACGGGCTGGATGACGGTAATGGGGATCATCTTCTTCGTCTTTGCCCACCCAATCGCCACCATCTTCACCACTGACCCTGAGGTGATCGACCTCAGTGCCGCCTGCCTGCGCGTCCTGGTTTTCTCGCTGCCGATCTGGGGCCAAACGTTTATCTGGTCTGGGGGCTTGCGCGGTACGGGCAATACCCGCCTGCCGCTGCTCGCCAACACCGTTGGGATGTGGCTCGGCGTCGCCTTGGCGTTCGTCCTGATTCGCCTCACCCAGCCCACCCTGCCCCTGGTCTGGGCAGTCTGTCTCCCTGGTTGGCTGCTCAGTGCGGTCATCGTCTGGATCGGCTTCCGCCGCGCCAAGCTCGCCGCCCTCACCACCGATAACAGCGCCGCATTAGCCGCGCATTAGCGGTTCCGCTCCGCAATCAACTGCGCCATCGCCAGTTGCTCCGGCCCACCTGCTGCGCGCAGGCCGTTCACTGCGCCAACGCGATCGTGCGGCAGGCGGTTCTGGCTGGTCTTCCACTTGCCGATCAGCCGTGATACGGGAATCGAGACCCCAACTACGTCGGCGATCATTCCGCGCAAATAGTCTTGTGGGGCATCGCCCATCTTCCACGGCATCGCCTGCGTTGCTTCCATCGTCTTCGTCAGGCGACCAAGAAAGGCCCGCAGCCACTTCTCATCATCGTGGATCACCAATGGCCCATAGGCGTGAACGACGACATAGTTGTGCGTTGGCACGACCTCGTGGTTCTCCTGCTTGGTGGGATACCAGTTTGGTGAGATGTACGCCTGTGGCCCCTGGAAGATCACCAGGGCTTCGTGGTCAGCAACGAAGTCGTGCCAGACCACATTATTCCGCGCTACGTGTCCCGTCAGGGTGCCATGCGGCCCCATGGCAGGATCGAACAGGAACGGCAGATGATTCGCATTCAACCCCTCGCTGCTCAGCGTCACCAACGTCCCCAGCGGGTAATCGGCCAGCAGCTGTTGCAACACCGCTGGATCAGTTTCGGCAAAGTGGGGCGGCAAGTACACCATGATTACGCTCCTCTCTCATCGGCGACGCAACAAGCAACCTCACAGCCTCTCCACCGCCTCGCGTCCGCGCTGGTGATGATACTGCTGCTGAATGAGCTTGGCGACCAACCCTGTCCAGCCAGTCTGGTGGCTCGCCCCCAACCCCTTCCCCGTATCACCATCGAAATACTCTGAGAAGGGTGGGTAATCGCGCCAAAGCGGGTCGCGCTGGAACCGCTCATCAGCACCGAAAACTGCCCGCCGCCCCTGCTCATCGAGCGTAAAGAGCCGAATCAATCGCCGCGACAGTTCGTCCGCCACACCATCCAGCGTCATATATTGACCCGAACCAGTCGGACACTCCACCTGAAAATCGTCGCCGAAATAATGGTAGAACCGCTGCAACGACTCGATCAGCAGAAAGTTGACCGGGAACCAGACTGGCCCACGCCAGTTGGAGTTGCCGCCAAACATCCCACTGCGCGACTCCCCTGGCTCATACCGCACCGTATATTCCTCGCCACCCAGGTCGAGGATATACGGATGATCCAGGTGGTAGCGGCTCAGGGCGCGGACGCCGTAGTCACTCAGAAACTCGGCGGGATCGAGGGCCCAGCGTAACAATCGCTTCAGACGATGCCCTCGGCAGATCGCCAGCAGGCGCCGTTCCTGTAACCCTGGCTCCTGCCAGCGCGAGACCAGTTGCGCCAGATCGGGGCGATGCCGCAAATACCATTCCAGAGCATAGCGAAACTCTGGCAACTCATTCAGTACCTCTGGTTCAATCGTTTCCACCGCAAAGAGCGGAATCAGGCCGACAAACGACCGAATCCGCATGGGCAGCGCCTCACTATCGCTCAGGCGCAGAATATCGTAGAAGAATGAATCTTCCTCATTCCAAAGCGAGATCCCTTCGGTACCAGTTTCGTCGCCCATCGTCGCCATCGCCGCCGCAATCGCCAGGAAATGTTCGAAGAACTTGGTCGCAATCGACTGATAAACGGGGTTCTCACGGGCGAGTTCCAGGGAAATCGTCAGCATATTCAGGCAGAACATCGCCATCCAGCTGGTGCCGTCACTCTGTTCGAGGAAGCCACCATTCGGCAGTGGCTTACTGCGGTCGAAGACGCCGATATTGTCCAGGCCAAGAAAACCACCCTCAAAGATATTGTTCCCCTCGGCGTCCTTACGGTTCACCCACCAGGTAAAGTTCAACATCAACTTATGAAAAACCCGCTCCAAAAACTCGCGATCGGCGTGGTCGTGGTGCGCCCGCTCGATCTGATAGACCCGCCAGGCGGCCCAGGCAAGGACAGGCGGGTTCACATCATCAAACTGCCATTCATAGGCGGGTACCTGCCCATTCGGGTGCTGATACCATTCGCGCAGGAGCAAATCGAGTTGGCTTTTCGCAAAGGTAGGATCCACCATTGCCAGGGGCAAACAGTGAAACGCCAGATCCCAGGCGGCATACCAGGGATATTCCCAAGTATCGGGCATCGACATCACCCGCTCGTTGTACACGTGCCGCCAGGTGTGATTGCGCCCATAGAGTCGCTCATGTGGCGGCGCAGGCTCGGCGGGATCGCCATCGAGCCAACGGGCGATCACGTAGTTGTAGAACTGCTTCGACCAGAGTAACCCCGCTAGCGCTTGCCGATAGATCAATCGCTGGTCGTCATTGGCCCCTGGCGGCAACATCGCCCCATAAAAGGCATCGGCCTCCTGCTGGCGCGTGGTCATCACTTCATCAAAATCAGCAAACGGTCCAGCCTGTCCACTTCCACCAAGATAGCGGTTGATCAGCGGCCATGATTCGGAGAGCAACGCCTCATCGACCCAGATCAGCGCATCTTCTGGCGGATCCTCAACAACCGCGCTGATCGGCGCAACGAGCAGCCGCAACCGCACCGTGACTGTCGCCCCCGGCGCAATCTTCCGCCGATAGAGCGCGGCGGCTTTGGTGCCGCGCCGATGCGGATTGATCGCCTCCTGCTCACCGTTAACCAGGTAGCGATGAAAGGCATCTTTCACATATGGCTGTGGGTTTGGTTGCCCAAAGAGTCGTTCTACATTCGTGTCATTCTCGGTAAAAAGCAGCTGATCGGCCCCTTCGCACACCAGCATCTGCCCACCCAGAATCGGGTGGGCTCCGGCAATTGCCGGGAAGGGCGCTCCCTCTGAATTCTGTACCGTTGCCGCAACTAATGCGCCCCGAGTGCGCCCTGCCCAAGTCCAGGTATTGCGGTACCACAGTGTCGGCAACAGCCAGATATCCACTTCCTCCGGCCCATGATTCGTCACCGAGAGGCGGATCAAGAAGTCGTCGGGGGTGGCTTTGGCATAATCAACCACCAGATCACAGAAACGGTGGTCGTCAAGAATCCCCGTATCAATCAGTTCATATTCATCGTCGTTGTGGCCCCGCTGCCGCGCTTCTGCCAGCAATGCTTCATAGGGGTACTCCGCGTGAGGATAGCGATAGAGCGCCCGCATGAACGAGTGGGTCGGCGTCGAATCCAGGTAGGCGTAATACTCTTTGACATCCTCGCCGTGATTCCCCTCTGGCCCAGTCAAGCCAAAAAGCCGTTCCTTCAGGATTGGGTCACGCCCATTCCAGAGAGCCAGTGCAAAGCAGGCCCGCCCCTTCCCATCGGATAACCCCAACAGGCCATCTTCGTTCCAGCGATAGGCCCGCGACCGCGCCTGATCATGCGTGAAGTAGCCCCAGGCATCACCATTCTCGCTGTAATCCTCGCGCACTGTTCCCCAGGCCCGCTCACTGAGGTAGGGTCCCCACCGTAGCCACGCATCGTAATCTTCGTGCAGGCGGTCGTTTTCAACAGTCATTGTCACCCCTCGACGCCCTACCCTACCCCTGGGTAGCGTGCAGCGGAATCGTCGCCACCAATCGCGTATCAGCGTCGCAATACCAGAGATCGCCCTGATAGTAGGTTAGACCATGGGGATCGGGGCCAGCTTCGGGGCCGGGATCCAACGCCAGCACGCGGCGCACTGCCCCTTCCAGGCTGTAGCCGGTGATCGTGCGGTGCGTTGTCTCCGCCACCCAAAGCGTTTCCCCGTCCCAGGCGAGCCCATGCGGGCGATTCCCTGGGGCGGGGAATTGGCGCAGAATCTGCCCATCGTGGGGATCGAGTTGATAGGTCGTCGCTGCTGGTGGCACCGTCACCCAGAGCTTGCCGTCGATCCATTCCAACCCGTGCGCGCCACTCTTTTCACTCGCGCCAGGGGTGGCGAGTCGCTGCAACTCGGTACCATCGAGCGCATAGCGAAAGAGTTCGATGGGCGTGAAGGTGGACGCCACCCAGATCGCCTCACCATCCCAGGTAATCCCGCTCGAATGATGCGTGCCAGTCGGAAAATGACGAATCGCGCTGCCAGTCTGCCAGTCGAGCAGATAAACATTCAGATCGTCCTGATCGATCACCCAAAGCCCTTCAGCGGTCGCCTGTAAGCCATTCGGCTGTGGTCCAGGGGTTTGCCAGCGTGGTTGCCCTTGAACACGTTCGGGGGTAATCGCCATGATCGACTCCTTTCATCCTGATCGTCACACACCTACAGTTCGGCCACTCGCGCAATCTGGCCGCTTCCGGCTGACTGATACGCTGCTTCCAGCAACTCAACCACCCGCAGCCCGACAGTCCCATCAGCCCGATTCTCCGTAGTCTTCCCCAGTAGAAGATCGACCAGATGGCGCGAAGTCGCTTCACGCGGGTAACGGTCTGCTTCGGGCGTCACGGACAACGCCTCGCTCGTCCCATCCTGGTAATGCAGTGTGCAAGAACCGCTCATCGGGTCAAGCAAGGCATACCCCTCGGAACCGTAAATCCGATACTCCAGCTGCTGATGCCCCGACTGGCGGGCGGGAATTCCTCCCGTACTGGCGATCGTCCCAACGGTGCCACCCGCGAAGCGCACGCTGATGGCATCACAAAGATCGACCTGCACGTCGAACCGCTCCATGAACGCCGCCACTTCAGTCGCCGCTAACCCCGTCAGCCAGAGCAGTAACGCAGCGGCGTGCGTCACCTGCAAATGCCCCTGTCCACCGCCGGCCACCTGCGGGTCGCTGTAACTATTCGCCAGTGGCCCAGTCACTTCCCAGTCAAACACTTTGGCGTAGGCAAGCGGATTAGCGCGGTAATATTCCAATACCATCGAGGCAAAGAGGGTATCAACCAGTTGCAGTTGGCCCAATGCGCCCGCCGCGATCTTCTCGCGCAATATCGCGTGTTGCTCAATAAAGTGATACGGGTAGCCAACGACGAGCGGAACGTTTTTCTCCGCCGCCAACTGGCACAATCGCCGCGCCTCCCGCGCTCGCAGCACCATCGGCTTCTCCAGCATCAGGCCCAAACCGCGTTCCAGCACAGCGCTGGCAAGTTCATAGTGCGTAGCGTGCGGGGTGGCGATCACCACCCCATCCAGTGCCCCGCTATCAAGCATCTCGCGGTAGTCAGTATATCTCCGCTTCAGGTCAAAGGCGTCGCCCGCCGCATTCAACCGCTCGGCGTTCGGGTCGGCCAACGCCACCACGGCTGCATCGGGGTACGTCGTCAACGAGGGGAGGTGCGCGTAGGTTGTCCACCAACCAGTGCCAATAATCCCAATTCGTGCTACCATCTTCCTCCCTCTCGTTTCAGGCCCTCAGCCCTGCACCTTCGTCGCTACTAGCATAAAGTAGTGCGCCCGCAACGTTACACCGCCCGCCATTTCACACCGCCGCTGAATCGCTGTCAGCGCGGAGAAATAGCGCTCCACACTGAAATCGGGGATCTGCCAGGGCGCTGCCTTCAGGTAGTAGGCGATCGCCCCAGCATCAGTGAACTGTTTGGCAGGAAACGCCTCCGCTACCTGCTCGATCTGCAACCCACTCGCCACCAGTTGGTTTTGGGCGTAGGCCAGATTCCAGAACAGATAATCGGTGCCACCCTCTGCCTCAAGCAACTGGTTGAGATCAAGGTCATTCGTGCCGCCCACCTGTTGCGTAATGAAGGTACCGCCGGGGCGCAAGATCCGCAACACCTCCTGCGGATCATAGGCCTCATGGCGATCAATGATCAGATCAAACGTGGCAGCGGCATACGGTAGCGGCGGCGCATCCTGATTGGGAATCTCGCTGACCGTGATCCCCAACGGGGCGAGCCGTTCCCGCGCAAGCGGCAGGTTTGGCGGATAGCCCTCGGTGGCACAGACGGTCGGCGGCAGCGGGGCCAGACTCGCCAGAAACTCCCCGCCGCCCGTACCCATATCAAGCAAAGCGGTCGCCTTGGGCAAGGCCGCCGTCACCAGCGCCCGATAATCCCACGGCAGTGGGGCTTCGTTCATCCGTCCATCCAGATACGAAAAATCCCAGCCGGAAAATGGCGCTGCAGCCTCGGCATCAAGCCAGGCCCGCAGCGCAGCCAAGTCATCGCCAAATCGCCGCGTGGTCACGCCTCCGGCCTCCATCAACTTCTACGCCATGTGGAACATTTCGGGCAGCAGCACGGCAAAGCCCGTAGCTGGGTCAGTCTCAATTGTCAGCAGATCTTGCATATATGCTTGCCAGCGGGCATTGACGGCATCAAGCGCCAGCGTGCGGGTCATCCGCGCAAAATCTTCGCATTCCAGGTAGGCAAAGAGGGTCTCGCCATGCCGAAAGATACTGTAGTTGTGAATCCCCGCCCCCCGTAACGCTTCCAGCATCTCCGGCCAGATCTCATCATGCCGCCGCTGGTACTCCACAGGATCAGCCCCTGGTTTGAGGTGAATCAGAAAGGAGATCCGCTCCATCGTGCCATCCTTTCGCCTGTCATGCCGCCCACAGCATCGGCTGCCAACGCCTTGCTATTCCCTGAATCCTGCCTGTTCTATGCCAGATTCGCGACGTGTTGGCGTAACTCATCGGCCAGCATAAGCGTCTCCGAAACGACATCGAGCCGATTACAATCGCGCCATTCCTGCCAGGTATATTCCACGCAGAGATAGCCGTTATAGCCAGTCGCAGCCAATCGCTGCACCAGATCACCGAAGTCAATTGTTCCTTCAGCACGCACCGCCTGCAACTGCCCCAGAGCCGCCTGCCGCGCATGGAAATGCCCCGCGTGCGGAAGCAGCGGGTGGACCCGCGCCGGAGGCATCCCCGCCGCCACAAAATGACTATAGTCAAGCGTGCATTGTAGCCCAGGCACCGCCTCGAACAGGGCCAGCGCCCGCTCCGGCTCCTCCACAACCGACTCTAAATGCGGCTCAATACTGATCCGCAAGCCCGCGCTGCGCCCCGCCTGCACAAACTCGGTCAGCGCAGTCACCGCCAGGGCAAACGACGCATCAGCGCCCAGATCTGCCCAGATCACCCCAGGAAGCAACGTCATCCCTGGACAACCAGTCAGCCGACAGAACTCCACCAACGCTGCAAACCGCTGCCGATTCGCCGCTTGCAGCGCGGCGTCGGGGGTATTCACTGGGCGGTCACGAAAACCACGCCCAAAGGTGGGAAAGAGATCGGCAATCGTCAGGCCCGCCGCAGTGGTCGCCCGCTTCACCCGCTCGGCTTCACCGTACGGGTCGGCCTCAATCGCCTCGACACTCAGATGGGTTCCATCCAGGTGTGCGCCCAGATCAACCGCCCCGATCCCCAGCAGCGCGATCTGGTGCAAACTTTGCTCGAACGAGAGCAACGGAAACGAAAATGAGGTACAGGTCAGGTCCATATGTCTCGCTCCTATGCGATCAACCGAGCCGTGTTTGGGTTGTGCTACCGCGTATTTCCTGAATCACCAGTGCCGATAGCTAACCACAGATCAGCCAATCATGGCAAGAAACACGCAACAGTTATACTTAACCAGGTTGTACTGCTGAAAGGAAGCTGCAGATGCAAGCACCAACTGTCAGTTACTTCCCTGGCGAAATGCTCCTGTGGGCGCACCATCGGCGCGGCCCAGTCTTCAGCGCGAGAGTGGGCCGACAACGTTACCACTATCTCATGGGGCCAGCGGCGAACGCGTTCATCTTTGCCAACGATAAGCTCTTTCGCGTGCGGGAGGCGTTCGCTGCCCTGATCCCCATCGACGGCCCTACCTCGTTGATCGTCTCTGATGGCGCAGACCACACACGGCGCCGTCAACTCGTCCAGCCTGGATTGCATCAACGCCAGGTAAATAGCTATCTGGAGATCATGGCCACCACTGCTGATCAGGCGCTGGATGCCCAACGTCCAGGTGAACCATTCGATGCTTACGCAGTCTTCCGCGCAGCGATCCGCCGCTCCACGCTGCGCGCACTTTTCGGCGAGCGAATGGCCGCGCAGGCCGACGCAGTCGGCAATCACCTGCAACCGCTGCTCGACATCGCCGATCGCCTTCCCGATCTGATTGCGATGCACCAGCGACTACAAACACCGTTCTGGCGCCGAGCGATGCACGCGCTCGCCCGCCTGAACAGCTTTATCTATGGCGAGATTGCCCGAATCAAAGCGCAAGGCGATGAATCCGAAAGCCAGGTACTCGCCACACTGATCTACGGACGAGACGGTACTGGTTCCGGCCTGACTGACCAGGAAATACGCGATCAGATGGTGACGATGATCGCCGCTGGCTACGAGACTACCAGTGCCGCAATGGCCTGGATCTTGTACGCCCTTGGCGGACGCCCAGAAGTGCAGGCTCAAGCGCGGGCGGAAGTTGCTGCGGTCACTGGTGGTGCGCCGCCCACCACCGCACACCTGCCCCAACTCAAACTGCTCAATGCGATTCTGCTTGAATCCTTACGGCTCTATCCCCCAGCAGTGATCTCAGCTCGCTACGTCGCCGAGAGTTTTACCTTTGCAGGCCACGCAATACCAGCAGGGGCCATGCTGATCTATAGCCCCTACGTCACACACCGTAGCCCGGCGGTATATGCTGACCCGCGCGCCTTCCGCCCGGAACGCTGGTTGGGCGATGCTCCACGGCGGAGCGGCGCAGAGTTTCTGCCATTCGGCGGCGGTATACATCGTTGCGTTGGATCGATGATGGCTACGACAGAGTTGACGGTGATCCTCGCCCGCCTTTTGGCTCGCACAGCATACACCCTTGAAGATCAGCGGGTGCGGGCCAAAAGTCTGGCGGCGATGCGCCCCCGCAATGGGTTATGGATCAGACTCGCAGCTACCTCCGCGTGATTCCAGCTTCACAGGCAACGCGACAGACGTAGTGCCAGTGCCCGATCAGCGCAGATCGCGTCCGCCGTTAATATCAATGGTTGCCCCGGTGATGAACCCAACGTGCGGGCTGGTCAGAAACACAATCGTGCGGGCGACCTCAGCGGGGTCGGCAAATCGTCCAGTCAGCAGCTTCGTTTGGGCATAATCTGGGGCCAGGTTATTGGCTGTATCAACCCCCATCGGTGTCAGCGTCACGCCAGGGGCCACGCAGTTCACACGCACCCGTGGCCCCAATGCCCGCGCCGCACTCTTGGTCAGGTTGACCAACCCCGCCTTCGCCGCGGCGTAATGCGCGTGGTGTGGGGCACCAGTCTGCGCGGCGACACTCGCCACGGTCACCACTGCCGCGCCCTCGCGCAAGAATGGCGTGGCCGCTTGCAGCACGTAGAACGGCCCGTTCAGGTTCACCGCGATGATCTGATCCCACTCGGCAGTGGTGAGGTCGGCGAACTGCGTCACGATATTCTGCCCCGCACAGAGGACCAACGCATCAAGCCCGCCAACCTCTTGCCCAATCGCATTGATCGCCGTGGCTACTGCCGCGGCATCGCTCAGGTCAAACCCGACTACCCAGGCGCGCCGACCCGCCTCGCGCACCTGCGCGGCAGTTTCCTGCGCTCCAGCCTCATCGCGACCGTAGCAAACGACGACATCAGCCCCTTCCTCAGCTAGCAATCGCGCTGTCACCGCGCCAATCCCACTCGAAGCACCAGTCACCAGCGTGATTGTGTCGCGGAGTCCCAGATCCATCACTCACCCCCAACCGCCATTAACCGCCAGTCGTTGTTCCCAGTCTACACCGCAGCACCAAAAGCCCCAACCAGCGCAACGCCACCCCTAATGATCGCTTGCATATGTATGGTACTATTACATCTATCCATCATAGGCCATAGGCGCATTTTCGCGCAGAAAGGCGAAGTGATGCAGCGACGATGGTCAGCGATTGGCCGAACAATCCTGATTTTTGGTGGGTTGTTGGCGCTACTGTCACTCGGCAGTGCCACCCAATCAGGAAAGGCGGCGGACACGCTGCGAATCTACGATTGGGCCGGCCCAGCTCCTACGCGAACTGAAGATGCTCCCGTCTCCGGGACGGGATCTGTCCCGCTCTGGCAGACGGAGTTTCTGCCGCTAGCGCTGCACAGTACTCCTGCTCGCAGTGATGGTCGGCCCATTGCTTTCCTGACGCCGCTGCCCACAGGCGTCACTGAACAAGCGTTGGTCGCCCCATCATTCATCCCCAACGACAACCCCAACTTCATCGGCTACCATCTGGCAACAGTGCGCTATCGCTACAATGGCAGCGACCTCTACCTCGCTACCTTGCAGCCCGCCAACCTGGGGCTACAACGCCCGCTCGATCTTGGGCGCAGCTATCAGGGTCTCAACAACGGTCGCCACCTCTACCATAACGCCGCAGTCTACCGCGAAGGCCCAAACCTCGAAATCCGCCGCACCTTCAACCAACTGAGCTTTGTCGAAAACGGTCTGGTGATCGTCCTCGCCAGCGAACTCCCTGCTGATCAACTCTTGCCCTTCGCGACGATGATCACCCTGCCGACCAAGTAAACAGAAGGCGGATGGGAGATATGATGCCGACGCCGGAAAGAACCAGGGCACGCTTATGGGGCAGTTGGGGCCTTGCTGGACTGACTGCGCTGCTCGTTGGCTGTTCTGCCTGGTGGTTGCCACACCCCAGTGAAACGCTCGCAGCTCATTTGCTCCGGCTGATCGTCGGCTTCGCTGGCCTGATCGGGCTGCTGGGGGTCATCATTGCCACGCAAGACCCCGCCATCACTACCGCGCTCTGGTGGGCGGCGATTGGCCTGCTGATCGCTGCGGGAATGGTAGGGATCTTCTCGATTGGTGTTGGCTACCTGCTGGCGGCGGGTGTGCTGGGTTTCGCGCTGACTCGCCTGCCACACGCTCACGACCGCCCCTGGTGGCACCCGCGCTATCTCTGCTGGGGCATCGGGGCCTTTACCGTGGCCTTCTGGGGAATCTATCTATCCATGCTGTCGTTCCGTTAGCGGGCAAGCACAAAGGCCGGAGCATTGCTGCTCCGGCCCTTGTGGTGTAGCTGGTATTGCGGTGGGTTAGTCGAGGTAGCCGCGCAACTTCCGGCTGTAGTTCGGGTGGCGCAGTTTGCGTAACGCCTTCGCTTCGATCTGGCGAATCCGCTCGCGCGTAATCCCAAACTCACGACCCACTTCTTCCAAGGTGCGATAGCGGCCATCTTCCAGACCGTAGCGCAGTTGGATGATCCGGCGTTCGCGGTCGGCGAGTCGTTCCAGCGAATCGCCGATTTGCTTCTTCAACAAGAGTTGCGAGGCCATATCGATTGGCGCAGGCAACGCCTCGTCTTCAATAAAGTCGCCCAGGAACGCATCGCCATCTTGCCCCACTGGGGCTTCCAGCGAAACGGGGTGCCGCGAGACATCGAGCACCTGGCGCACTTTATCGTCGCCAATGTCGAGCGCGCGGGCAATTTCCTCGTGCGTTGGTTCGCGTTCGAGAATCTGCTGTAGCCGATGCCCCGTTTTCTTGACCCGGTTAATCGTTTCGCCAACGTGCACTGGCAGCCGAATCGTGCGGCTCTGGTCAGAGATCGCACGAGTAATCGCTTGCCGAATCCACCACGTTGCATAGGTGCTGAACTTGAAACCACGACTATAATCGAACTTATCGGTGGCCTTCATCAGGCCGATATTCCCTTCCTGAATCAGATCCAGCAGGGAAAGGCCACGCCCGACATATTTCTTCGCCACGCTAACGACCAGGCGCAGATTGGCCTGAATCAGGTGAGCCCGTGCCTGATCGCCATCTTCGGCATCATGCACAAACTCCAGGCGTTCATCGTCGCTACCGTACTGGCCGGTTTGCAGTCGCCCCTCAGAAGCCTTCCCGCGCTCCATCCGCTTCGCTAGCCAGATCTCCTGATCCATGGTTAGCAGACTAGTTTCACCAATCTCTTGCAAATAGAGCCGCACAGAATCGCCGACTCCCCCAACCTCATCGGCAATCCCAGGAGGCAGGGCGTCGTCTTTCACTTCATCGTTGGTCTGTTCAATTGGTGTCTGATTGATGGTGCCAGTGGCGGCACGTTTGACAGTGGTGGGAGATTGATCGACAACCTCGATACCATATTCGAGGAGAGAGGTGTAGAAATCGTCCAACCGTGCGACATCAGCCTCAACATTTGGAAATGCTGCGATGATCTCGTCGGAGAGGAGGAACCCTTGGTCCTTGCCCTTAGCGATCAGGATGGCACTCATATGCGTCCTTCACCCACGTTTTCTTCATAATCCAATCCGGTGGGTACCCCAGAAGACTCGCTGACGACACCTCCTCTAATTGTTTAGCCCCTGCGGCACCTCAATGTACCTGATGAGAAACCAATCTGTCAGTAATCTGGCAACTTCGCCGCATTCCGCGCTACAGATCGTCTCATACCCCCGGCCACAAAAAGCAATAGCCTAGCCACCAGGTAGCCCTGGCAAGTTAATGAACAGGATTCTTCAACTGTGGCTTTGCTCTTGTGGTTCCCCCGCAACTTGTGGGGTAATCTTCATTGCTGAAGTAAACTATAAACCATCAGACCAGTCTTGACAAGACTGAACGGACAGGTTCTTTGACCACAATCATCCGTTTCCCCGTTCAATTGCCGCCTTTTTCGGCCACTGACCGATCAATAATTCCTGGATAGTCACTGCCTACGGTTGCTCAACCAACACCAACCCAACCCCAGCAATCCGATCAGTGGTATGACCAGGATCATGGCCGACGGCACAAAGCCGATTCCTGGCGTGATCACCGCTGGGTCGTGCCAGTTCCCTCCTTTCCAAAGCAGTGTCCACGCCTGCGACAAGCTGTATTCCCGCGCCCGATGCCCAAAGATTGTCAGCAGGCTGGCATAGGCGCGTGACAGACCCCAGGCGACGCCCCCTGCCAGCACCGCCACGAGGCCGCCTTGCACGACCCGCTGCCGCACCTGCGCCAGCCAATCGAGCCAGAGCGCTAATGGCGCATAGAGCGTGGGCACAATCGCCAGTAAGTAGCGCGTATCGTTGCTTCCCCCGCCGTAATAGGTGCGATGCAGGGCAGTGGGTACCACCACCACCACCACCACCGCCAGGAGCAGGGCAGCCCGGGCAGGCGACCGCCGTGCCAGCAGCCAAAGCCCCCACAAGGCCAGCAGCAAGGTTGGCGTCACGGCAAATAACCCGGCCTCGCTGAACAGGAGCCAGCGCAACCCCTCCAGCGGCGGAGTCACGTAAGTAGTGGCCGGACTATGCGACCACTCAAAGTAATATTGGAAGGTGTACGACGTGCGCCAGGGTCGACCAAAGGCCAGCCATTGATACCCCGCCAGCAACGCGATTGGTGGCAGCCATCCTGCCAGGAACGCCATCGGAGTCGCCCAGGCCCCGCCCCGGCGCCAGACCAGCCAGCCAAGGTAGAGCAGACAGGGGCCAATCAGCAGCAGGTTCGGATATTCCGCCACCCCGCTCGCCCCCAGCAGCAGTCCACTCACCACCAACGGCCAGCGCTGCCCAGGGCGACGCTCGGTCAGCAGGAGCGTCGCCAGCGCCGCCGTGACCAATGCCGCCCCCGCGATATGCGAATAGAGCAACGTGGCGTATTTCAATACCAGAGTCGTACAGACACCAGTCACCGCCGTCAGCGCCGCCGCGCCACTACTCGCCCCGATTCCCCGGGCCAGCCAGTAGAGGGCCAGCGTGGTGATGGCCCCGAGCAACGCGGGCAACACCAGCACGTAGTGGAGCGGCAGATCGCGTCCCGTTGGCCCAACCACGCGCCCGACCAGTTCACCGAACCAGTAGAACGGCACCGCCAGGAACGCGGTACCCGGGGGACGGTCGGAGTAATAATGGCCGTTATAAGCGCTGACATCGCGGTAATCGGCAGTGGTGGGCGTGCCCTGCTTCGGCTGCACTGCGCCGTAATTGACGTAGCGATCGATCTGGATCGTCTGATCAACGGCGAGCGCCTTGGTCAGCGCATAGTGGCTACCGTCATTCGTACTCACGATCCCTTCTGCTGCGCCGAACGCCACAAAGAGCAAGGTCAACGCAGCCAATGCCAGCGCCGTCAGCAGGCATTGCCAACCCCTTGTCATCCTGTTCGTTGTTCTCGCGGGTATCAGTGATTCCATGAGGGGGAATTGTAGTACACCAGCACCCCAACCCCTAGCGCGTCGCACTGGCAGCGCGTTCGTGTTCCACCACGCCGGCAGCATCGGGCGCGCCCCAACGCCGCCCCAACACTTCGGCGAACTTCGCTTCAGTCGCCGCCAACAGCGAATACTCTTCCGCATAGGCCAGGTGCAGCAGGAGAATCAGCAGATCCGCCGACTCTGCACCAACAGCACCGGGGCCACCTGCCGTACTCTTGGCAATCTCACGGTGCAGATCCACTATCAACTCCTGGCTCAGGATTGCGGGATCATCATCCTGATGGGTTGCCAGCACCAACTCCACTGCCTCACGGAAAATGTGCCGCGCCTTCGAGCGAATCGTTGAATGCGGAAAGGTCGCCGTCGCCCAACGACCAAGTAGCTGTTGTAACTGGTCTAGCTCCCCTGGTAGCTGTTGCGCCAAACCCTACTCCTTCAGTTTCCTGATCAACGGTCTGCATCAGCGAGGCCGCCCTACCTGGGTCACCCTACGAGGCAGTGTCCCCCTCATTGCGGGCGGCCTCACGCGCTTTCCGCCGTCGTGATGGTTCCCACTCCGCCTGATCAGCGGGGGCGGTCTTCGCCTCGCCCTGCGCCGCCAGTTGTTCCGCCCGCAGGCGCATTCGCTCGCCGATCGCCGCCTCGCGTCCGCGCTCCGTCGGGAAATAATACTGGCGTCCGGCAAGGTTGTCGGGCAGATGCTGCTGATTCACCAATGCATCGGCGTAATCGTGCGCGTATTGATATCCTTTGCCGTAATCCAGCCCCTTCATCAGCGCGGTTGGGGCATTGCGCAGGTGCAACGGCACTGGATCATTGCGCGTCTGTTCTACATCGGCACGAACCGTGTTATACGCCATGTAGGCGGCATTACTCTTGGGCGCAACTGCGAGATAGAGGCAGAGTTGCGCCAGCGCGGTATTCGCCTCCGGCCAGCCAAGAAAATGCACCGCCCCTTGGGCGGCCATCGCCAGCACCAACGCCTGAGGGTCGGCTAGCCCCACATCTTCTGAAGCGAACCGCACCAACCGCCGCACCACGTAGAGCGGGTCTTCGCCGTTTTCCAGCATCCGCGCCATCCAGTAGAGCGCCCCGTCTGGGTCAGAATCGCGCAAACTCTTGTGCAGCGCCGAGATCGTATCGTAGTGCGACTCCCCGGCTTTGTCGTAAACCGTCGCCCGCCGTTGCGCGGCTTCGGCCACCAGATCGGCATCGACCGCGCGGTCGCCACTGGCAACAGGCGGGGCCGCAGCCACCGCTAACTCCAGGGTGTTCAACGCGAACCGGGCGTCGCCATTGGCGAAGTTGATCAGCAGCGCCATCGCCTCGTCAGTCAGCGTAACCTGCTCCTGCCCCAGGCCACGCTCAGGGTCAGTCAACGCGCGTTGCAACAACTGGCGCAGCGCCGCATCATCCAGGTGTTTGAGGACGAAGACCCGCGACCGCGACAGCAACGCCGAATTGACCTCAAACGAGGGATTCTCCGTTGTCGCGCCGATCAGCGTTACCGTGCCATCTTCAACGTGCGGCAAGATTGCGTCTTGCTGCGCCTTGTTGAACCGATGAACTTCATCAATAAAGAGGATCGTGCGCCCGCCGTGCATTCCCAGGCGATCTTTCGCCTCTTTCACCGCCGCCCGCAGGTCGGCTACCCCCGCCGTTACCGCGCTCATCTGGACAAAATGCGCCTGCGTGGTCTCCGCGATAATCCGCGCCAGAGTCGTTTTTCCCACCCCAGGCGGCCCCCAAAAGATCAGCGAGGGCAGCCGATCCGCTTCGATCAGGCGGCGCAACAACGTGCCAGGGCCAACGATCCGCTCCTGCCCAACGAAATCATCGAGCGAACGCGGGCGCATCCGCGTTGCTAGCGGGGCGCGGGTTGCCAGCAGCCGTTCACGTTGCAGGTCGAAGAGGTCATTCACTCTTCCTCCTCATCCAACTGCGCGTGCATCGTGGCGATCTGTGCTTCCACCTCAGCCAGGGTGGATACGCCAAGGTCAGCCATTTCCCGCTGCACGGCTACTTCGTCGATTGGTGGGAGATCTTCATCCTCGTCACCCGCCGTACCACCACGCAGCGCGATCTCTTGCAAATCTTCGCGCAACGCTTCCAGCCGATCTAACTGCCGTAAGAAGCGATACAGTTCAGCCTCGTTCACGATTGCCCCTCCCCAGAGACGGCCCACCTTACTGCCGAGCGACCGACCAGACCACCAGGGCAAAGAGGCAGAGCGCACTCAGACCATATTCCAGGAGATCACGCCGTCGCACCCCTTCGCGTATCTGCGCCAGCAACAACCCAGCAATAAAGTAAAAGGCGATCAGCAGCACCGCCCCACCAGTCCAACCCGTCAGCGGCCAGTAGTTCAACGCCCAGGTCACCTGACCCAAAATCACCCCGCCAACCAGCCCATAGAGCAGGCGCCGTTCGGCAGGAAACCGTTCGCCAGCCGCGATCTGTACCAACAGGAGGCAGGCAATGAACGCCACCAACGAGGCCGACAGGATCGACCGCGCCTTATTGATATAAATCGCGGCGAGGACGGCGAAGGCCACGCCATAGGTCAGGAGCAGATAGGTTGATTGCGCGGCCCGCCGCAGTCGCCCCGCCTCATCATGCAGATGGTAGCGGGCAATGAGGATCACACCGAGGGTCGGTGCGAGAATCGCCGGAGCCAGCCAGATCAGCGCAGGCGTATGGTACAAACTCACCAGCAAAACCCCGCCCAAGGTCGCCACTGCTGGTAAAAACGCCTCCGTCGGCAAACTGGCCTGTACGCTGCCCGCGACAGGCGGAGCCTGTCGCGCAAAACGCTGAACCAACACCCCCACAGCGACGGTCAGGGCGACACCTAACAGCCAGAATGGCCATTCGTGCTGATCAAACAGGAGAATCGGCCCAACCACCCCCAGTTGACTCGCCAACAACGCCAGCCCCGCTAACCCCGCCGCCGCCAGCCCACTGAGGATGACCGCCTGCCGATAGCCCCGCCATCGCGCTGGGGCGCTTTGCAGTGGTCTGCGCCGTGAGGGTCGCGCCATGATTCCCGCTGCCATCTGCCTACTCCGCGTTCCTATCTCGTACTCTCTGCACAAGTATACCCTATGTACGGACAGTCTGGCAGGCAGAAAACTTGCCCAAAATACGACCATCCCCAACCCTGCGATTGTAGGGTTGGGGATGGTGAAGGTGTCGCTATGGTCGGGCTAACCCAGGCTTAGTGTCGTTGTGTCTGGTTTTTGGCCTGGTTCGCCGCATTGTTCACCTGATTCGCAGCGTTATTGGCTTGATCTTTCGCCTGATTCGCCGTGTGCTGGGCCTGATTGGCGGCCTTATTGGCGGCGCCATCGGCTTTATTCTTCAGATCATCAGCCTTATCCTCGGCCTTGTCTTTCAGATTATCTACCTTATCCCCGGCCTTGTCTTTCAGATTATCTACCTTATCGCCCGCTTTGTCCGCCATCGCGCCAGCTTTATCTTTCAGGTCGTCCGCCTTATCACCAACCTTGTCGGCCACATCGCCAGCTTTATCTTTCAAATTGTCGGTTTTGTCCTGGGCGTTGTCGGCCAGCTTCGCGGCTGTATCCTTTGCCTCATCAGCGGGGCTATCGCCGCCCATCTTCTCCTTCGCCGTATCAGCAAAGGCCTGCACCTTCTCTTGCGCCTGCGTACCAAGCGTGCCAGCCTGTTCCTTTGCCTGCGAGGTCAGCGTCACCGCCTTTTCTTTCAGTTCAATTCCGGTATCACGAATCTGCTCGCGGGTTTCCTCACCCGATTGGGGGGAGAAGACCAACGCCAGGGCTGCGCCAGCGACCATCCCCAGGGCAATCCCACCGAGGAAGCCAAACATATTCGGCTCTGGCTCATTCCGTTTACTCAGATTCTTGCGCAGATCTTCGAACTGCGCCATCAGGTCTTCCATACGGTCGCTCATCAACAGCCTCCCTTATCCTCAAATCATCGTAGTGAGGAGATTGCTCGTTCTCCTTAGGAAACCTCTCTACGCAGAGAGCGTGCCAACAACAACCGCGGGTGGTAGTTGCCACCCGCGGTCGAAGAAAATCATCGTTTGCTGAGCGTACTTACGAGCGCAAAGTTCGTTGGCGTGGAATCGGACGCTTCTTGCCCCCGGTGGCGACCTTCGTCACCGCGCGGAACTTGGCGAACGCACTGGCCGCCTGAATTACTGGCTGTACGGCCTGCTCGCTCATAAACTCGGTCGTACCCTTCACGCGGGTTGCCGTCTCAGTCAGCGTTTCCAGCAATGGCACCACCTTGTCGCGCACCGTGAAGACCAGCCAGAGGACTGCGCCCACAATCGCCGCCATCAGGATCGTCGCAATCACCGAAAAGAGCGAGATGAAAATAATCGAGATGTCACGTAGGCGAACGGTTGGCGGGCCTTCATCGCCCCAATAGAGCAGGCCAATAATCAACGCCAGCACAATGACGCCGACAATGCCCCCAATAATCGCCCACTTTTTCATACTACCTCACCTTTTCCGCATCACGGATTCAACACAGCTATTTTTGAGACAATGTCGCTAGATTTGCACGTCAGCAGCAGGCCGCGCAGGACGGCGACGATCCAACCACCACAACGCCACCAGCGCAAGGACTGAGCCAACAGTTGCTTCGACCAGCGGAATCGCCCCCAGCTTCAGCAGATGCCAGCCAGACAAGGCCGCAAGGGCATATCCGGCAAAGAACCCGCCAACGCCAACAAGCCAGTGCGCCAATAAGCCCACTGGCCGCCGCCCCACCACGGCGTGCCAGAGCAAGCCGTAGAGACTTCCAAGCAACAGGCCAAGCACAATCGATGGTGACAAATGTATTCCTCCAACGTCGCTGCTATCAGAGGCATTGTACGCGATTCGCTGCTGAAATGTCTGGGGGCCGATTCAAGCAGGTACAGAGCAGGCGGGCGGCACTGGGGACGCGCAAACGGTGTCCCACTAACGGACTTCGCTCATCAGGCCGATCATATTTCCTTCTGAGTCATTGAAAAAGACCATCCATAACTCGTGGTCTGGCATTCGGGCGATCAGGTGTGGCTCGTCTAGAAAGTCCACCCCAC
>JBDHWF010000063.1:0-23418 GCA_039810045.1 Chloroflexia bacterium
GGGGTGGAGTTTAATGCCGATGCGCGCGTTGATCTCCGTCGATTCGGCTGGCACCCAGAACAAGATGAGTGGGAGTTACCCCACCAATAACCAAAAGGAAGTTGCAGGATAGGATGGCTGAATTTGCGGGACAGGTTGCCCTGGTCACCGGGGCAAGCGCGGGCGTTGGGCGGGCCACGGCCCTGGCGCTGGCTGCGGCAGGAGCAGCAGTTGGGTTGGTGGCCCGCGGTGCCCAAGGCTTGCAGGAAGTCGCTGAGGCGATTCAGGCGACTGGTGGGCGGGCAATCGCGTTCCCTGCTGATGTCACCGATGAGAACGCAATTGGCGCAGCGGTTGAGCAGGTTGTTAATGCCTTTGGTGGCCTCGATATTGTCATTGCCAATGTGGGGCGCGGGCAGCGGGGAATGGTGGCTGACCTCACGCTGGCCGATTGGGAGGCCACGTTAGCAGCTAACCTGACGGCCCCATTTCTGACGGCACGGGCGGCGATCCCGCATTTGCAGCGGCGTGGTGGTGGGCAGATCATCGCGATCTCATCGGGGGCTGGCAAGCAGGGCTATGCTGGGATGGCTGCTTATTGCGCCGCCAAGTTTGGCTTACAGGGGTTAATGGCCTCGTTAGCCGAAGAAGTCGGCAGCGATGGCATTCGCTGTGGGGTTGTGGTGCCTGGCAGTATCCTGACCAGCTTTGGCGGGCGAAGTGTGGAGGAGAAGCAGGCCAGCGGCGCGAAATATCTTACGCCCGAAGACGTTGCTGCTTCGATCCTCCACATCTTAGCCCAACCGCCGCACGCACGGATTCAGGAATTGTTGCTCTGGCCGTTCTAAATCTCTGCCAGGAAGCTGCTAGTATTTCGCCACGGTTGAGTCGACCGTATCGGACCACGCCAGGATGCCACCAGTCAGGTTCTTCAGCTTGCGGAAACCTGCCTCTTGCAGGATAGCCAGCCCTTTCGCCGAGCGTACCCCAGAGCGGCATTGCATGACGATCTCATCGGCGGTGTTGAGTTCATGCATCCGCGCTGGCAGATCGCCAAGCGGAATGAAGCGCACATCGGCGTTCTCAATCTTGCTGATCGCCCACTCGTGCGGCTCCCGCACATCAACAATCACGATCCGTTCACCAGCGTCCAGATTCTGTTTCAGTTCAACGGGCGTGATTTCTTGCTGGGCCTTCAGATTTACCTCTGGGGTCAGGGTAATGCCACAGAATTCGTCATAATCGATCAGGCCAGTGATCGTTGGATTTGGGCCACAGACTGGACAATCAGGATCGCGCCGCAACTTATACTCGCGGAACTGCATCTTCAGCGCATCGAAGCGCAACAGGCGACCAATCAACGGCTCGCCGATCCCCAGGGCCAGTTTAATTACCTCTGCCGCTTGCAACGCTCCAACAATTCCTGGTAGGACGCCAAGCACACCACCTTCGGCACAGGAAGGAACCAGCCCAGGCGGTGGTGGTTCTGGGTAGAGGCAGCGATAGCAGGGGCCATCGGCTGCGCCAAAGATAGAGACCTGCCCTTCAAAGCGGAAGATTGAGGCGTAGACGTTTGGTTTGCCGAGCAATACACAGGCATCATTGACCAGGTAGCGGGTAGGGAAATTATCAGTGCCATCCGCGATGATGTCGTAATCTTTGAACAGTTCAAGGGCGTTCTCGCTGGTCAGCCGCATCTCGTGCGTTGTGATCTCGATGTGCGGATTGAGCCCGCTCAGGCGGCGCTTGGTCGCCGTTAGCTTTGGGACACCAATATCAGCCGTGGTATACGTCACCTGCCGTTGCAAGTTCGAGTCATCAACCAGATCACTATCGACAATTCCCAGATGACCGATCCCCGCCGCAGCGAGGTAGAGACCCATCGGTGCGCCCAGACCGCCAGCGCCGATCATCAAGACTCGTGCTGCTTTGAGCTTCTTCTGGCCTTCAATCGTCACTTCGGGCATAATCAAGTGTCGACTATAGCGCCCGATTTCCTCTGATGAGAATGTAATCGGTTCTTCTGTGGCGGTGCCGCCCGCGATAGCCGGCACAATCGTCACTGTGTCGCCATCCGCTACGGGAGTGTTTGCCTTCTCCAGATAGCGGATATCTTCATCATTGAGGTAAATATTGACGAAATTGCGCAGCTGCCCATTCTCGCGGTAGAGATGTTGGCGCAGTTCGCCATACTCAGTAGTCAGGCTATTCAGGATGGCTCCCACGGTATCGCCATCGTAGGAGACCGTCTCCTGGTTATTGGCAAACTGTCGCAGGGCTGTCGGCACAAGCACGGTCACTCGATTAGCCACGGGGTCCCTCCTCCTTACTGCTGCTGATCGCAGGATTTCTCTAGCACGACGTTTATGCCAAAGATCTGGTGATGATTTCCTCTTCATCATAGCCACTGCGGTCATTGCGTAACTGCCAGCTATGGATTTCCGCCGCGCGTCCGTGTTGGACTGCCTGAATCAGGTAAGAATATCCGGGCCAGGCTGCCTCACGGTCCGTTTCTGATGGGCGCGCGGGGTGATTGGGATGTGAATGGTAGAAGCCCAGAATCGTCCATCCCGCTTCGCGAGCGCGGCGTTCTTCGCGCAAGAATACGTCCGGGGCAATTTGAAAGCGGCGGTGATGTTCCTCAGGTGCAGCCCAGCTATTTTCCGCAGGGACGACCTCTAGTACGGTCTTGGCGTCTGTCGTTTGTGTGCCAAGCAGAAAGCCACAGATCTCGTTCGGATACCCTGCCTCACTGTGACGGGCGATCTGCTCTTGATGTTCAGGAGTCCAAATAACCCGCATCTGCTACTCCGCGCTTGTAAAAGACTCTTCGGTGGTCTGGTCAGACCATTGTGCCAGAGATTATACCCTGTCGCTGGGTAATCGCGATGCTGTCTGCCGCTGATTCTGCCGCTCACCGCGAGGTAATGGCAGTATTGATATGGGAGTAACGTGATGATTGGCCCGATTATTTCTGATGAGCGGTTGAGTTGGCCCGTAAATGGCCTACGCTCAATCATCAAGGAAATCTTTATCATCTCTTTACGACCACTTGCTACACTCGATTTCAGCAGGACAGCGTGTGCTGCAAATGTGTGACGATCCCTAATCTCGAAGTTCGATAGGAATACGAAAGGAGTCAGTATGTCAAGGACGAAACGGGTAATAGCGATAGTTGGGGCGGTCGTTCTCACCCTGGCGATCGCTGTAGTTGCGGTATTTGCTGGTGGGGCGCAGGGTGGCTCTGCGGCGAGCAAGAGTACTACTGCAGCGGTTCCCGCTGCGGACCAGCAGGCAGTGGGGGCAGCCGTTGCCGGTGATAACGCTGGTATGCTTGAAATGATGGCGTTTGGTGCGCCAGGGCAAGGTGGCGATCGCCTTGCTCAGTGCCAGAGCTTTGTGAGTGGTCTGGCAACTAACCTGAATATTCAGCCTGCTGCGCTGGGTGCAGCAGTCAAGAAGACGATGATTCAGCAGATTGACGCGGCGCAAACTGCTGGCAAGCTGACCGCCGATCAGGCCCAGCAAGCGAAAGATCGAGTCAATGCCGCGAACGACGCTGACATTTGTGCCAGCATGAACGGTGCAGGTGGAATCTCCGGCGCTGGCGGTTCCAGCAAGGGCGGTGTTGGTCACGGTATGGGTGGTGCGCTGCAAGGCGATATGCTGAATGCTGCCGCTTCCTACTTCGGGATTACCTCAGACGTGCTGAAGCAAGAGTTGCAGGATAAAGGCACGTTGCAGGCCGTTGCCGCCGCGCATGGTAAAGACAATGCCGCTGGTAAGGCTGGCTTGCAGGCCGCGCTGGAAAGCGCCCTGCGAACATCCCTGACGAACAAAGGGATGAGCGCTGATCAGGTTACGCAAGCGGTGACGATCTTCAATCAGCAGTTCGACCAGTTCTACACGATGCCAATCGGGCAGCGGGGGATGCCAGGTGGCCCAGGGAAGCGCATGCCTGGTGCGAGTCCAGCCCCTTCAGCAACACCACAAACACGCTAAGACCGTACAACAGTAGCAGCATTAACAGTGGCGGCCATCCGATGGCCGCCACTGTTTTGCTTTTTCACACCACAGTATTCTAATTGAGGTGCTGGTATGAGCATTGCAACACTGGTTATGCTGAACGATCGGTGTATTGCGCGAAGGAGGAACCGTGGCGAAGAAATGGAAAGCACTGAATGTCAAAGATGTCGCCAAAGATCTCACCTTGCTGGATACTGTCCCTGGGGGTTTTGCCCTGCTCCGTGATAGTGAACCATTTGCAGCAATGGTCAATACCTTGGATTTGATTACGTCGAACGGTTGGCGCGTGGCTGGGATGAGTACGAATCTCTCGAAGACGATGGCCTCGGTGGAGATGTATGTGCTGCTTCAACGAGAGGCGACCACCAGTGCAGAGACAGGCACATGGCCGTATGAAGGATAAAGGTCAATGATGAGCGGTACGCGATCGTGGCCTGCGACAGGAGACCTCACCTCATGGTTTGTGCCAGTGCTGATTCAGCCCAACGTTTGGCTGATCGCTGAGCCTGGGCACGTCAATTCCTATCTTGTTGCAGGGGCAGCTCGCGCAGTGCTGATCGATACTGGCACTGGAATCGCCGCGATTGCGCCCGTTGCTCGTCTCCTGACCACCAAGCCGCTCAGTGTGATCCTCACGCACAATCACTTTGACCATATCGGTGGTGCCGCAGTATTCGCGCAGGTAGCGATTCATCCGGCCGGGGTGACGGGCTTGCGGGCAGGGCGGTCTTCGGCAAGCTTGCAGCCGTATTTAGCTGAGACGGCTGCGTTGTTCCAGCGAGGGCAGGCACTGCAAGCCCTCGATGCTGATGGCTTTAATATGCTGCACCCAGAGCAGATTGTGCGTCCACTCCCCGCCGATTTTGTGCCAGATAAGTACGCAATCGCCCCAGTAGCAGCCACGGCGACGCTCGCTGATGGCGAACTTATCGATCTCGGTGGACGTACCCTAGAAGTGATCTACACGCCCGGTCATTCTCCCGATGGGATCTGTTTGCTTGATCGGGCTGCCCGGATCCTCTTTACCGCTGATACGGTCTATGCAGGGCCGCTGTATACCCAGACTCCCGGGGCTGACCTTGTGGCGTATCAACAGTCGTTGCAACGGCTAGTCGCGCTGGTTGATGCGGTTGACCTGCTCTTACCTGGGCATAATCGTGTGCCGCTCGATCCGCTGATTATCAACGAAATGGCGGCTGGCTTCAGCGCATTGGCAGCGGGGGGTACCGCTATCGAAACGACGACGGAAGCGGGCCTTGTGCGGCGTATTGCACGGTTCGCGCGCTTTTCGATTATCCTGCCTACGTAAGGTTGTGTTGGTAGCGTAAAGAGTGGAATGATGTTCGAGTGGTTCAAGCGGCGTGGGCAACGCCCAAAGCGACTGGCTGAGATGTCGCCCGAAGAACTTGACGCGATCTTTGCGGGGCATCCTGAATTGGAGCATCTCTTGCGGCACTCCCTGGGCATCATGCAATTTGCCCCGCCGCGTGTCGCCGAGCAGGTACTCGTGCAGATTGAAGCAATTGTCGATGATACCTTGCAACGCAACTTATCGCCGGATGAAGAACATCACTTTGTGATGGGGAAATTAGAGGAAGTGCGGCAGATGATTAGCACCGCTGTAAAGGAGCAATGATGAGCTACGCCCAGGAATTGCAACGTCGTTTTGCCCCGATCTTTGCTCAGGCGCATCATCATCCGTTTGTTCAGGGTATTGGTGATGGGACATTGCCAGTTGAGCGATTTCGCTTTTATATCGAGCAAGACTATCTGTTTCTGATTGAATATAGTCGGGTTTTGGCGTTGGCGGTAGCGAAAGGGCAAACACTGGCTGGGATGGGCCAGTTTGCTGAATTGCTCCACGCCACCTTGCAGGTCGAGATGGCCCTCCACCGGGGATATGCCGAGAAGTTTGGGATTGCTCCCGAGCGCCTTGCCGCTGTTGCAGCGGCGCCGACTACCTATGCCTACACCCGACATCTGCTAACGACGGCCTACAGTAGCTCACTAGTAGCGATTGCTGGGTCACTCTTGCCGTGTCAGTGGGGCTATGGCGAGATCGGGCGGTCGCTGGCGGCGGCAGGCGCGCCACCTGATCAACCACTCTATGCGGAGTGGATTGCGATGTATGCCGGGGCGGAGTATAACGATCTCGTCGCTGGGCTGATTGCGTCATTTGACCAGATGGCGGCGCAGGCGAGTGAGGCTGAACGTCAGCAGGTTGCCGCAATTTTCGACATCAGCGCTCGTTACGAGTGGGCCTTTTGGGAAATGTCGTGGCAGATGGAGCAGTGGCCGGTTTCAGCGCCCTAACGTGGGGTTATCAGCGCGATCTGGCGCGTTGCTGATCGGTAATCGCTGCTTCGTAGAGGTCGAGGATCTGCTCGATCAAGATCTCGCCATTAAACTTTTCGGCCAGAACACGGTGTCCCCCAGCGATCAGGTGGTGGCGTAGGTCTGGGTTGTCGAGTAAGCGTAAGATGGCTGCTGCCAGACCAGCGGAGTCATTATAGGGGGCCAGTAGACCATTCACCCCGTCAGTCACTGATTCATTGACAACTGGTACATCGGTCGTGATCACCGGGCAACTGGCCGCCATCGCTTCCAGTGGTGGCAGGCCGAATCCTTCGTAACGTGAGGGCAGCACCAGCGCATCAGCGGCACGGTAGAGCCGTTGCAGTTCTGCTGGGTCAGGACGACCGAGCAGGTGCAGAGCAGGGGTCGTCCCGTTTTGGCGGGCGATATCTTCCAGGGCCGCTTGTTGTAGCGGGCTATGCCCGACATAGACAAACGAAGCCGTTGGGTATTTGGCAAGCACCAGCGGCATCGCCTGCGCCAGCAAGTCAAACCCCTTGCGGTACTTGAATTGACCGACATAGAGCAAGATCGGTCTGGTGATCTTGAGGTCTGCTGGCTCCTGCGGCAAGCTGGCTGCATACTCTACGTCGATCCAGAGCGGAATGGTCGCGATCTTGTTGACGGGCAGGCCCATGGCGATCAACATCTCGCGCTCGTGATTGGAGATCGCAATCAGCCGATCAGCCCAGCGCAACGGGGCATGAATCGAATAATTGCGAATCGTCCGGCGTGGTCGACGCTCTTGCGCTAGCCGTTGCAGGAGGCGCGGCGCGGTGTAGATAAGGTGGTGATACCGCGGGGGCGCAGCCAGCGGGTCATCACGATCAGCAATCAGGTAGTCATCGTGGAGGGGGCCAATTGGCGTATGGACAAGCGGAACGCCCATCTGGCGAAAAATCCGCCCTGCTTCGTAGGCAAGCAGGTTGCGGATATGGAAAATATTCACGATGTCGGGGCGGGGCACTGTGCGTAGCAGCCGTTTGAGTCCAGGCGTTACCCCAAACCTGCCGCGCTCGATCTGTCGCACCTGGATCCCGTCGATCTCTTCGTGGGCCGGGCTGCCAGCGGGCATATATTTGTAGAGGGTTACCTGATGCCCGCGGGCGACCAGATACCGCCCGAGGATATATTCGGGCCAGTTCTTGAAAAGCGGGTTGATCCCGTTCGTGGTGACGAACGCAATATGAAGCGGTCGGCGGGCCTTAGTCTCCAATGATGGCATCGACTTCGATCTCAACCAGGTATTCGGGGCCGATCAACGCGCTGACCTCAACAAGGGTGCTGACCGGGCGGATTTCGCTGAAGACGGCACCATGCGCGCGGGCCACTGCTTCCCAATCATCAGCGCGAATGAGGTAGGAGCGAGTTCGGACAACATCGTTGAACGATGCGCCGACTGCCGCTAACGCTCGCCCGATCTTTTCGAGGATGAAGCGTGTTTGGGCTTCAGGATCGTCGCCGCCAACCAGATTTCCCTCGTCGTCAGTGGCGGTGGTGCCAGAGACAAAGACCTGGTTGCCAACCCGCAGTGCGCGCGAATAGCCAAATAACCCTTCCCAGATCGTATTCGTATCGACTCGTTGGCGATCTGTCACGCTCTTTCCTTCCGCTCATCTCTGCCCCAGCTCCAGCTTTCTCCGCCCGAATAGTTTCAGGGCGTATGCTACCATTTATTGTGCAGCGGTCATACCAACAAACGCTGTTTTTCGCTCGTGGTGAGGAAATATCGTGGCAAAAGAACTACAACTTGGCCCGTTACGGCGGGGGATGCCGCTGCCAGAGCGCGCGCTACGAGCGCTCGGTGCGGTCTCGCTCTTTTGGAAAGTTTTGCTGGCGAATGGTTTTCTCGTCCTGAGTTCGGCGCTGGTGGGGATGCTCCTGTCACGGAATGTCACGATTGCTGGGCGACCGCTGGAGAGTTGGGGCTTGATGGGCTTTGCCGCCGGAGTAACGGGCCTGAGTCTGCTGGTTAATGCCATTGTCCTCCGCGCTGCGTTCTTGCCGCTGGTGCGCCTGGAAGGGACCGCTGATGCGGTGCGCCGTGGGGAATATGGTCGTCGTGCGCCACATTCGATTCTCACTGACCCCACGATTCGCCGGGTGACTGATGCATTTAATGCGATGTTGGCCGCCCAAGAGGAGCATCGCGCTGTGCTAGCAGCTTTATCCTCGCGCACACTCGATGCACAGGAAGAAGAACGCCGGCGGATTGCCCGAGAGTTGCACGACGAGACCGCGCAGGAACTGACGGCATTGTTAGTGCGGATTCGGCTGGCGGCAAATAATAGTCGTGAGCCAGCAACCCGCGAACGGTTGGCTGAACTGCGGGCGGCGACGGCGCGTACCCTGGATGGTGTGCGGCGGGTCGCGCGCGAGCTACGCCCGACAATCCTCGACGATCTTGGCCTGATTGAAGCGGTGCGCGCCCACGCGCAGGATATTGCGTACCGTACTGGGTTGCGGATTGATGTGCGGGCTGAAGATTTTGCCAAACGACTCGATCCCACCTGTGAATTGGTGCTCTATCGCGTGGTACAGGAAGCGCTCAGTAATATCGTGAAACACGCCTCGGCCAAGCGGGTGGAGGTGGTTTTTGAACGACGGAATGGTACGCTCTGGGCGACCATTGCCGACAATGGTCGGGGGTTTGATGCCGAGCGGGTAACGCCGCCCCTGCCGAACGGTCAGGGTCTGGGGTTGCTGGGGATGCGTGAACGACTCTTGTTAGTTGATGGGACGCTAGAGATCGATACCCGTTCGGGTGGTGGTGGGACAACGTTGCGGGCAATTGTGCCTTTATCGCCCTAACCCTGTACCCTGACAGAGAATGATAGAGGCAAGCACAATGGCAGTGATCGAAGAAAAAAAAGCTGATACGCCGATTCGCGTCTTGCTGGCCGATGACCACGGGATTTTGCGGGCGGGGTTGCGGGCGTTACTGGGCAACGAGGCCGATATTGAAGTTGTTGGCGAGGCGGCAGATGGTGAGGAGGCGGTCGCGCAAGCTGTGGCGCTGGACCCTGATGTGATTGTCCTCGATATTGCGATGCCGCGACTGGATGGCTTAGAGGCGACCCGCCAGATCTGTGATCGGGGTCTCCGTGCGAAGATCCTGATCCTGACTGTCCATGCCGAAGAACGGTATCTCCTGCCAGTCTTGCGGGCGGGCGGCTCTGGCTATGTGCAGAAAAGCCAGGCCGACACCGATCTCCTTGATGCTATTCGCACCGTGGCCCGCGGTGATGCGTTTCTCTATCCTGGGGCGACGCGGCTGTTGCTGGCTGATTATCTGGGACGCGATGGCGAAGGGCGAGACCGTAGCCGTAGCCTGTCGGAGCGCGAGCGGCAGGTATTGACCTTGACCGCTGAAGGGTATAGCGCACAGGCGATCGGCGATCGGCTCATCCTCAGTCCAAAGACCGTGGAAACGTATCGCGAACGGGCGATGCAAAAACTGGGCTTACGGAAGCGGGCCGATCTCGTGCAATACGCCTTGCGGAGCGGGCTACTCCACACCCCCGGCGATGAAGCCCCGCACTAAGGCTGTTGTCGCTGGCTTTGCTCCCAACTGAGCAGATCGCCCTCGGGGATATTCGCGACGCCGAGCCGTTTGAGGATATGCTGCACTTCGCCGCGATGGTACATACTGTGGGTGATCAGGTGGCCGATGGCGCCGCCAAATGTTTTGGCTTGCGGTGGCTGATCGAGCGTGTCCAGCCATTGCTCATCCCAGCGGTTGGTATCGCGGATGTGTGTGGCAATGGCGGCAAACGTTGGCGCGATAGTATCCAGGCGGGCGATCAGTTCAGGGATAGTGTTTGCGGTAGCGCGGGTGCCTACTGGTTCCTCACGCATCAGTGTCGTCCAAACTTCCATGTTGCCGATGATGTGGGCAAAGGTCGCCCGTAGGGTCTGATGCCCAATGTCAAACGGGCGGTCGAGCGCTTCATCGTTGAGATCCTGACTGAGCAAGAGTAACTGCCGCGTGGTAGCCGCGTCATGCTGTAGCAGGCGATCCAGGAGATCCATCAGGGTTCCTCCTCATCGATACTGGGGGAATCTTAGCGCGTGGCAATATAGGCGAGCGCAGCGGCGAGCTGGAGGTCATTATTCGCTGAAATGTCGGCAGGGGTCATAACCACCACTGCGTTCGGGATGACGCCGACATTATTGATCGCTTCGCCGTTTGGCCCAAGAACTCGCGCCACTGTGAGTTCAAGGGCGCTGCCTTCGTCAAATTCGTAGACCAGCGCGGCCCCAAGCGATCCCGCACTTTTTTCACCGATCAGGTATCCCCCACGCGCTTTAGCAAAGGCTGCCGTAATATCGGCAGATGAAGCCGAGCCATTATTGCAAAGTACGACCCAGGGGATATTGATCAGCGGAATATTGGGATCGGGGTTTTCTTCTTCGCGCTTGCCATCTTCATCAATCGTAATCGCGAGCGGCCCCTGATGGCTAAGGTGGCTCAGAATCGTGGCAAGGGCGTCGGTTGAGCCGCCACCATTCTGCCGCACATCGAAGACGAGCGCAGTGATCCCCTGGGCCTGGAGTTTCGCCAACTCTTGCTCAAAAAGCGTTCCGGCATCAATACTGAACGCACGGAGCTTGATATACCCAACCTGATTCGCCAGTACCGTTGATTCGATCGTTGGGAGATCAAATTCGCCGATTGTCACTGCGGCATTAATTTTTGCGCCGGTAGCAGGGCGCGTTACGGTGAGCGTGGCGCGGGTACCAACAGGGCCAGTCAGCAGGTCGTATAACCCCTGATTCGGGCTGCCTTTGGCAGCGGGGCTGCCATTGACCTGCTCAATAATATCGCCAGCTTTCAGGCCAGCCTGGGCCGCTGAGGTATTCGGATAGACCTCATAGAGATAAAACTTGCTGGTTGGTTCATCAATAGCCAGATCGAAGCCCGCACCAATATCTTTACTTTCCCCAGAGAGTTCGAGTTGGAAGCGTTGCCAGAGTTTCGGTTCCAGATAGGCAACGTGATTATCATCCAGGCTGCGGGCCATCCCATCGATGGCGACGCGGGCCAACAGGCTCGTGTTGATCGCCCGCCCATATTTCTGAACCAGCGCGTTGTAGCGCCCCTGATAGACGAGCCAGTCCGCCTCGCGGTCGCCAGTGAGCGCCAGTGGTGCTGTATCTGCGGCTGGCAACCCCGCTTCTTTGAAGATATCCCAGGCTCCATTGAGCAGGATCTTGTGATCAAGCGTTTTTCGGTCGACATAATGAAGCAAAATGCAGCGATAGGCTTGTTCGACTGTCGCCACGGTAGCGGATTTCTCTGGCAGTGGCGCGATTGATAGATCAGCGTCACGGCATGGCTGATCGTTTGTCGCCGTGAATGGTTCGCGGGCGGTAGGCGTCGCCCCAGGGGTTGCGCCCGGTGTACTGCGGCCCGGGGTGGCTGTAGCACGAGTGGGGGTCGCACTCCCGCGCGTGGGGGTCGCCGCTGTGCGGGTTGGCGTCGCGATCACTGGCAGAGTCGTGGGCGTGGCTGGGGCCGTTGATGGTGTGACTTGCGCCGCTGCCGTATTGGTGGCTGCTACCGTCGCCAGTGGCGTTGGCGTCAGGGGAGTACCAGGAAAGGTACAGGCTGCGAGGAAGATGGTGAGGACAACGAGAAGGCTGATCAGTGTGCTGATGCGCTTACGCGGCGCAGTGCGGAGAAAATCTGTCACTCAAGCTTCTACCTTACTGGCAAACCAATTTCAGCGGCGCAGGTGTTCTCCCAACATTACGCCTGCACAGCCTGGGCCATCGCTGCACTCGATCTAACGTTTTGGTGTGGTGGAACGTTCCGCGAATCGTCTGGCTGGGGAGCGTAAGAGGACGATTGGGAAATAACGTGCGGCCAGCAGTTGGCGCTTCCAGCGCCAGGGCTGGATCATCAGCCGAAAGAGCCACTCGAATCCCGCCTGCTGCACCCAGCGGGGCGCTCGGCGAACCTGTCCAGCCAGGAAATCGAGCGTACCGCCAATGCCCAGGGCAACTCCCACATTCAGTGTGGGTAAATTCCGCACCATCCACTGTTCCTGGCGTGAGGCGCCATAGGCGACTAGGAGGAGATCCACCCGACCAGCGGCAGCAATCGCGGCGTGTGTCTCAGGATCATGGGCTGCGTCAGCGATACCAGCATATGTCCCGACGATTTGCACTGTGGGCCACTGTTCGCAAATCCTGGCGGCAGCTGTTTCGGCTACCCCTGGGCCGCCACCGAGTAGAAAGATGCGCCAGCCTGCGGGGCCAGCAAGGGCGAGGAGTCGATTCGTCAGGTCGCTGCCGCGCACCTGCGCTTGTAATGGTCGCCCCCAGCGGCGGGCCGCCAGGAGCAGCCCCCCACCATCAGGAATGGCGAGATCAGCCTGGGCCAGAGCGTGAGCCAAGCCACGGTCGGTTTGTGCCGCCATCACAATTTCAGGGTTTGGCGTGACAACGATACGCCCTTGCTCAGTGCAATACTGGGCGCAGAATGCGACTGCCTGGTCTTCCGTAACATCATCAACCCGCACGCCAAGGATCGTCAGGCTGGCGGGCAGAGTGGGTGTAGGCGCTGGCACAGCGTAAGCTCACGCTGCCCAGGCGCGCGCCCAGGAGTAGGAAGGAATTGCTGCCGTAACCAGGAAAAGGGCGATCAGCAGACCGATCGCAATCATCCGATGCTTCGCGACATCACTTGTTTGCCGTTTCGCCATCGTGCTGGTGAGATGCACGATGACGAGCGCGATCAGCATGATCGTAGGATGGATATAGGCAATGAAGGCGGTGCCGTTCCAGTGTTGCCCCATCCCATAGACGATCAGCCCCAGTAAGAACTGAATGTCGATCGCCGATGTTGCGAGGAGCGTCGTCGTGCGGTCGTTGGCTGTCCAGGGGCTATTGCGAAACCACCCCATCAGGCTGCGTACCAGGGCGATCACCATGAACAGCAGCACCACCCAACGCCAGAGACTATGTAACCCAACCAGAAACTCCATCTGTTCCTCCCTTATTTCGCAATATTGCGAAGAAAAAGACTCCTGTTCAGATAGTGACACTTTACCATAGGTTTGTCCGCTCGCCCTGCCTTTAGCTGGCGTGGACAGGCCGCTGGGCAAGTTGCTCCACTGCCGCAATAAACTCGGCCAACTCAACATCGGTATTGTAGTAGTGGACTGAGGCCCTGACCCACTCCTTCACCGGGCGATTGGCAAGGTCAAGAGTGACGCTACGGGCTGTCGTTGTTGACACGTTGATTGGGCGGGCTTTTTGGGTGGCAGTATTGAGGTCGTAGCGGCGGCGTAGGGCGATGCGAATCGCTTCTGGCGACATCCCCGTAATACTGAACGCCACCAGCCCACAAAGGGTGGCACCGCGATCATGGAGCGCGACTCCAGGGACGGCGGCAAGCGCCTGTCGCAAGGTGGTTGCCAGGTATTGAATACGCTCCCAAATCGGGTCAATGCCGAGCGTCAAGGCATAATCAACGGCGGCTCCCAGCCCCAGCGCGGCGGCGAAGTTGGCTTCCCAGTTCTCAAAGCGGCGCGCATCATTGCGGAGTTCGTACGTATCAGGGCTGGTCCAGGTGGCGGCGTGCAGATCGATGAATGGCGGATGGAGTTCTGGCAATATCGCTGAACGCACATAGAGAAAGCCCACCCCACGCGGCCCGCGCAAATATTTGCGACCTGTGGAGCAGAGCAGATCACAGTTAAGCTCCGCCACATTCAGGGGCAATTGTCCGGCTGATTGGGTGGCATCAAGGAAGAATAGCGCACCATGCGCTCGGGCCAGTGCGCCAATCGCGGCGGCAGGCTGGACCAAACCAAAGTGCGTGGGAATATGGGAAACGGCGACCAGCCGCACCCGTTGCCCCGGCCCAGGATTCGCGAGCATCTCAGCCAGGGCAGTGATATCAAGTTGTCCCTGATCGTCATCGGGCACAACCCGGACAACGGTGCCGTGCGTTTCACTGGCGCGAAGGTAGGCCAGGTAGTTCGAGGCATATTCGGCCACCGAGGTCAGGATAATATCCCCAGGAGCGAATTGGATCGCGTGAAAGCCCATATCGAAGGCGCGAGTCGCATTCTCGATAATCGCGATCTCCGATGGCTGCGCCCCCAGCAGTGTCGCCACACTGCTGTAAACGGCATTCAGGCGTTCCTCTGCTTCCTCTTTCGCCTCATACCCGCCAGTTTCGTATTCGCGGGTGAGGTAGTTTACCTGCGCTCCATAGACTGAACGGGGCATCAGCGCCGCTCCGGCATTGTTGAGGTGCAGTACTGTTGCACACCCCGGTGTTTCTTTACGAAGATGATCAATATCCATTGGTCGTTGCTCCTCGCTCACCAGCCGTTCGTTGGTACTATGAATAGGAGGCCTACTGCCAGGGGGATTGTAGTCGATTATTGCTGAGAAGATTGTCACTGGTAGCCTATCCCATTTTGAGGCGAGCTGTGGTACTATGCGCCCAATACGTTGGGGCGCGGCGCGAGGGGGGAGAAAAGATGTCTGGCAATGCAGATCGAACAGCGCGAGTTGTGTCGCCGAATACCCCAGTGCGGACCCGTTTGGCCGCACCGATAACAACAGTGGGGCGATCAAGCGATACACCACCAATATTAGGGCAGTTTGCCCAGCTCGTCCGGTTTAGTTTGTCGCAAGGCTTTGTCGAACTCGCCGAAGAACTCGCTGATCGGATTGCCCCAATCATCCAGCGGCAAGAGGGATTCCGCTCATTTACGTTGCTGACGGATGAGACCAGTGGGGAATATATCTTCCTGACCTATTGGGAAACCTTAGAGGCAGTCCACGCGTACGAGCGGTCGGCTGATGAATGGCGAGTTCGCGACATTCTCGCCGAGCATCTTACCACGGTACCAGAGATTGACGTTTTTCAGCTCCATAACTTACCGCTAGAGGCGATGCCCCCAGATGAGGAACCAGCGGAGTAGCTGATTACCAGATCTGGCGTCGCGGGCGCTGATTTTGCCGTGATCTACATGATAAATCCCGCAGTGGCCTATGGTATTATTGCTAGGTGAAGATACTGTTGGCCCCTGGGCAAGATTGCCAATAGAGGTAGTGAGTATTACTGGATAGGGCAGAGAGGAGCGTTGGGGTTCGATGAAAGCACCATTTCCGTTGCCATTTGTCAAGAAGGGTGAAGATGTCCCACCGAGTGGCGTCACCGCGCAGGCGGTTTTGGGCTTTCTGTTGCCCTTCTTCTTGATTGCCCTGCTTGGGGTGATCGTCTACTTCATGCTCGTGGCACGGATGAGTGAGACGACCGTGCCACATAGCTTGCTGCAACTGATCGCTTTCTAAGCAAGCAGCGCGACAGGAAACGAAGAACGCCGGACTATCGCTGAGGTAGTCCGGCGTTTGGTTGTGCGGCAGCAGTTAGTAATATTCTTGCGGGCGCACGGTCATCACGCCAGCGTCGAGGTCGATCTGCACGATGACCTGCTCGATCGCTGGTAAAAGCACCTCGCCAGTAACGCCGCGCACCACGTAAACATCGTTGGCCCCAGTCTCGATGATCTCTGCAAGGCGGCCAAGCGGGGTGCCATCTTCCTTTTGCACATCCAGCCCAAGCAATTGATAGTGATAGAGTTCGCCTTCTGGTAGGGGGGGCAATGCTTCGCGCTCGACCCAGACCCGTTGCCCTTTCAGGTCGGCGGCGGCTTCTGGTGCGCTAATTTCAAAGAAGCGGATGATTGCCTCTTTGCCCCCTGGGAGCAGGTGGATGCGGCGAATACTGTAGGCGGTTTGTTCTTCACCGAGGTAACAGGTTTTCAGGGTGCGTAATGCTTCAGGGTGGTTCGTGATCAGCACCATCCGACACTCGCCCCGCAAACCATGTGCGCCAGCGATGCGCCCAATAATCAAGTGGTTTGGTGTAGGCTCGCGCTCTGGGATGATCGGTGGCGGTGCGGCGGGCTTGGTCTGGCGATGCGGTTTCTGTGCTGCGCGTCCGCTACGATGCTGCGCCCCGCTTGTCGTCTGACGAGCGGGGCGTTCTGGTACAGTGTTCTTGTTGGTGGTGTCGGTAGTATGCTGTGGCTTGTCTGGCACCTTAGCCTTCGATCTCCAGATTGGCCCGCAGGCCCTGACGGGCAGCAACAATGCCAACCATCGTACGCATCGCTTTGGCGATGCGGCCGCCTTTGCCAATCACCCGGCCTAATTCATCGTCAGGAACTTGCAGATGAATACTGGCAATTGATCCCCGGCGACGAATATCGACATGAACCCCTTCGGGATGGTCAACCAGCCCCGAAGCCATATATTCAACCAGACTTTGCAATTGCTCCATCCCGCACCCCATCAGTTTGCACGGTGAGTCGGCCAGCCGCAAACCAGCAGCGTTACTACTCGGTGGCTGGTGCTGCTTCGGTCGGCGCCGCCGCAACAACTTTGCCGTTGTCGTCAGTGACACCTTGAATCTTCAGCAATTTCGCAACGCGCTCGGTTGGCTGTGCGCCCTGGCTGAGCCAGTATCGCGCCCGTTCGCCATCAAGCACGATGGTGGTTGGTTCGGTCAGCGGATTGTATTGTCCAACGATTTCAATGAAACGCCCATCCCGCTTGGCGCGCGCATCAGCAACAACGATTCGATAAATTGGTTTCTTCTTCGCGCCCATGCGACGCAACCGGAGCTTGATCATCCTGGCGGTCCCCTCCCTACACGCTTAACATAGTATCGACCAATAGCCGCGTTCTGGCGACTATAGTTTCGTTACGCAGAAGAATACGCACACTCAGCGAGTGCGCGACAGCGGCAACTATAGCACGTTGGGGGCGCTGTCGCAACGCAACTGTGCCGTGCCTAGCGCTCAGACTGCCCGAATATCTTTGACGATCGCGCCACCTTTCATCACCAGTGCGATATTGCCCGTATCTTCCAACGACCGAATATCAGCGAGTGGATCGGTGCGTGTAATCACGACATCGGCGAATTTGCCCGTATCCAGTGTCCCCACGCGGTCTTGCCAGCCCAGGCAGTCGGCAGCAACTTTGGTGCTGGCAACGAGCGATTCCATTGGGGTCATCCCGCAATCACACATCAGCCCCAACTCGCGCAGATTGGTGCCATGTGGCATGACGGCGGCATCAGTGCCCATCGCAATCTTGACCCCTGCTCGATAGGCACGGGCAATGCTTGCCTGATGCGCTTCAAGCACCTCGCGCGCTTTGCGGAGGGCGTATTCTGGGGCGGCGTTCCCCTGCTCGGCAGATTCTAGCACGCCAAGTGGCGCAACGAGCGTAGGAACGACGAACGTCCCGCGTTGTAGCATCAGGTCAATCACTTCATCGTCAAGGTAGATGCCGTGTTCAATGGAGTGGATGCCTGCGAGAACCGCGTTCTTAATCCCTTCTTTCCCCTGCGCGTGGGCCATCACTTTGATCCCTCGCCGATATTGCCCTTCCTGCACCATAATCGCCAACTCTTCGGGCGTGAACTGTGTGTATTCCGGGTGATCAGTAGGGCTACCAACGCCACCAGTCGAGCAGCACTTAATGACCTCGGCCCCTGCCCGCAGCACCTCGCGGACTTTGCGGCGTACTTCATCCGGCCCATCGCAGCGCCCATCGGGGTTGCCAGGGTAGGGGTGGAACAGCTTCAATTCGTTGCCAGAGTTGAGCCAGCCGTCGCCATGACCGCCAGTAATTGAGAGCACGCTGATACTGATTTGCATGCGTGGCCCAGTGATTAGCCCCCGTTCAACGGCGAGCTTGACGCCCAGATCTGCCCCGCCTGCATCGCGTACCGTCGTCACGCCCGCGTCGAGCGTGCGCCGCATATAGTCAATCGCCTGATAGAAATTCAGCGAGAATGGGGTCCCCAGGATGTTCGCGGTGTTCAAGCCTTCCATCATTATATGGACATGGGTATCGATGATCCCTGGGATGATCGTGCCACCGCCCGCGTCGATTTCGACCGTACCGTCGGGGATAGCAAAGCTCCCATCGCGCCCGACAGCCCGGATCTGGTCACCGTCAACCAGCACTGCCCCCTGCGGAATCGGCTCGCCGCCATGACCGTCAATCAGCGTTCCATTACGAATTACCTGTGTACTCATTTCCCCCAACCTTTCTCGATCCTGCTCGTTGCTGGCAAGCTGTCAACGCCTCAACGGTTTGTCACGCCCAATAATCCACGCAGCACGTCGGCTTCTCCCAGATGCAAGTGGGTATGGGCGAAGGTGGTTACTGTCAGCACAAATCCTTTGGGCTTCTCACGCCATGCTGCTGGAACCCATGCTGCGTGGGGGCCAAATGCTCCCGCAGCGGTGGCGCGCTCAAGTGCCACGCCATCAATCGGCTCATCTAGCGTACTGAGTGGCAGATCACGAAGGGTTGCCTGCGTCTGTCGTCCTACGGCTGCCCGATAGGCTAGCAGGGCGGGCAGATGAATCTGTATGTTGAAGTCGTTTACTTCAGCAGTGGTCATCCCTGTGCCAAAGTCGCGGCGGCTGACACCCAGGTGCGCGGCCCAGTCAGCGTTATCGAGTACCTGGCTCTGAGGCGCGATAATCAGGTTGATCGCGATTTCTTCCCCACGCGTGATATGCCACAGGAGCCAGGCCAGTGAGTTCAGGGTTGGCTGTGGCCGCACGCGCAACAGTGGTTCTGGCACCCCACGCAGGACGCTATCCTGATGCGACCAATCAGCATTGCCTACTGCGCTCGTATGTAACCGAGCATGTTGTGTAAGCAACAGCGCCCTCGTTCCATCCACGAGTCTCCTCCTTTTGCCTCTCAGATTAGGCTGACCCGTTGGCAGTGTACACAGCACGCTAGATGCACACAAGAGCGCAGTACTGGGCGTTTGTTATGATGGCCGCAACTCTCGCAGCGAGCGAGGTGACTGCGGAAAGGATGAGACAACTGTGGCAATCTCCTGGCAAGAAGTACCGCTGCCCGACTTTGGCCCGCTTGGTGCCCCGCCAGTGATTCCAGCAGCGATCTATGCCGCGCGGTGCGACCGGGCCTATGCTGCGGCCAACGCTGATTGGCTGGTGGTCTATGGCGACCGCGAACATTTCGCCAATCTGGTCTATCTGACTGGCTATGATCCTCGCTTTGAGGAAGGGATTTTGCTGCTGGGCACAGGTGGGCGACGGCTGCTGCTGGTGGGGAACGAAGGGGTGGATTATGCTACTCTGCTGACCTTGCCACTTGACGTAATTCTTTGCCAGTCGCTGAGTTTACCAGGGCAGGATCGTCGCCGTGCGCCCCGGCTGCGTGACCTGTTGCGGGATGCCGGAATCAGCCAGGGCCAGACGATTGGCCTGGTTGGTTGGAAATATCTGGAGCCGGAGGAATGGACTGGGCGCTTGCCCGGTTTCTTTGCCCCGGCAATGCTGGTCGATACGTTGCGTGATCTTGCGGGCGACCCTGTGGCGGTGCAGGATGCCACGCCAGTTTTGCTTCATCCGCAAGACGGATTGCGGGCGCAGAATGAAACGGTGCAAATTGCCGCCTTCGAGTGGGCTGCCGCCCGCGCTACAGCAGCCATTCGGCGGTTACAGTGTGGCACCCAACCAGGAATGACTGAGTACGCCGCTGCCAGCACCATCGCCTATGAAGGTGATCCAACTGCTACGCACTTGTTGTTCGCCTCTGGTGCGGGAAAGATCGTGGGGCTGCGTAGCCCTGGCCCACGCCAACTCGCGGCTGGTGATGGCGTGACAAGCGCAGTGGGCTTTTGGGGTGGCCTGTGTGCGCGGGCGGGTTTGCTAGCCGCTGAGAATCAGCAGTATCTTGAGCAGTTGGCGATTCCGTACTTTCGTGGAGTAGTTACCTGGTATGAGACTGTGCGGGTGGGTGTGACTGGTGGTGAGGTGTTTGAGCGGGTGACGGCGAGCCTCGCCGCTGGTGGTTTGCAATCTGCGCTCAATCCCGGCCACCTCACTGGTCATGATGAGTGGGTTCACTCGCCAGTCGTGGCGGGTGGTACGCTATCGTTGCAGTCGGGAATGGCGTTTCAGTGCGACATTATCCCAACGCCCACGCCGCCGGGATGGGCGATCAATTGCGAAGACCCAGTTGTTTTTGCGGCGGCCCCGTTACGCGCCGCACTCGCCGCTGAGTTTCCTGCTGCCTGGGCGCGGATTGTCGCGCGGCAACAGTTCATGCGGGAGCAGTTAGGGCTGGCGATCAGTGATGACCTGCTCCCGCTCTCCACGATCCCTGCTTATCTCGCCCCGCTCTGGTTGGCCCCGACCAAAGTATTGGTGCAGCATTGAGTCGTAGCGTGAGTGCGTGAACTATTGGGTCGCCTTATTTTGCCGTGCCTGTTCAACTAGCGTGGGCAAGCTCTCGGCAAATGGGGGGTAGGCGATTCCTGCCTCAGTGATGATTGCGGTGATCAGGTGGGCTGGGGTGACATCAAAGGCGGGATTTGCCACGGTAATGCCGGCTGGGGTGACGGTCGCCGTACCGATCTGGGTCACTTCGCTGGGGTCGCGTTCCTCAATCGGAATCGCCGCCCCAGTAGGGATGGTCAGGTCGAGCGTGCTAAGTGGCCCAGCGACGTAGAACGGGACACCATGCGCTCTGGCGACAATTGCTAAGTTGTACGTCCCGATCTTGTTGGCAGTGTCGCCATTGGCGGCGACACGATCGCAGCCAACCACGCAGAGATCAACGCCAACTGTATGCATGATATGTCCCGATGCGCCATCGACAATCACGGTATGGGGAATCCCCAATTGCTGTAATTCCCAGGCAGTCAGGCGCGCCCCTTGCAGCCGGGGACGGGTTTCATCAACAAAGACGTGTGGTCTTTTCCCCGCTTCGTGGGCGGCACGCACGATGCCGAGTGCAGTGCCGTAGTGCCCGGTGGCGAGCGCCCCGGTATTGCAGTGGTGGATAATCTGGGCCTGGTTTGGGATCAGCGGCAGGGCGTGCTGACCGATCATTTCACAGGTATGGGCGTTTTCCTGATCGATTTGGCGGGCTTCGGCCAGCACCGCTGCCGCGATTGCGGCGCGATCGTCCGGCGCGGCAGCGACCTGGGCCAGGATACGGTCAATCGCCCAAAAGAGGTTGACGGCGGTTGGGCGCGAGCGCCGCAGGATGTTGGCCGCAGTGGCGAGGTCAGCGCGCAATTCCTGAGCAGTGGAGGCGTTGCTGTGCAGGGCAGCCAAAGCCAACCCATAGCCTGCGGCGACCCCAATCGCTGGGGCACCACGCACAACCATTGTTTGGATTGCTTCGGCCACGGTGCGATAATCGCTATACTCCAGGTAATGCACCTGTTCTGGTAAGGTGCGTTGATCGATCAATTCCAGGGTGTTGTCGCGCCAGGTCACAACCCGATATGGTACAGCCTGCTCAGTCATCAATTCTGGCCTTCCCTTCAACGCTGCTCGCCAGCACCGTGATACTATCTTGATCAGGGTGATCGACAGCTGCTCCCTGTCAGGCAATTCGCACGCATAATCGTCACGCTACAATGATAAAGCAGGATGCCGTTTGAGTGAGAATGAGGGAATCGATGTTGCTTGCCGAATTACGTCAGCAGGTCTTTGCCTACGCCAAGCAGATGGCGAGTGACAGTCTCGCGCATGGCGCACAGGGGAATATCAGTGCGCTGGATCAGGAGAGTGGCTTGATTGCGGTAACGCCGTCAGCAGCGGATTACGCGACCATGACTGCCGACGATATTGTGGTTATCGACCGGGCTGGAACCATTATCGAAGGTCGTTGGAAGCCAACGATTGAAACACCACTTCATACCCTGTTCTACCAACGCCGCGCCGATGTTGGGGCAGTAATTCATTGTCATGCGCCGTATGTGTCAGGGTTTGCTGCCGCGCTACAGCCCGTGCCAGTGGTGCTATTAGAAACGGCTTGCGCGGCGGGAAGTACGATTCCCTGTGCGCCAACGATGCCTTCAGGCACCGCTGAGTTCGCGGCATTAATGCTGGATACAATTGGGTCGCATCAGGCGGCGGTAATGGGCCAACATGGCTTGGTCGTCTGCGGCCAGAACCTCAAACGGGCCTATGCCACCGCGATCGCGGTTGAAGATAGCGCGCGGGCCTATCTCCTGGCTCGGCAATTAGGGAGTGAGCCACCGCCACTTGACCCGCATCTGTGCGAAGAACTGCATCAGTGGTGGCTGACGAGCTATCGGCCTACGGCAGCTGGAAGCTAAATCGCCATCAATTTGACGCGCCTAAGCTCCGCGCAGTATCGTGCAGCAACTTGCAGTAAGGCTAGGTATAAGGTACACGGTATGAGCGACAGACCGATCTCTACTCCCTTTTCATCAATGACGTTGCGGGGATGGTTGCGGGGCTCATCGGATGAGGCCCAGGTTACCGCGAAGCAAGAGGGCTACCGTTGTTGGCTGAGGTGGTAAGGGCCAGTATGGCTGCTGGCGTGGAATAGTTGAGGAGGAATGATGACACCTGAACGTTGGGCAAATCCTGCAAACTGGAATCGTCCGGCCCGAGTTGCTTTTGCTGGGGTGGCCGAGGTGAATCACCAGGATCCCGCGCAACAAATTGTGCTGGAAGGCGATGCTGAGGTGTTGCCTGCGCCACCATACACGGTTGTGGGGCAGGTCGCGCAACAGATCGTCGACGCTGATGTCGTCGTGGCTGGGTTTGCCAAAGAGAAGTATGGTGAGGAGTTCTTCAACGCGCTGAAGACGACGCGCCTGTTTGTGCGGCCATTTGTCGGTTACGACGATATTGATATTGATGCGGCGACGCGCCACGGCGTGTTAGTCTGCAATATGGCCGATGCGATTTATGACGATGTTTCGACGCAGACAATGGCGTTGATGTTGGCGACTGATCGGCAAGTGCTGGTGGATGATCGCTGGGTGCGCGAAGGGCAGTGGGCGAAGACAGGGCGGCGCTTGCCCGATGGGATGTTGCTGCATCGGCCAGCGACCAAAGTGCTGGGTATTATCGGCCTGGGGACAATCGGTCGCGCCGTGGTGCGTAAGGCGCGGGTATTTGGTTACACGATCATTGCCAACGATCCCTACGTTGAGCCAGAGGTTGCCCAGGAACTTGGGGTTGAGTTGGTGGGGCTTGA
>JBDHWF010000064.1:0-23405 GCA_039810045.1 Chloroflexia bacterium
GGCAATGAGGCAATCAGGGCGGCGCAGAGGCAGTAGAGGATGACGACAATAATATAAATTGTTCTCAGGCCAAGCAGATGGGTTAGCAATGGCCCTAAGATCACAAACCCCAGCATTTGCGAACTGAGTGTTGTCAGACTATAGAGCGCATTGGCGCTGATCAATTGCTCTTTGGTGACCAGTAGCGGAATTGCTGACCCTTCCGCTGGCCCAAACAACTGTCCAATCGTGGAGAAACTGAAGCAGAGCGCGTAGATGTAGAGCAGCGTGGTGAAGACAGACCAGGTTGGCTGCAGGAAGAGGTAGCCAGCGATCGCACAGGCGCGTCCGATGTTCACCATCGTCATGATGAGGCGCTTCTCTGAGCGATCAACAACGACGCCCGCAAGGGCACTAAAGAGAATTGGCGGTGTTGCAAAACAGAGAATCAGCAGGGCAATCGCCGTATTCCCTGCCCCCCAACCGCTGTCGGTAATGATTTGATGAACCTGAATCAGCAGCGTGAAATTGATCATTTGCTGAGCGGTTTGCGAAATTGCCTGGGCTAGCCAAAGCCGCAGGAAAGCGCGATTGGCGAGCACGGCAATGAAGGCACTCTGACCATCGACGGGCGAGGCATTGTCGGCGGGTAACTCGATGCTATTGTTGCTCATTCAACGGGTAGGGGTGAGGTTGGTTGAGCGGTGGAAGGTGTGCCGCGGCTGACAAACCGTTTAATTCGTTTTTCCAGCTCGCGCCGTGGCAAGAGGACTTTACGCTCACAGCCGAGACACCGTAACCCGATATCCGCGCCGAGACGGACAATGCGCCATTGCGTACTGCCGCATGGATGGGGCTTGCGTAACTGCACAATATCGTCGAGAAAGAGTTCGAGCGGCATCGCTTCCTCTGCCCTGGTTCGGGATCACGCACGCGATAACTCTGCTCAGTATAATACGGCAGGGACTATGTAGGCTGGCGTTATTGGCAATCGGAAATTGTGGAGGGAGAACAGGCAGATGATCGTTGTGGCGAGTAGTAATGGGGACGTGGGGATTCGGCAGGCTGTCGATGTGTTGCGTAATGGTGGCAGTGCCATCGACGCCGTGGTACGGGGGATTACCTTTGTGGAGAGTAACCCCGACGATCATAGCGTTGGCTATTCTGGTCTGCCGAACCTGATTGGTGAGGTTGAACTGGACGCCTCCCTGATGGATGGTCAGACGTTGGCGGCTGGCTGTGTGGGGGCGGTCAAGGGATATGAGCATCCGATTGAGATCGCGCGGAAGGTGATGGAAGAACTGCCCCATGTGCTGATTGTGGGGAGCGGGGCGGAACGGTTTGCTGAAGAGATGGGCTTTCCACAGCGCGATCTGCTGACGCCAGAGGCCAAGGCGATCTGGGAAAAGGGGCTAGCGCGTGATACCAATCTGACCCCAGGGGAAGAAGAGTTTCGCAAGAAGATGGCGCAATTCTCGCGGCGGGCGGCGGACCCCGAGCGGCCCACTGGCACCGTCAACTTTATCGCGCAGGATCGCGACGGGAATATCGCCTGTGGGGTGAGCACGAGTGGGTGGTCGTGGAAATATCCCGGACGCCTTGGCGACTCCCCAATCATCGCCGCTGGTAATTATGCCGACAATCGGTATGGCGCGGCGGCCTGCACTGGGCATGGCGAAATGGCGCAGCGCTGCGCGACTGCCCATAGCGTTGTCCTCTACATGAAAATGGGGATGACCCTTGATGCAGCATTGCGTGAAGCGATGAACGACCTCAAATCGCTCGGTGGCCCCTGGGTCAGCCGGATGAACATCATCGGGCTCGATCGCGACGGAAACCCCAATGGTGCCTCGAATGAGGCGGGCAAGACCCTGATCTATATGCGCGAAGATATGGACGACTTCGCTACCCAGGAGCGCATCTATATCCCATAGGGAGGCGTGACTCAGGGATCTGGCACTTCGATCATCAGATAGGCAGCGTTGCGCGCTGCTGCCAGATCCGCCTCCGTGATGGTCACGATCAGGCTGTTGTCAGCGCGATCACCTGTCGATGACAGCAGCCTGATCGCTGGGTCCAGTGGATCTTCTCGAGCCAGATGTTCAGCAATAATCTGGCGTACCAGGCTCGTCAGTTGCGCCAGGGCTGCGGGAGGAGCTCCAGCTTCTTCGTAGGCCCCTGGCAGATCGGGGCAAGCGGCCCAGGCTACAGGCGCGCCAGCATCATCTTCGGCGGTGCCTGTTTCCAAGGAGAGTTGATACTGATACATTGGTCGTATCCTTCGTTCTTTCGGTGCGCAAGCGCAGTCGCCTAGCAAGAGTATAGCTGTAAGGAGCAAGGAGCATGAAGAGTGCAGGCCATCTTGGGCGATTGATCGGAGTACTGGTGGTCGTGAGTTTGCTGCTCAGCCAGCATACCGCTACCACTGCTGCGCCAGCGCCCCCCAGTTACTTCCCCCAAACGGGGCATACTGTTGGCCCGCATTTCCTCCATGCCTGGCGTGAGCGTGGGGCGGTGGCGCTCCTGGGTTACCCGCTCTCCGAAGAGTTTGTTGAAGACGGCTTGCTGACCCAATATTTTGAACGGGCTGTGCTGCAATATCAACCTGCGGCGATTCATACCCCCTATCTCGTCCAGGGGCGGCAATTGGGCCGCGACCTCACTGTTGGCCGTGAAGGTGAAGCGGCATTTATGCGTGTCGCTGGGGGAAGTGGCGATCGCGCCTATTTCCCCGAGACTGGGCATACGTTGGGCGGAGTATTTGGCCAAACCTGGCGTGAGCGCGGTGGCCTGATCGTGTTTGGCTATCCGCTTTCCGAAGAATTTATTGAGGTAAATAGCGCTGATAATCAGCCGTATCTGACCCAATATTTCGAACGAGCACGGTTAGAATATCATTCCGGCAGTGATGGCGGCCCTAAATACGTGACGATTGGCCTACTTGGCCTCCAGCGGGCGCAGGATCTCAACCTGTTGACAACGTCATCATTTATGCCGAACCTTGCCCCACCAACGCAGGCACGCACGATCACGCAATTTGCGACGACCGAACCAGTGATGGTACTCTCGTTTGACGCTGGCGGTGATCGCGGGTATACCGCGCAGATTCTGGATATCCTGGCGGCGAAAAATGTCAAAGCCTCGTTTGGGCTCACGGGACTATGGGCGCAGGCGAACCCCGACCTGGTGATCAGGATCGGGGCGGAAGGCCACCACGTCATCAATCACACCTATGATCATCGGTCCTTTACCGGACTCTCTGACCAGCGCGGCGGCCTCACTGCCGAGCAGCGGTTGGCGGAAGTGGAGCAGACCGATACGATCCTGGCGCCCCTCCTTGGCTACAGCGTCCAACCGTGGTTCCGGCCGCCCTATGGCGAATATGATTCTGCGGCGCTCGAACTGCTCGCGGCCAATGGCTACACCTATAACCTGCTGTGGACGATCGATACGCAGGGGTGGAATAAGGCCTCGGCCCAAGCGATCATCAATCGCACTCTGACTGCGGCGGCACCCGGGGCGATTGTTCTCCTGCACGTTGGCTCCGATTCGCAGGATGGCCCAGCCTTGGCCGAACTGATCGATCGCTTGCGGGCCAATGGCTATCACTTTGCGACAGCCGCAGAGTTGGCCGCCCGATGAGCAGTATTGCGGAAACGCAACAGCGGATTCGCGCCCAGATCATCAATGATCGGCCAGCGGCGATTGCTGGCCCCGCTGCATTCTGGGCGCAGTTGATCGATGTACCCGAAGCACAAACCCTGGCCGCCCTAACGCAATTAGTGACGCTCGGTGAACTGCGTTGTCAGCCACTCGGTGAAGACCACTACTTCATCGCTGACCCACCGCACGCGCCCCTGCGGGACGATCACCCACCCCCTGATTCACCCGCAGAGTGATGCTATACTATCACTCGCACTTGTCCCTGGCCCCGTGGTGGAATTGGCAGACACGAGGGACTTAAAATCCCTTGCCGCAAGGCGTGACGGTTCGAGTCCGTCCGGGGCTATCACCGCAGTTTTTCTGATCAGGATCAGGGATTTATTTTCGAGAGACAAGCTGCCGTGCTCTTTATCTTCGATGGAAATGTAGCCAAAGTTGCAGGTAATCCCAGACATTGTTGACTATAACTTCGATATTGCCGCTACTTTTGGTGCCCTAGTTGACTGTGCCAAACCCAAACTGCTGCGTAGATTCGACGCTCAGGCGCTGCTCTTCTGCCAGGTCGCTCACTCGTGGGGCCAGGCTGCGATCCAGGAACTGCGCACCTCCTACTGGGATGCGATGCAGTATATGCATGACCAGACTATCCGCTGCTGACGCACGGACTTACGACTGATGAATTGGGCGAATCGGTGCAGGAGCATTGGCGATCGATCCAGCGCTTATGGATCCTACTGGCACCCGGGAAGATCAGAACTTGAGCGAGATGGCACACAATCTGCATTACGACAGCCTGGCGGCAACGCTACAGATGTCGGAAAGAACCAACTCAGGAGTGTAAGGTGACAATGGGCACACAGCAAGATTCCCTTCAAGATCAGAACACAGAACGCCAGAAAGTAGCAGAACTGATTAAGGATATTCGTTTTGCTATGCTGACTACGACAACAAATGATGGCTTATTGCGTAGTAGACCAATGACCATGTTAGATCAAGAATTCAATGGGGATCTCTATTTCTTCGTCAGTAAAAGTGCACCGCAGGTCAGCGAAATGCAGGCGCACTCCCAGATCAATCTCAGCTTTGGCAATCCTGCAGCGAATGTCTATGTGTCGATCTCAGGCACAGCGCAACTCCTCCACGACCAGCAGCAGATCGATGCGCTCTGGAAACCGATCTATAAGGCCTTCTTCCCCAAGGGCAAGGATGATCCTGAATTGATGTTGTTGCAGGTGCATACCACTGAGGCAGAGTACTGGGATAGCCCCAATGGCAAGCTTGTCCAGGTAGTCAGTTTTGCGAAAGCGCTCGTGACTGGAGAACAGGCGCCACTTGGTGAAAACGAAAAAGTCGACCTTCGTCCCTAATGGTGGGTTCTGGCACAAGTGGTATGAATAACTACAGTGATGATCCTCCCTAAGGGCGAAGATGGTCGCTTGTGGAGCGGGGCTGTCAGTGCCAGGAGAGATAGGATGAATCTCTTATCTATCCAAGCGACTGGTACCACCCCCCTGCCTCTCGGCCCACTTTCTAGACACTGTCGGGCCACTGTGATCATTCCCGCTCGCGATGAGGCGGCAGGCATTGGTGCAACCCTTGCCGCACTTGCAGGCCAGCAGGATTGTTCTGGTGCACCATTCCCTTCCGGCAGCTATGAACTGATCGTGTTGGCCAATAACTGCGGAGATGACACTGCTGCCCGTGTCCGGTTGTTCGCTGAACAGCATCCTGCTCTGACTATTCATCTGCTGGAGCAGTTTTTCCCCCCGGAGCAGGCCAATGTGGGTACTGCCCGACGGCTGTTATTCGATGCTGCCTGTCAGCGTTTTCTTCAGGCAGGTCGACCGCAGGGTATCATCCTCTCGACCGATGCTGACACCGTTCCTCAGGAAAACTGGCTCGCCGCCAATCTCACCGCATTTGCTGCCGGAGCCGACGCGGTAGGTGGCCGGATCCTGGTTGCGGCTGACGAGCGTGCTGCCTTATCCCCTGGCGTACAGCGGGCCTATTTGCAGGATGTCGGCTATCGTTCACTCGTCGCCGAAGTAGAAAGTTTGCTTGATCCGTTGGCAGCTGATCCGTGGCCACGGCATTATCAGCACTTCAGTGCCAGTCTGGCCCTGACCGCGCAGGCCTATGCTGCTGTTGGTGGTTTACCAATCGTTTCAGCACTGGAAGATCTGGGGCTGGTACTGGCGCTGACGCTGGCTGATGCCAGGATTCGCCATGAACCAGCAGTGCGGGTGGTGACCTCGGCTCGCACCACCACGCGGGCGGTTGTGGGTCTGTCGAGGCAGTTTCAGGAATGGTCTGTCGTCTCTACGACCGGGGATGCAATGCTGGTCGAGTCTGTCGATTCGCTCGTCTGGCGTGTGTGCCAACGGCGCCTGCTACGCCGTTACTGGCAGCACGCTACAGCCCTTGGGCCGCTGGAACTGAGACAACTCCAGACTGGGTATGGCTTACCGCTGTCCTGGCTTGCGCAGCAGCGCGCACAGGCAGCAACCTTTGGGCTGTTTGAACTTGCTGTCGCTCGCTGGCAGGGTCGTGCCGTGCCGTTTGCCGCCGTTGGTCCCCTGCAGCCGATCGATGCGGCCATTCGTACCCTGCGTCTGCTCCGGGCTTGCTTGTATGATCAGCCCAGACTAGGCGCGCCGGACAAAGAGGTCAAGTCGATACGACTCCGTGCGCTGCCCCATGAGGTGGTCGAGGACGTGACGCTGACGGTGAGTAAATTCCTGGTGGACATCGTCGCCCACCAGCGGCGCATCATCGATCGGCAGCAACCAGTGGACCAATAGGAGGTGACCATCTGGGACTAATCCAGCCACGATCCGGTCGCTGGCCTGCTTCAGGGCCAGTGCGCTCCAGTAATAGCCCACTTCAGATAATACAATCAGGTCAAATTTGCCAGAAGGAAATTCGTCTGGCAGGGTAAGCTGCCTGAATTCAACGTGCGGTTGGTCTGCCAGGCGCACACGCGCCCGAGCGAGGGCAGTAGCGGCAAAATCGATCGCCAGCAGCTGATCGCACCGTTCAGCCAGTAGCAGGGTCAGCACACCGATCGAGCAGCCAATCTCCAACCCGGTCTGATAGCGTGGTCGGGGGAGCGCGGCCAGGGTGGCCGCGTACTTGCCCTGCTCGTAAGGGCTGGTTTCATAACCCCAGGGATCACCTTGCTGCTGATACTGGTGCTCGAATTCGCTGGCTGGCCGCGACTCTTGGCGGCGGAAGGTTGGCATGGTAGCACTGGCTCCTGACGCAAATACTACGGCACTACGTGTTCGAGATAGATTTCCCAAGGAGGAGTGAACTGCTCGAGTGCTTTGGCATCGAGTGTGAAGCCTGCAGGATCATCAGTGATCACGGTGCCCAGTTGTGACTGATGCGCAGCGATTGCCTGTTGTTTCTGGTGCCAGACTTGCTGAATATCCAGCCGCCAGCCAAAGCGCTCTCCACTTGCTGGCAGATCGTTCTGAGTACCAATTACCTTCAGCCAGATTGGGTACTCCAAAATGCGTGGTGGCTGCGGCAGCGTCTGGCAGGCCGCCTGGACTAGCTGCCAGCTGGCCCGATGATCAGGGTGCGGATCACGCTCCCACGGCAACACTACCGTAGCTGGTAGTTGGTCCTGGACCACACTGCTGATCCGCGCCAGGGCGTCGGCAAAACCAGTGGTGCCTGCACCAGGTACCTGGCGATCAGGTAGGTGTAGAAAGGTGGCCTGGCTGGACTGCACCCCCAGTGCTGCCAGTGCTGCCAGTGCTTCTAACTCACGCAGAGCACGCAGGCGCTGCGGCGGGTAGGCACGTGAATGCGGATGCGAGGCAGTGCCGTCGCTGACAAACAGGATCTGTGTTGGTTGCTGATACTGGCTTAGCAGCGCCAGCAATCCACCACACCCGAGAGATTCATCATCAGGATGCGGTGCGATCACCAGCGTACTCCCCAGCTGCTGCACGACTTCAGCAGGATAGAGCGGCAACTCAGCAGGCTCAGCCAGTGGTCCAGGCGTGGTCATGACCAGAGGTCCAGTGCCGATTCGTGTTGCTCTAGCAAGTAAGCACCAGCATTGACCAGGGCAGCATCTGGTGCTGGCTGGCGCAGATACAGCCGTAGATCCCGGCCCACCCGCTCAAGCGGGTGTGGTTCCAGCAATCCACGCATTCCAATTGAGTGCTCTACCAGGTTGAGGAGTCGCTCGCAGTTAGCCGCCACGACTGAGCGCGTCAGGTTGGAGTGGGCGACGATCCGCTGACTGAGCTGACCAGCACTCGCCAGTTCCCGACTAAACACCTCTGGATGCTGATGCAGCAAAGCGCCCGCCTGATTGAGCCAGAGATGTCCGCTACCCAGGAGCATGGCGGCCTCAGCTGTCCGGGCCCGCTGGAAGGAATCTTCCGTCCGCTGCAGGTGACGCAGTTCAGCACACAAGGCATCAACCAGTGCCGCTGCCGCCCCCAACTGAACGGCAGCGAAGCGAATCGCGCCACCACTGAACCAGGGTTGCCGATAGTAATCACCAGGTACGCCCAACAGCTGGTCGGCGTCAAGCTCTACACCAGTGAAATCAACCTGATAGGAGGCTGAGGCACGTACGCCATGCGGTTGCCAGCGGGAGCTATCCACCTGCACCTTGACCAGATCGAGGGGCACGATCATGAGCTGCCACCCACCATCTGGTGAGGTCCCAGATACTAGAGCGCGATCAACCCAGCCCGCACCAGAGGTATAGATTTTGGTACCATGTAAACGAACCCGACCCTGTGCCAGGAACTCAAGCTGAACGCCCTCAGCCCCCTCGGTATTCCAGACCCCAAAGAGTCGCCGCTGTCGTACATCAATAGCAGCCTGCTGCATTTGGGCAGCTGTGCCAAAGAGTATAATCAGTTGCAAGGCATTGATATGCCCTTCATAGATTCGCCCTACTGCAATGCTCCCCGCGCCCAACCAGCGCAGAACATCCAGTCCCGCCAGGATGCCTTCCGAGGTTGTGGCCAGGCCTACCCCCCCCACTGCAACCGGCAGTGGTGCAGCCAGCAGTCCCGCAGCAGCAATCTGCCGAAACTCTTTGTCAGGAAACGCTGTTGGCCGATCCAGTTCTGCACCACGCTCTGCGCTAAGCTGCGCAATCGTCCTGGCCGCACTGAGCATCTCTGCATAACGGCGGTGCTGTTGTTTCTGAGTAAAGGCGCTCACAGGATGAATCCCTTTCGCTGACGCTCACTGGGCAAGTTGCCTTGCTGGATTATAGTACGCAAGTGATGTTCCGCTGACGCACACTGCACTGGCAGGCAGTTCAGCCAGGCCCTAGCTGAACTGCCTGCCCAGCAACGGGCTACTCAGCAGCGCGACATTTGCAATTTCGGTTCGATTTGTTGACAATAGTCCGGTAGTGTTCCTTAGCACTGCTCTGTACAGACTTCCAGGGCCCGAGGTAGGGCCCTGGGAATACTTCTGTCAACGATTGGCAGGATGCCAGTACCTGTATGGAACTGGCAGTCATTTGGTCGGTGATCGGATCTGTCGATCTGGTATGCAGTGCCTGATGAGATCCCAGCATGGCACCGGTCCCCAAACCGGGTGAGGCATAAAACTTGCATTCTGGACTGGTGGTGCACACTGTGTGACCACAGAACTGCTTTGGCTAGCTGGAATTACCAGCTGGCCTGATTGTCAGTAGGACAAGATACGACTATTGAGCTGGGCGCAGCAGCCTTGATCTGTCAGTGAAAAATATGCACAGGAAGTGGGCAGGGAAGTGATGTTCGACTATCTGATTGTTGGGGCGGGGTTTGCCGGGAGTGTTCTAGCGGAACGACTGGCGACCCAGTTAGCCCAAAATGTCCTGCTGATCGACAGGCGACCGCATATCGGTGGCAATATGTACGATCACTATGACGATGCTGGCATCCTGGTACACAAGTATGGTCCACATATCTTTCACACCAATTCGCGCGATGTATTTGATTACCTCTCCCAATTCACTGCCTGGCGTCCGTATGAACATCGAGTGCGGGCCAGTGTTGATGGTCAATTAGTTCCTTTACCAATCAATCTCGATACCGTCAATCAACTCTATGGCCTCCAGCTGACTACACTGGAGGTCAGTGATTTTTTTGCTGCGCGTGCCGAGCCACGTGAGCTGGTGCGGACATCCGAGGATGCCGTAATCAGCAAGGTTGGCCGTGAACTCTACGAAAAGTTCTTCCGTGGGTACACGCGCAAGCAATGGGGGCTGGATCCGGCACAGCTGGATGCCGCGGTCACAGCGCGGGTACCAACCAGAGTCAACCGCGATGATCGGTATTTCACCGATACCTATCAGGCGATGCCACGTCAGGGGTATACGCGCCTATTCGAGCGGCTGCTAGCGCACCCCCGAATCAAGATCATGCTTAATACCGATTTTCGGGAGATTGCCAGGATAATTCCCTATCGACAGCTTATCTACACTGGCCCAATTGATGCGTTCTTCGACTATCGTTATGGACCACTGCCCTATCGTTCACTTGAATTCAAGTTTGAAACTCTTGACGTCTCCCAGGCTCAGCCAGTGGGCACAGTCAACTATCCGAATGAACATGCGTACACGCGCAGTACGGAGTTCAAGTACCTGACTGGCCAGGAGCACCCCAAGACCAGCGTCGTCTATGAAATCCCACAGGCGGAGGGCGACCCCTATTATCCGATCCCGCGGCCAGAAAATGCCGCCCTCTATCGGCGGTATAAAGCACTCGCCGAAGCGACACCCAATGTCCGATTTGTCGGACGGCTAGCCAACTATCAATATTTCAACATGGATCAGGTGGTGGCCCAGGCCCTGAAAACATTCCGCACCATTGCCGCCACAACGCTCGCCACAGAGGAGATTACCAGTCAGTCCAGACTGGTTTCAGCTCCGGAAGATCCTACAGTAACCTGGAATGGTGGCGAGCCAGATCCAACTGCGATCCAGGTTTATACTCCAGATAGTATTCTGCAGGAAGAAGCGCTGCCACCAGCTGCATTCGAGAATGGGGCCCGGGATAGCGCAAGACCGGGGGAAGACCATTGAGCCGCTCCACACCAGCATTGTCCGTATCCGCCCCTCCTGATATTGTCTGCTTCTCGCATCTCCGTTGGGATTGGGTCTGGCAGCGGCCGCAGCACCTCATGACCCGCCTAGCGTCGCAAACTGGGGCGCGGGTGTTCTTTATTGAAGAACCCCTGCCCTGGGGCGCGGAGACTGGGACTGCACCTGGCTGGGAGGTACAGCTGGTTGCGCCTGGTGTGCTCCGCTGTGTGCCTCACTTTCAGGCCCACTGGCCATGCTTTCTGGAGGCCGCTGGCGCGGATACCGGCACCATGCAGCGCCTCGTGCAAGAACTAATGCAGACCCAGGCGATCCGGGCACCACTGCTCTGGGTATATACGCCACTGGTGCTACCAGTATTGACTGGTCTGGAAACGCGATTGCTAGTCTATGACTGCATGGATGAACTCTCGCTATTCCAGGGCGCACCACCAGAGCTGCAACAGCGCGAAGACGAGTTACTGCAGCGTGCCGCACTGGTTTTCGCTGGTGGCCGAAGTATGTATAACGCACGTGTGAATCGCCATCGTAACGTGCACTATTTCCCTTCTAGCGTCGATCGCGAGCATTTTGCTCGTGCTGCTGATCCAACGCTGGTAGTTCCACCCGACGCGCGACCTGGCACTCCCACCCTGGGCTTTTATGGTGTGCTGGATGAGCGACTTGATCGCCAGCTTCTCGCCACCGTTGCTGGCAATCGGCCCGACTGGTCGTTTGTCCTGGTTGGTCCGGTCACGAAGATTGATCCGGCTGAATTGCCCCAGTTGCCCAATCTCCATTATCCCGGGCAACAGGATTATCTGTGCTTACCGGCATACCTGAAGGGTTGGGATGTCTGCCTGATGCCGTTCGCGCTGAATGAGGCTACTCGATATATCAGTCCTACGAAGACGCTGGAATACCTGGCGGCTCTGAAACCGGTGGTCGCTACTCCCATTCACGACGTCGTCAGTGAGTATGACGGGTTGGTGCGTTTTGGTGCTACCCCAGCTGCATTTCTGGCTGCCTGCGAGGCAGTGCTGACGGAAACGGCTGAGGAACGTGTTGTACGGCTCAGGCGCAGTCAGCAAATCTTGGAGCAGACATCCTGGGAAGCAACGACAACCCAGATGTGGGCGCTGATCCAACAGGCGCTGACGCAGCAGCACCTCATCAGGTCTGGTTCTGCCCGATGAAGCGGCCTGCGATCTGTCTGCTCACGGATAGTCTTGAGCCCTCCGGCCTGGGCCAGCAGATGCTGCTGCTGGCTCGTCATCTCCGCTACCGCTACGCCCTCTCAGTGGTGTGTCCGGCAACAGGTAGTGGGGTGCAGGTGCTTGAGCAGAGTCGAGCGCTTGGGCTGACAACGCTGCCGCTAACCGTTCGTCAGAGCGGGTGTGCCTGGCAACAGCTGTCTGACTGGCTGCGCAATGAGCAGATAGCGCTCGTCCATGTCCATGCTGGTGTAGGTTGGGAAGGCCACGAGGTGATCACTGCGGCGCGGGCAGCGGGTGTACCAGCAGTGGTCCGCACTGAACATCTGCCCTATCTGCTGACAGACTTTGCCCAACGCGGTCGCTATCGTGGCCTGCTGTCCCAGGTTGACCGCCTGATCTGCGTCTCTGATGAGGCCTATGCCAGCTATTGTGCGGCTGCCATTCCTGCAGCACAACTGGTGACGGTACGCAATGGCATTGATCCACCACAACTTCCAACTGATGTTGCCAGCGTGCGGGCAACACTCGGCCTGACTCCCCAGGCCAGGGTGGTGCTGACAATTGGTCGATTCAGTGTGCAGAAAGACCATGCCACACTGGCGGCGGCAATTCCCGCTGTGCTGGCGCAGGTAGCAGATGCCCACTTTCTCTGGGCAGGTAGTGGGCCGCTAGAAGCAGAAGTGCGGGCGCTCGTCAACGACCTGGGTGTGGCAGATCAGGTGCAGTTCTTGGGCCAGCGGAGCGATATTCCTGCCCTGCTGGCGGTTGCCGAGCTGCTAGTGTTGCCCTCGCGCTTTGAAGGTCTGCCACTGGTGGTGCTGGAAGCAATGGCCGCAGGGCTGCCGGTCGTGGCAACCAATGTCTCCGGTACGGCAGAGGCTGTTGTCGATGGCGTTACTGGCCGCCTGGTACCCGTTGGGGCGATCCAGGCGCTAGCGCACGGCATCAACGAGGTGTTGGCTGACGAGAACCTTGCCAGCCGCTGGGGGGCAGCCGGACTGCAGCGCGCGACCGAAGTCTTCAGCGGGGCGCGTATGGCCGACGAAACAGCAGCACTCTATGAGCAGTTGCTCAAACGTTCCGCGGCAGATGCAACAGACACACTATTGGCTGAGACGGTCACCACAATCCGTGGTACGGATGCCACTACAGCTGTCGAGACTGGCAGGGCTGCCAGAATTTGGGAACAAACAAAGGAGTGCAAGGTGAAGCAGGTGCGTGTTGGGTTCATTGGGGCTGGTGGGATTGCCGGTCGGCATCTTGGGAATCTGCTCGACTTCGCTGATGTACAGGTGGTGGCCCTGGCCGATCCTGACCTTGTACGGGCCCAGGCCAGTGCCGGACGGTGCGGGGCGAAAGCCTACACCGACTATACGGTCATGCTGGACAATGAGCAGCTTGACGCGCTGTATATCTGCGTGCCTCCCTTTGCCCATGGTGCGCCGGAACTGGCCGCACTGGAACGAAAGCTACCGTTCTTTGTCGAGAAACCGCTCTCAGTCGACCTGCCGGTAGCAGAGGAGATCGCCAGCAGCGTTGTCGAACAGGGGCTGACTACTGGCGTTGGCTATCACTGGCGCTACCTAGATACTGTCGCAGAAGTTAAGGAGCACCTCGCCGCCAGCCCGGCACGGTTGGCACTGGGCTACTGGCTCGATAGTACGCCACCACCCGCCTGGTGGGGTCGCCAGGACCAGTCTGGCGGGCAGATGGTTGAGCAGACGACCCATATCTTTGATGTCGCCCGCTACCTGCTCGGCCCGGTCATCGACATTGACGCCCTGGGTGCACAGCATCAGCGTGCTGAGTACCCGAACCTGGATGTTGACGATGTTTCGGTGGCCCTGGTGCGCTTTGCCTCGGGCGCGATTGGCTCGTTTGCCTCGACCTGTGTGCTGAAGTGGCCCCACCGGATTGGGCTGCACCTGTTTGGTGATGGACTGGCGATCGAGCTGTCTGAGTTTGACCTGATGGTTGATGTTGGCCGTGGCCGCCCGGTGCGCGAGGCGGTGGGCGATCCGTTTGTGCGCGAGGATCGTGATTTCATCGATGCGGTGCGCGGCGGTGAGAACAAGATTCGGACACCGTACGCCGAAGCGCTAGAGACGCATCGCCTGGTGATTGCCGCTCGCGATGCGGCTGAACGACGCGCGGCCAAGGCCTAAAAACAGGTGGCAACGCTGGGCTGTGATATTGTGAGTAAGCAGGAGGTCCCGTGACTGGTTATTGCACCGTCCCTACATTCGGCTGGATCATGCAACCGGCTATGTTCGATACCCCGGCTGGCTATGATCCGCGTGGCAGTGCCCTGGCGAAGTTGCTGATACGGGCCAACGAGCAGCATATTCAGCTTGCTCAAAGCGTAGGGATCGGCACGATCTGGGTCGAGGACCACATGGGTTGGGCCGACAAAGCCCATCTGGAATGTTTTACCAACCTTTCCTGGCTGGCTGGACGGCACCCAGGACTGCGTTGGGGCACAATGGTCTGCGGGCAGGCGTTCCGTAATCCAGCTTATCTGGCGAAGCTAGCAGCAAACCTGCATTTGCTGACAGAAGGCCAGTTCATTTTAGGCATTGGCGCAGGAAATAATCCCGGCGAACACCGCGAATATGGCTATCCGTTCCCACCGCCAGGGGAACGCCTGGACTGCACGGAAGAAGCGATTCAGATTATTCGGGCACTGTGGTCGGCGAATCCGGCGACCTTCACTGGGATACATTATCAGATTGAGGGCGCGTTCTGCTCACCACTGCCGGAGCAACCAATCCCCCTGATGATCGGCGGTGGTGGTGAGCAGCGAACCCTGCGTCTAGTAGCCCAATATGGTGACTGGTGGTGTGCTGATGTCAGCGATCTGTCTACCTTCACCCGCAAGAATCAGATTCTCGACCAGCACTGTACTGCGGTCGGTCGTGAACCACAGGCAATCACCCGGGCAATGTCCACCTGGATCAGTGTTGAAGACGATAGCGCCCAGGCGGTGCGCTGGCCAGATCTGCACATTGTTGCGGGCACGCCTGCCGAAGTGACTGCTGAACTCCAGTCGTTCATGGCGGCAGGGGTACAGCATTTCGCGATGCGCTTTATGGATTATCCTGCCACTGACGGCTTCAACCGCTTTGTGCAGCAGGTGCTGCCACAGCTGCTTAGCAACTGAGGAGGTGTATCCTTGTCGGCCAGCGTTTCTGGTTCAGCAGTTTCCGCTCCTCAGCCAGTATCTGCTCGTAAGCAGGCACCGCGGCGGGTGTTGTTTGTGTTTGCCTGGCTGGTGGTAGGAGGTGAAGAGACCGAAGTACGGCTGCTCGCTAGTCACCTTGACCCGGCGCATTATCAGCTGGAGGTGGTCGCCTGCTTGCGTAAGCCCACCATGCCCGAGCAGACGCAGCAGCAACTGGCTGCGTTGGGTATCCCAGTCGATCAAACCCCATACACCCTGTCGTTTGAAGATACGGTGAGCTATCTGGCGGAGAAGATCGAGCGAGAACACTATGATCTGGTGGTTGCCTGCCAGGCAGTGCCTGATATCTATCCTGCCCTGGCGCGCCTGCACCAGCCACCACCACTGATTGAGCATGGTGGCCTGGTGAGTGAGGCGCTGACTGGCCCAAAGGATCGTACGGCCCGCTATGTCGGTGTCTGCAACGCGATTCGGGAAGCAGCTGCAGGGAGAATGGCGCGACCTGACCAGGCGGTGGTCCTGCCCTCAATGGTTGACCTGGCTGAGTTTGATCCCGCTATGCGCGAAGCTGTGCGCGCTGAGTGGGGTGTTTCGGCTGCAGCCCCCGTCATTGGCTGGGTGGGTCGGCTTGATCGCAAGAAGCGGGTTGAGGATTTTCTCCAGGCTGCAGCACTCCTGCACCAGCAGTATGCGGCTGCTCGCTTCATTGTGATCGGTGGCCCGGATGCCTTCATGCCTGAATATGCTGAGGAACTGCGGGCGCGGGCGACCGCCCTGGCCTTGGATGATGTGGTGCAGTTCCTCGGTGATCGGCCCGATGTGCCGCGTTTGCTCGCGGGACTTGATGTCTTTGTCTGGCTATCGCAGGGGGAAGGGTTGCCGCACGTCATCGCTGAGGCCGGGGCTGCCCGGTTGCCGGTGGTTGCGGTGCGCGATCATGGGTCAGTGGAACAGATCGAGGACGAAGTAAGTGGCCTCTTTGTGTCGCACGAAGATCCGCAGGCCGTAGCTGCGGCGCTGGCTCGCCTGCTGACCGATTTGCCGCTCCGGCAGCGCCTGGGGAACGCACTGCGTCAGAAGGTTGAGCAGGAGTACAGCGCCGCCAGTGTTACCCGACGCTGGGAAGCACTGTTTGACGAAGTCATTGCCGAGGTAGCATCATGACGCAACCCTGGTTATTCGGCTCATTGTTTCTGGGTGGCTTCGAGTGCTCCACACACCTGACCACCGAAGGTCATCGGCTTGATATTATCGCTGCCACGCAGCACGACCAGCAGGCCCGTGATGATTATGCGCTGTGCCGCAGTGTTGGTATCCGCGCCGTGCGCGAGTCGGCACGCTGGCCGATCCTGGATCAAAGTGGGCAGGTCAATCTGACCCTCATTCGCCGCCTGGCACAATATGGACGCCAGGAAGGACTGACCCTGATCTGGGACCTCATGCATTATGGGTACCCTGCTGACCTTGATCCATTTGGGCAGCCAGAGGAATTTATTGCTCGTTTTGCCGCATTTGCTGGTGCAGTTGCCCGTGTAGTGCGCGAGGAGACAGCCGGACCAATCTATTTCACCCCAATCAACGAAATGTCCTATAACGCTTGGTCGGCTGGCGAAGTAGCCTACATGGCGCCATTTGGTCGTGGTCGTGGTGGCGACTATAAGCGACTCCTGGTGCGGGCTGCCCTGGCCGGCACCGAGGCGATCTGGGCGGTTGATCCGGCAGCAACAATGGTGACTGTCGAACCACTGGTACACCTGCACGCCCCGCCAGGGCGACCAGATCTGCAGGATGAGGCCGATACCTTTAACCATGAGGTCGTGACCGAGGTCTTTGATCTGCTGGCCGGGCGCCGTGAACCAGAACTTGGTGGTAGCCGCAAACATCTGGGGATCGTTGGCCTGAATTACTACTCTGGCAACCAGTGGACCATGCCACTATCCGACCAGCCACAGCGGTCGCTGGGCTGGGGTGACCCCGGTTGGGTGCCGCTGAGTGAACTGCTGCGGCAGATCGAGGTCAGGTATGGCGGTCCCTTGATTCTGGCCGAAACCGGCTCGTCTGGTGATTCGCGGGCCGACTGGATTGCTTTTTTGACACGCGAAGTGGGACGCGCCCTGGAGCTGGGTGTCGACTTACAGGGGATCTGCCTCTACCCAATCGTGACTTCACCAGACTGGGAGGATCCTACCGCCTTTTTCGATGGCGGACTGTTTGATCTGGAGCCACAGCCAGATGGCCGCTTGGGCCGGGTGTTGGCTGGTTCGGTAGCCGCGGCTCTGCGGCAGGCGCAGGCTGCACTTGATCCAGAAAATCTGCCCACCACGCCCCTGCCCGCTGAACCAGCACCCGTAGCCGAGTCACCACTCCAGGTAATGCGACCAGCGGCTCAGGCTCGGTTTAAGACCGACAACTTCTCCTACCAGACGCTGCTGGTTGGCGCTGACCTGATTGTAGAACTCTATTGCCTTGGGCCGGGTGGGGCGTTACCGGCGCATCGTCATGCAGCGACCGAGCACGTACTCACTGTCATCCAGGGAACTGCGCTCGTGCGCATCGGTGCTGCTGAGGTGCGGCTGGCCGTTGGTGAAAGTGTGCTGGCCCCAGCCGGGCTCTATCACGGTATTATCAATGAGCAGCGCGAACCGCTGATTGTGCAGCAGGTCAGCAGCCCAAAACCGTGGGATGCCCGCTTCGCTGCCCCGCATCCCGGTAGCCTGACCTCAGCCGACTGATGACCGTCTGGAGCCAGCGCTGATTACCTGGCGGAAGAGCGTGATTAACTGGTCGGCGTAGGTATCGAAACAGAAGCGCGACCGTTGGCCCCAGGCATTCTCGCGCAACTGTGCTAACCGGGTCGTATCGCGCAATTGCGCCGCTAGGTCCTCAGCATCGCGGAAAGTCAGGCCAATGTCGAGCCGCCGCGAGAGCGCCTGCGTAGCCACAATGGCGTTCCCGTGGTCTGGCTGAATTAGCGGTAGTCCTGCCGCGAGCAGGGTGCCTAGCCGGGCTGGGTAATTCATATCGTCCCAGTTGGCCCGCCTGATTTCGCCCGCATTGTGACTGGTGAAAATGTGGAGCCAGCCAGCATCATACTGGGAAAGTTCGCGTACCCACTCTGGCGGCAGCACCGAGCCTTCCAGGTGCAAGTGGCGTGGGGCGACCTTGCGGCTCTCGGCAATCCAGTTGCTCCACCAGTCTCCCCAGGTTGGCCCATAAAAGTGCATGTGGATGCCGGCCTGCGCCAACTGGCCGATCGTCTCTGGGTGAATTCCAAAAGGGCGGCCCGACACCGCCGTATGGATTTCCCCATCACGCTGCGACAGTCGCTCACTGCGCTCCTGCGTGAACCAGTCTGCCTTCGGCAGGTCGCCGTCGATCACCAGGGCGCGTTCGTGGCGCACCTGGCCTGGCAGTACCGTATCATACCAGTCAAGCATCTCTGGGCTGGTATAGATTTGGGCATCTGAGCGCAGATGCAGGTCGACCAGTTGCGGCCACATACCACGTTCCAGACAGGCGAACGGGCTTTCCTTGAAGTGCCAGACAAATGGAATGTCAGGCGCTCCCAACAACACCTGATGGGCGAATGGCACCGCATGCCAGTTCAGCAGCGCATAGATCACATCCGGCTGCACCTGCCGCACCTGTTCTTGCCAGTTTGCCAGAGGTATCTCGGTGACATGGCCGAAGGGGAGTGGCCCAACGGTGTTGAAGCCCACGCCGTCCGGCGTCCAGAGCCCGAAGAGCTGATGACCCCGTTCCTCAAGCGCCAGAATCCGCTCTGGGTTAAAGGCCAGTTCACCAACAAGCAAAATCTTCAAACTGTCAGGCGTGCGCGGTGTGTCTGGTCGGTCACGAAAACGCCTGTACAATGTGCCTTCATCAAGGAGATCGCCTTCAGACGATTGAAAGCGGAGCGGGTGGGCGATCTGGTAGTGGCGCCGATAGCGATTCAGCCCTCCACCGAGCGATTCGCGAATAATTCGGTTGCGTTGCTCAGGGTGAGCAACCCATTCTGCGGTGAGCTGGTGGGTTCCAACAAAAGAACCATGGTGGCGCAGGCTACCCCAGTACAGTCGCTCTAGATCATCGGTAACTAGCTCCGTGCGCTCGACCCAGCGGTCGACGGTGCGTCGGTGCAATGTCTGCACCAATTGGAGGGGTAGACCGCTGATCTGGCCGTGTGCATAGTCGTGACTATGATGACGCACACCAGAGTAGGCCAGGATCGCTGCTGGTTGCTGCTCCAGACAAGCAAGCAGGCTCGCCAGGTGATCTGGATAATAGAGATCATCAGCAGGTAGGTAGGCGATGTACGGCGCTGCAGTGGCAGCCAGGGCTATATTCAGCGCGGCTCCCAGTCCATGGTTGGTTACCAGACGGCGGTAGGTATAGCAGTGTTCTGGGAAAAGATCGTGCAGGATGGCAGCGATCGCGCTTGGATCAGTTGAACCGTCGTCGACAACCACCAGGTGCCAGTCAGTATAGGTCTGCGCTTGGAGGCTCGCTAATGCCCGACGCAGGAAGGGAGTCTGATTATAGATAGGTAGTACGACCGCAACAGACGCCTGCTGATTCTCTGCGGTCTTGTCAGCCACCAGTGCCTCCATTCCGACTACGTTATCTGGTACCCTAGCCTGTAGCCTGTCCAGTCGACGACGCCAGCGACCAGTATAGCAGTCGCTTACCTGACCCGTGGGATAATCAGCATTACATGGAGATGGGGATGAATTAAGAAATGTTCGCCTGGAATGGGTCGCAGGGAACACAATGTGTCCCTACCGCCTGCACCAAACGGTCACTTGTAACGCTGTCTTGGTCGGTAGTGACCTGTTCATTGTCAGCTATCTTGCTGGGCATTCACCCATATTCGATCCACGGTAGGTTCCACGTGACTCGCGGACAGCTGCCCTCCATCTGCGCTACTCTGCTACCTGCCCTTCCTGATGAAGCTGCGCTGGAGAATAATCAGCTGCCAGCAGCGAACGAACACCACTGCCTCACCTTGGCACTGTGCTGCACAACTGGGTAACAGTGCCGACAGAAGTTAGAGGTGAATACCCAACAGTGCCAGTTGTTCGCGCACGCCTGGGGCATCCGGGTCGTCAGCTAGTGCTGTGCGTAACGCCTCTTCCTGCTCTGTCGTCAGGAAGGGTGGCAGCGTTGGCACATCTGGATCGACCAGCGCATCAATAACCACCGGGCGATCGGCGCTCAGGGCCGCGTCTAGCGCTGGGCCAACCTGCGCTGGTGTCTCGATGCGGCTGCCTTGTAGACCCAGCATTTCGGCATAGGCAGCGTAGGGGAAATCAGGTACTTCCTGCGATGGAGCAAATCGTGGAAAGCCAACCATCGCCCGCTGTTCCCAGGTGACATAGTTGAGGTCACGGTTATTCAGCACGATAATCACCAGTCGTGGGTCGGACCATTCCCGCCAGCTACGCGCAATACTGAGTAATCCATTGATCCCCAGCATCTGCATCGCGCCATCGCCAACAATTGCGAAGGCCGGACGGTCGGGGTGGGTATATTTGGCGGTGAGGACATAGGGCACCCCACAGCCCATCGTTGCCAGGGTGCCAGACAATGAACCACGCATTCCTTGTCTTAGCTGAATGTTCCGGGCGTACCAGACCGCTGCCGTTCCCGAGTCAGCAGCGACGATCGCGTTGTCCGGCAGGCGGTCGGAAAGTTCTTGCACGACCAATTGTGGATTGAGCGGCTGCGCGGGGAAGTGGGCACGCGTGGTGACAGTTTCCCGCCATGCAGTTACCTGCTGCCTGATTTCCTGCTGCCAGGCTGTGTCGGATCGTTCGTCGAGGAGTGGCAGCAGCGCCCGGAGGGTGGCGGCACTATCACCAACTAACAGGCTTTCCATGGGATAGCGAATACCTAACCGCGTAGGATCGCGATCGATCTGTATGCCACGGGCTTGGCCTGGTTGTGGCAGGAATTCAGTATAGGGGAAGCTGGAACCGACCAACAGCAGGGTGTCACAGTGCGCCATCATTCTGGCACTGGCATCCGTCCCTAACCAACCAACTGACCCGGTAACGAAGGGCATATCGTCGGGAACGGCCGCTTTCCCTAAGAGAGCCTTGGCCACGCCCGCTCCTAGCCGCTCGGCAACGGCAATCACCTCAGCAGTTGCCCCCAGTGCCCCTGCCCCAACCAGCATGGCGACGCGTTGTCCAGCATTGAGGATGGTGGCAGCGTGGTGCAGTTCCTCGTCCTGAGGCACCAGCAGCGGATCCGCATAGCCAACCGTTGAATAGATGGTGCCATGTTCGTGCGGCAGTGGTTCCACTGGTTCGAGTTGGAGATCGTTTGGAATGATGATGGCAGTGACAGTCCGTTCTGCCAGTGCAATCCGCAGTGCGCGGTCAATCACGTGTGGAAACTGACTGGCCTCGGTGGCGTGCCCAACATATAGGTTGGCAACGTCTTTGAGCAAGACTCGCAGATCTATTTCCTGTTGATACGACCCGCCCAGAGCGCTGCGTGCTGGTTCGCCGACAATGGCTAATACTGGCTGATGATCGAGTTTAGCGTCATAGAGACCATTGAGCAGATGAATGGCGCCAGGGCCTGAGGTTGCCAGACAAACGCCAACCTGGCCAGTCCATTTGGCGTGAGCACAGGCCATGAACGCCGCCAGTTCTTCATGCACTGGCTGGATCAGTGCTGGTTGATTGTCAGCCCGGCCCAAAGCGGCGAGGATACCATTGATGCCATCGCCCGAATAGCCATAAATCCGCTCAATACCCCAGTCTCGCAGCCGTTGCACCAGCAGATCACCAACAGTCGGTGCGCCTGCAGTCGTTTCATCTGGCATAGTGTCAATCCTTCCTGTGGTCCTGGTCTCAGGCAGCGTATCAGTGCTCGTGGCCCGTTGGTCTGGCGATCGCTATTGATAATGCGGGAGCAGTTCCTGCTGGCAGAACTTCAGAAAGCCAGCCTGGTCAGGCCCAACCTGATGGAGGTAGATATGGTCGTAGCCAGCCTCGGCATACTTGTCGATCATCGCTCGATAGTGGGCACTATCTGGTCCGCAAACGACTCGTTTCGTCAGCGTTTTTTCGTCCACCAGTTTCGCTACCTGCGCAAAGTGGGCGGGGAGGGGCAGTTCTTGGGAGAGTTCACCTGGCAGTCCAGCATTCGGCCACCATTCCAGCGCCGTCTGCCGCGCCTCCTGCTCATTCGCCGCCCAACACACGGTCATCTGTCCATACTTTGGCCCAGTGCCACCGGCACTGCCATACGCTTCGAGCATTTCCCGCTCCGGCGAGGTGCCAATGAAGCCATCGGCCAGCCGTCCAGCAACTGCAGCCGTCTTCGGGCCACTGGCGGCCATCATCAGCGGAATCGGTTCCTGCGGTAAGGTATAGATCCGGGCCTGTTCGACGGTGTAATAAGTGCCCCGGTGGGTCTGGGTGCCGCCCTGCCAGAGCAGTCGCAGCACGGTAACGGCCTCTTCAAGCCTGGCCAGGCGCAGATCGTGTGCGGGCCAGGCCTCGCCCAGGATATGCTCATTCAGATTTTCCCCGGTGCCAACACCCAGGAAAAAGCGCCCTGGTAAGAGGGTCGCGGCAGTCGCTGCTGCCTGGGCAATGATTGCCGGATGAATGCGCATCGTTGGACAGGTAACCCCCGTCCCAAGCTGGATCGAACTGGTGGCCTGACTGAGTGCACCAAGCACAGACCAGACGAACGATGACTGACCCTGGCGATCGGTCCAGGGATGATAATGATCTGAAATAAGCGCAAAGCTAAACCCAGCCTGTTCTGCCAAACGGGCGTGCTGAATCAGCTCAGCAGGGCGATGTTCTTCACTGGAAAGGGCATAGCCGAGCAGCGTCATGCTCTCTTCTCCTTTAGGTGAGGGTGGGGTAATTGGGTCATGGCCCTGGGAGTGTCGCCGCTGTCTGGCAACGGAATTATCCCTACGGATCGGAATCTGTGGAGGACAAATATCCACTTTCGCTACACTCAGCGTAACAGAACTTGCTCGTTATTACAACAATTATCTGTATCTTGGCGAAGAATTGTGCGGCTAATCCCCTCTGTGATTCCAGCCAGCGCTCCAACCACTGGATGCTATCTCAGCACCCATCTATATACTATGCAACATTCATTTTCAGCTTAGCCATGTTCATGGGTAGCTAGAAGTGTAGCCAAGATGTAGCCAACTGTCTGGAAATATGTGGAACGCTATAAAATAGACAAGGACTATTTTCCTTGGTTTACTGGGGAAAGTGGAACCTGATGGAAGGCAGTAAACACGCCCTTTCAAGACTTAAAATCCCTTGCC
>JBDHWF010000065.1:0-23251 GCA_039810045.1 Chloroflexia bacterium
GCGGAAGTGACGGGATTCGAACCCGCGGTCTCTGCCTTGACAGGGCAGCGTGTTAGGCCTCTACACCACACCTCCAGAACCGAGGGCAAGAATAGCATTATTGCAGCGACACGTCAAGCAGTTTTAGGCAACCAGCGTTGAGGGGTGAGGCCAACAGGTCTGGAGCTATTCTGCGCTGGCAGGTGTGGACAGGAATCCTTCCTGCGTGCGGAGAAAATCGGCACGCAGATGGGCGGGAATCCGGCGCGGGCGGTGGTCATCAACGCCAACCCAAACCCACAAGGTTGTCGCACGGACGATCTCCTCTCCTGGCTCAGCCCTGCCAGCGTCCAGCGGGCCATTCGCTGGTAGTTGCTGGTCGGCGGGACAGGAACGCCGATAGATAATATATTTCCGCATCGCCCGCGCCCCGCTCATCTCGGCAGCCCAGGTTACGACCTGCAACAGGTCACCAGCAACTGCCGGGCGCAGATAGTCGATTTCGTGGCGGCGGGCGATAAAGAGCCCGCCGAGGGCGTGTAAGTGTGGTGTGTCGTAGCCGAGCGCGGTCGAGTGCTGGATCGCGGCTTCTTCCAGGTAATGAAGGTAATTTGCATTGTGTACGTGGCCGAGCGAATCCATCTCGTGATAACGCACACGGAAATAGATGCTGTACCCCTGATGCTCGGGAATCAACGGTTTGTCTACCCGATCAACCACGCTTGCCTTCTCTCACTGGTACCACAGCCATCAGCCAATCACGCCATTAGCGACACTTGCGGTGGGCAATCGTAGCTCACCCAACAACCGTTCATAAGCATCCGATTGGCTGTCAAAAACATAATCAGGGCGGACTACGGTGATCCCCGATGCCCCGGCACGACGCAGATGATCGACTGCGCTCACCAGGAGTGGCGAGGCGACGACCACGGTGACAGCATACCAATCGACACCACTCGGCGCTTTGGAATAGACCCGGGCGATTGTTGGCCCCTGCATTCCCGCAGTCTCCCCGTGTGCCAGGACGTGCGCCGCCACCTTTTCTGGTGATTGGCCCTGGATATTGGCGGTGAGCACGTGATAACTCTGCACCCGCAGTCGTGCCTCGCACAGTTCCAGCATCTGCCGCACGGCCTCCAGTTTCCCAGGATGCGCGGCTAACGACCGGCGATTGCCGATCAAGCAGGCTTGCGAGTGCAACACGGTGCCATCGGCCAGAATCTTCAGATGGTTGTCGCGCAATGTCACGCCAGTCTCGGTAATATCGACGATCATATCGCCGTACCCCATCGCAGGCGCGGCTTCCAAGGCTCCGTCAGCCCCCACCAGCGTGAAGTAGGTGACGCCATGGCGATGGAAGAACTCGCGGGTCAGATTGGGGAATTTGGTCACCACACGCAACGTGCGCCCACGGCGCTTAATATCAGAGGAAAGGTCAGCCAGATCTTCCATTGAGGCCACATCAAGCCACGACTGCGGCACGGCCACGACCAACCGTGCTGAGCGAAAACCCAGGCTCGGCAACAGGATCAGGAGATCATCGTCATCCTGGCGATATTCAGCGACCAGGTCATACCCAGTAATCCCAATATCGGCGCTGCCATCAGCAACCTTGGTCACGATATCGGTGGTGCGCTGAAATAGCACCACAGTATCCGCCAGCGTGCCAACCCGCCCGGTATATTGCCGGGGGTTGGGGCGGCGCACTGGCAGGCCCGCCCCATCGAGGAAGCGCCGGGTATCCAATTCGAATTCGCCTTTACTGGAAATTGCCAGCCGCAATATATCCGCTGCTCCACTCATTGCGTCACCCCTAGCGACACTGTTGCGCCCAATCGTTCGGTCTTACGCTTCATCAGCACCGTTCCCTACCTTTGCTGCACCGCGCTGGGGCAAGGCAGCAAGGGCATACCGTTGCTCACTGCGCGTCGCCAGATCACGCCAGAGGAGTTCATGCGCGGCTCGTTCCTGCTCACCAATGATCGCCACCGCTGGGATTTTTGTACGCTCGGCATAGGACAGGTTTGCCGAAAGTCGCCGCCCACGCAGGTCGAGTTCCACGCGCCAGCCCGCCTGCCGCAACGCTTCGGCGATCGGGATCAAGTCAGACATCCCCAGGTCACCAGCCGCACAGACCAGCACATCAACCAGGGCTGGGTCTGGCACCGACACGCCACCAGCTACCAGGGTTGCGGCAATGCGCTCCACGCCACAGGCGAACCCACAGGCAGGCACAGCGGCTCTGGCCCCAAGAATCTGGGCGAGATCATCGTAACGTCCACCACCGCACAGCTGCACACCCTGGTCGCGTCCATTCGTACCGCCACTATACACTTCAAAGAGGACGCCAGTATAGTAGTGCAGCCCGCGCCCCAGCCCCAGGTCAAGGGTGATCCGCTGCTGATGCCCATACGCTTCAAGCAGACTGAGGACCTCAACCAGTTCCTGCACAGGGGTATCGTCAAGCTGATAGTCAGCCAAGAGCGCCCTGGTATCCGCCAGCACGGTCGCCGGGTCGCCGCACAAGGTAATCAGGCGCTTTAAGAACCCCACTGCCCGTGTCGGATCAAACGTGACGCGCGGGCGTCGCAGCTTCACCAATAATCGCTCAACAATCTCCTCTGGCGCCCGGTTGCTCCCGCCAAGCTCCACGCCCGCCCCGCGCAATAACCCCAGCACGGTGCTACGGGCTTCGTCTTCGCTCAATTGATCCAGCACCAGGCTATCAAGATCCAGCGAATCATCAGAAACGCCAGCGGGGATCACTGGTTGATCGGTTTGCTGATTGGCCTGCGCCGCGAGCAGATCGCGCAGGTTACGGTGCAGCCCTTCGTCACCCCGTTCGCGCAACTGCTCCATACTCCAGAGGAACCAATCGCGCACGCGGTCATCCAACTGCAGCGATGACAGGAGCGCCCCGACGACGCCGAGATGCCCCAAACGCAGGGTGCAGTTGTGCAACCCCAGGCGTTCCATACTCGTCAGGGCAAGGTGAATCACTTCGGCATCCGCTGCGGCACCGCGCACGCCAAGCAATTCCACGCCTGCTTCGGTGAACTGCCGCGACCGCCCTGACTGCGGCTTTTCGTAGCGGAAGACTGGGCCACAATAGGCATACCGTTGGGGAAGGGGTCGCCCCTGTCCTTCAGCGATAAAGGCGCGAACCACTGAGGCAGTGAACTCGGGGCGCAAGGCGATCTGACGGTTACGATAGTCGAACGCATACATCTGCGCCGCCCGTTCCTCGCCAGATTTCCGCAAGAATAGCTCAGTTGGCTCAACCACAGGCGTATCAATCATCCGATAGCCATGCGCGGCAAAGCCCGCCTGCAATGAAGCGATCAGGTCTTCGCGGAACGCTCGCTCTGCGGGCCAGCTATCGGCCATCCCCCGAATCCGCTCGATCATCGCCGCCTTCTCTCTCGCTTCATCATCACTGTTCCACATTTAGCCCAAGAAAAATCCCACCGCGTCAGTGGTGCGGTGGGATCTTCTAGCAGCATTACAACGAACTCGGTTAGCGATTTCGCATAGATGCAGCCCCACCCCATCGCTGATGATGGTGAAACTGCAGAACCAGATTGGCAAAATCCACAAATCGCTTCATGCCATGAAGGATAGCGAATCAGTCGCCACGATGCAAATAGCGTCGAACGCCTCAGCCGCAGGGCGCAACTATGGTGCTAGCCGTTCCAAAATCCAGTTTGCGCCATCACGTCGATAGCGCAGGCGGTCGTGCAGCCGATTCGGGCGACCCTGCCAGAACTCAATCGTGCGTGGGACTACCCGATAGCCACCCCAGGTTGTTGGGCGCACGGGGTCGGCTCCCGCATACTCAGCTTCAAGTTGCCGTTCACGCTCGAGCAGCACTTCCCGGTTCGGGATAACGCTGCTTTGCATCGACGCAATTGAACCAATCTGGCTACCGCGCGGGCGGCTGGCAAAGTAGGCATCGGATTCTGCGGCAGAAACCTCGGTGACATCGCCCACGATCCGTACCTGACGCTCTAGCTCTGCCCAATAGAAGACCAGCGCGGCGACTGGATTCTCGGCAAGCTCTCGCCCTTTCTGCCCCAGGTAGTTTGAGTAAAAGACAAATCCGGCAGAATCCCAGTCTTTCAGTAAGATTGTCCGGGCCGATGGCACACCATCCGCAGTAGCCGTAGCCACAATCATCGCATTTGCCTCAGGCAATGCCGCCTGAATCGCCTCAGCGAACCATTGTCCAAAGAGCGTGAATGGTTCAGCAGGTTGTTCCTGCTCATCCAGGGCAGCGCGAGCATACTCTTTTCGCAAGCGACGAATCGATTCTGGCGTTGGTATCGCTTCAGCAAGTTCTATCTTCGTACTCACGTATGCACCGCTCCCCATATCTCAAAACGCGACAAGCCACCGATAACGTACCATCGATCAGCATACCTGACCACCCACTGGCTCAAAATGGCGTTGCTGGCCTTGCAGCATCAAGGATCGCCTGCTGGACAGTAGCCCGCGCCGTCAATGGGAGCAGCGCGGTCAGATCCTGAATCGCTGCGGCAACATCAGCCTGGGCAGCCGCATGATGGCCCTCAATCGTCACCAGCACTGCGGTGGTGTCGTCGCGGGCGGCGCTCTCCGCGCTCTGTCGCCAGCACCAGCGGCGGGCAATCACCAACTGATCAGGAGTACTAAAGATCGCCTCGCCAGGGGCGGGATGCTCTGGCACGGATTCCCCCAAATTGGTGAAGCGCTCATCACCCTGGGCCAGTCGCGCAATAATTCCTTGCGGGATCGCACGCAGATCGATCACGGAGATTGGCAGCGCATAACGAATACTGACCAGATTTCCCAGGTCAACCAGGGTGTTGATCGTGGGAATCGCGCCTGTTTTAGTCAAACGACGCAGCAACGCCTCGGCAGCCGACCGATATTGCGTTGGGTCAACCCCGAAGCGGCGAAAGGCCGCTCGCCACGCAGCCAGGGCAGGCACCTGACTGAGTGGTGTCGCGCCCAGCCGAGCCACCACTGCGGCTTGCTCAGCAGTATAGGTCTCCTGGAGGGTGGCTGACGTTGAACCGTTGTCTACCCCTGCTGCCAGCACGAACCCACCAACAATCGTTGGAAAGCGATCCAGCAAGGCTTGGTCATAGCGAAAGATTTCAGTCATGCAGATTCTTCTCCTGGCCTACCCACAACGCGCTCAATCTGCGCGATCGCCTGGGCAACACCATCTTCACTACGAATCGCGGTACCCAGGGCGATTGCTCGCTCGCGCATCTGCCCATCAGTGGTCGCCTGCCCTATCGCTGATGCCAATCGCGCAGCGGTCAGCTTTGGCTTAGGAATCGGCGCTGGCCCAACGCCAAGATCAGCCACTCGCCGCCCCCAGAATACCTGATCCCCAAGGTGCGGCACGATCACACTCGGCTTCCCTGCGCGCAGGCCACTGGCGGTTGTTCCTGCTCCACCATGATGCACGACGGCGGTCATCTGAGGAAAGAGCCAGTCGTGCGGCGCATTGTCAATCGGCAGAATCGTGGGGGGCAATTGGTCGCCACCCAGCCCTGCCCAACCACGATGGAGTACCGCACGGACGCCCGCCTGTTAATTGCCGTAACGATCAGCCTAGTCAACGCTGGGGGATCAACCGCAGTCATACTGCCGAAGCCAAGGTAGATCGGCGATGGGCCAGCCGCGAGGAACGCGGTGAGGGCGGCAGAAGGTGTCCACGCCTGTTGATCAGCAAGAAAAAGGTAGCCAGTGGTATGCACCATCGGTGGCCAGTCTGCGGGCTGCGGCAGGACGTGTTCACTATAACCCAACAAACGGGGGAGATTTCTGAGCCTCCTAATCGTTTCAGCCCGGCTTAGGGGCGGCAAATGCAACACCCGTTGGCGTAAATCATTCGTCAGTTCACCATAGAGCTGCCAGGTAAATGGCTCAACCAGGATCTGCGTAAAGAGGGCGTTGATCCAGCTCGTGCGGTGGGGCAACGGCGCATTATGGGTGGCTTGGCCCACCCGAGTTGGCAGAAATGGTGGTTGCAGCCAGAGGCTCAGGTGGGGAATCCGCAGCGATTCCGCCACCGAAAGCGCGGGCAGGTCGGAGGTAAAACTGCTGATGATGGCGTCGGCATCCCGGCAGGCTGGCAAGAGTTCTTCCAGGCCCTGGGCATAGCCACGAACCAATTGCTTCATCAGTTGGGTCTGCCGATAAGGATTAGCGCCTTCCTCTGCCCAGCGGCGACCGAGCGGGCTATCCATCACCTCCCGAATCGTAAACGAGACGTTCGCTGCCGCTAACCCCTGTGCTTCAATCCACTCGCGAAACTCAGCCCCAGCAAAAATTCGTACCTGATAGCCACGCTCCTGCAAGCCCTGACCGAGCGCCAGAAATGGCTGTACATCGCCACGCGTGCCCACCGCGCTGAGAACTATCCGCATCGCCGCTCTTCTCCAATCAGCCACCAACAGCGCAGGTGTCATCCACAACGGAATAGTACCGCGAGATCCCTACCCTATCCCAGGAATCGCTGTCGTTTGACAGACCGCTGATTCGCGTTAGAGTGAGAGCCAACACGCCACAGTGCATCGGGAAATGAAGCAACGCAGTAGTGAAGATGGAGGCTAAGGCAATGGCAGCAACATCCAACGGCGGCCAGATTGATCGCTTGCGGGCAGAAAAGATGGCTGGCTCAGCAGCTTTGCACGACCGCGCCCGCAAGGTCTTCCCCGATGGGGTCACCCACGATGGCCGCTATATGCAACCATTCGCGCTCTACTGCACCCACGCGCAAGGCCCCCGCAAGTGGGACGTTGATGGCAACGAAATCATCGACTACTTTGGTGGTCATGGTGCGCTGCTGCTCGGCCACTCGCATCCAGCGATTGTCGAAGCAGTGGCGAAGCAGATCACGCGTGGTAGCCACCTGGGCGCATCGCATGAAGCAGAAATCCGCTGGGGTGAGTTGGTGCAGGAAATCGTCCCCTCTGGCCGGGGAGGAATGGTCAAGTTCACTTCATCGGGCACCGAGGCAACGATGTTGGCCTTTCGACTCGCCCGCGCCTTCACGGGGAAACCGATCATCTGCAAGGTGCAGGGGGCTTTTCACGGCTGGCACGATTATGCCACCATGGCGATGGTGCCTCCGTACAACGAGCCAAACTCCGCCGGGATTCCGCAAGGGGTCAAGGAGAGTATGGTCAGCGTACCAGCGGGCGACAGTGAGGCGATTCGCACGCTGCTCGACAGTCGGGATGATATCGCCGCCGTCGTCCTGATCGTGGATAATGTGGATCCCGCCTATCTGAAGGCCGTCCGCGAAATCACCCAGCAACATGGCGTAATGCTCATCTTCGATGAGGTAGTAACTGGCTTTCGCTACGCCCCTGGCGGTGCCCAGGAGTATTACGGTGTCACGCCCGACCTGACAACGCTGGCAAAGATCCTTGCTGGCGGCCTGAATGGTGGGGCGGTCGTGGGCCGCGCCGACATTTTGGGTCGGCTCTTGCAGCGCGACGATGAGGAATGGACCCGCTTCCAGCGGATTCCGCACCCTGGTACTTACAATGGGAACCCTGTCTCCGCCGCAGCCGGGATCGCCTGTCTGGAAATCGTGCGCGACCCCGCTGTACAGGCGCGGGCTACTGCTGCCGCCAACGCCCTCCGCGCGGGATTCAGCGAGGTGCTGCAAGAGCATGATATCGAAGGGTCAGTCGGTGGACCAGTTTCGCTCGCCCCAGTCCGCTTCACCGCAGCCAAGATTCCCCAACAGAAACTGTTGCACCGTTTCCGGGCGGCGATGCAACTTGGCGGAGCCGATCCTTCCGGGTTCAACTTCATCGTCTCATCAACGCACGGCACTGCCGAGATCGAACAGACGATCGAGGCGTTCGATAAGGCGGTGGGGATGCTGAAAGAGGAAGGGTCGTTATAGATCAAACCAGCGGATTGAACAGGAGGGCATAATGCGCTACGTCTTCTTCAATGACCACGAACCGGGCGTCTTACAGGATGACCGCATCTACAGTATCGCCCCACTGCTGGCGGAGGCTGGTACCCACGATGCCCAGGAAACACTCGAATATCTGATCGCCAATGAGTCACTGCTACGGCCCAGCATTCGGGAAGCACTCGCTACCCAGGAAGGGATACCAGTAGACGCGGTGCAGCTACGCGCCCCAGTACAACGCCCCTCCAAATTACTCTGTGCGTTCGCGAATTACCGTGAGGGGAACGCCCGCACGGAAGTACCACTCGATCTGTTCTTGAAGTCGCCCGCATCAATCATCGGGCCGGGTGGCACTGTTGAGCTACCGCCGATTGAAGCGACCATCTTCCATCACGAGGCCGAACTTGCCCTGGTCATTGGCAAGCGAGCCAGCAAGGTCAGCGCCGAAGACGCCATGAGCTACATCTTTGGCTATCTGCCTTTCATGGATATTTCAGCGCGCGGTACCAGTGGCCGCACGATGTTTCAGGGGAAATCGTACGACACGTTCGGCCCGTTGGGGCCAGCGATTGTCACGGCTGACGAGATCGCCGATCCACACAATCTGCAAGTGAATCTGACAGTCAATGACCAACCACGCCAGCGCTACCATACCAGCGATATGGCGAATCGGATTCCGCAACTGATTGCGTTTGCCTCGGCGGTCTGTACCCTCGAAGTTGGCGATGTGATCGCCTGTGGCACCAACCATCAGGGGCTTGGCCCAGTACAAGATGGCGATACAGTGACGCTGACCATCGAACACCTTGGCGCACTAACGGTCAAGGTCCACGATCCACAAGGGCGCACCTGGGACCGCAGGATTGATCAAGAGATGGCGGCCCGCGTGCGACAGATGTAAGCCGCCAGGAATCAGAGGAGTAGAGGATGCAGATTGGGCTTGGTGTCGATCCTGGAGCGGGGCTAACCTTTCCGCAACACCGCGACCTCGCGCAGGCAGCAGCAGGGCTTGGCTATCAGAGCTTGTGGACGCCCGCTGGCGTGGGGAACGATGCGTTTCAGACCTGTGGGCAATGGTGGACGGCCAGCGGTAGCAGCGACCAGACCCGCCTTGGTACGGGTATTTCCGTGGTGCCCGTGCCGATCTGGTCAGTACCAGCGCTGGCAACCGCAGCGGCGACCCTTGGTGAACTGACGCACGGCCAGTTTATCCTGGGAATAGGCTCTGGTAGTATCCACACCGCCGGGTATCGCCAGACCTTTGGTCTGCCCGATTGGAAACCACTGCCGCTGATGCGCGATTTCCTGAACACCTTGCGGCCACTACTCGCTGGCGAACGGGTGGACTACACTGGCCCAACCGTCAAACTGCACCAACTGAGCCTCGGACGCCGCCAAGGTGCCCAACCCGTTCCAGTCTACCTCGGGGCCCTTGGCCCAGGAATGTTACGGCTGGCGGGCGAAGCCGCTGATGGGGCCGCCCTGAACTGGTGCGCCCCAGAGCAAATCGCCTGGAGCCGTGAGCGCGTGGCCGAAGGTGCAGCTAAGGCCGACCGTGATCCTGCCGAGATTCAGATCGCGGAATATATTCGCGTCTGTGTTGATGACGATGAGGATCTGGCACGGAAAGCCCTTGCCCGCGCCGTGATTCCTTATGCGATGCTGCCACCAGGGGGTAACAAAGCACACGGCTACCGCGCGCACTTTGCGCGCATGGGCTTTGATGCCGCGTTGACTGCCCTGGAAGCGAAACGCGACGCTGGCGCGACCATGGCCGAACTCGCAGAGGCCTTCCCGCCCGATCTCTTGCTGCGTGTTGGATACTTTGGAAAGCCCGCTGGGGCAGCAACCGCGTTCAAGCAGCTTGCCGCTGGCCTTGATCTGGCGATTGTGCGGGTGGTTCCTGCCCGCTCTGGTCTTGATGCAGTGCTGGCGGTCGCGCATGCCTGTCAGCCCAGCGCCGTCATGGCAAACTGAGCAAAATAACCAATCATTCCAAGAGTGGAGGCGAATGCCACCAACCAAAATCGTCGTCTGGGACAATATCGGGAATGTGCTGCTGGGCGTGCAGCCGCCTGACCGCTGGACTCCCCAGCTGCTAGAGCGACTCGCGCTGCAAGACGCGGCGACTGCCGCCACAGTGCGGGGGTTAGCCGAGATTTTCCACGATCACCCGCTGGAAATCATCTGGCTCCACGACCCTGCTAAGGCGCAACTCGGCTTTCGCGATTTCTTCGCGGAGAACACCGCTATTTTGCGCGATGCCACCGACCCCGCAACGGTCGCCGCAGCGATGCAGGAAGCCGAGATCTTGATCCTGCATAAGGAGCGCGTTAGCGCAGAACTGATCGCAACAGCACCACATCTGCGCCTGATTCAACATCTGGGCCAGGATCTGCGCGGCGTGCCACTTGCCGCCGCGCACAAACGCGATATTCCCGTCGCCGCAATTCCCCTGACCAACTATCTGGTCGTTGCCGAGCAAACCTGGGCGATGATCCTGAGCCACTTCAAACGACTGCCACAACAACGCGCCCTGATGCTCAGCCGTGATTACGGCGATAGCTGGGGCTACGTGCCAGGGCTGCGCTACCTCGCCGACCTATCGCTGGGATTACTTGGCCTGGGGGAAATCGCCCGTCCACTGGCCCGCTACGCGCAGGCGTTTGAGTTGCCAGTTCGCTACTGGGATCAGGTACGCTTCCCTGAACTTGAAGCGGCCTACGGGATTGAATATGTCGAGTGGGATGAACTGTTCCGCCAGTCAGATATTCTCAGTGTTCATCTCGCACTGAATCCACAAACCGCTGGAATGATCGGCGAACGAGAAATCAGCTTACTCAAACCAAACGCCCTGTTCGTCAATACCGCGCGTGGGAAGCTGGTCGATCAGGCGGCCCTCACTGCCGCACTGCGCGAACACCGAATTGGTGGAGCGGCGCTCGAAGTCTTTGCCGAGGAACCGCTTTCTCCCACTGATCCCTTGCTCGATCTCCACGATGACCTCAATAATCACCTGACCCTCACGCCGCACTCGTCGTCAATTGCGCCATACACCTGGATCCGAGATTCGCAAGCAGTCTGGTACAACGTGCTGCGGGAGTTGCAGGACGAACCGCTACAATGGCTGGTCTAACGACCGGGTAGAAGGAGCGAAGAACAATGTTGTCAATCGCCCACCGTGGCGCATCTGGCTATACCCCAGAAAACACCCGTGCCGCGTTCGACCGCGCCATCGCGATGCAGGCTGGGGCCATCGAAACTGATGTTCAACTCTCTGCCGATGGGGAGTTGGTCATCTTTCATGATGCAGTTGTTGACCGCACCTCCAATGGGCGTGGGCCACTCAGCGACTATACACTGGCGGAATTACAAGCCCTCGACCTGGGTAGCTGGTACAGCACAGACTTTCGTGGGCAGCAGATCCTCACAGCCTCCGAACTGCTGGAAGAATACGCGGCAAAAATCCCGTTTGCCCTGGAAATCAAAGATCCCCGCGCCGCCCGCCCACTGATCGAACTGCTGATGCAGCATGGCCTCGCCGAGCAAATGCAGATCACTTCGTTCTCCTGGTCAGCCCTGCTTGATGCCCAGGCGGTCAAGCCAAACCTCTACCTGGGCTTCCTAACTCCCATATTTGACGACGACCTGATCGCCCGCAGCGTGCGCCGGGGCTTTCAGCAGATCTGCCCCCACGTTGATCGCCTGACCAACGGGCGGGTAGCCCAGGCCCATCAGCAAGGGCTGAATGTCCGGGCGTGGGGGATCAGCCGTCGCGATCAAGTTGAACGGCTCTTTGATACGCATGCCGATGGGGCGACCTGCAACTGGCCCGACTGGATCACCAACTACGGCCAGTAAGTCCGCCTAGGCCTCAAGTTGCGCCTGAATTGTCGCCACTGCCTCATGGTAGCGTTGGACATTATCGAGCTTGATCTGTTCGTAGCCCCGGATCAGGTCTGGTAATTCAGCCAGCGCAACAACCTGGGCATAGTTCTCTGTGGTCAGCTTCCCAAGCGCGTCTTTGATCATGGCGCGGTATTCACCGGGCAAGGCTCGCTCAACCTGGCGCACTTCAGCCCGCCCAAATGGATCGAGCGCGGTGCCACGCAACCGCTTCATCTTCTGCAACGCCTGGAACCCCGGGCCAAACCAGGGACCAAGGGCCAGCTTCTCCTTCATCCCCCACTCGCGCAGCAGCGGTGGGTGGAGCCGCCAGGTTATTTTCGCGTCTGGCCCAAACTCCTCACGCACGGCAGCGATTTGCGCGGGGTCGAGGTGTAACCGCGCCACCTCATACTCATCCTTATAGGCCAGGAGTTTGTAGAGATAGTGCGCCACCGCCTCCGAAAGTGCTGTCTTCTCAGGCATTTGCTGCGCCTCGGCCTCGCGCACCAGCGTGACGAAGCCAACGTAGCGCGTGGCATACTCCAGATCTTGATAGGCGATCAGGTCTGGCACTCGCACCGTCAGCAATTCCTGCAACCGGCCTGTTGCACCACTGGCCGCGATCAGTTGCTGCGCCTCGGCGCTGAGCTGTGGCGGCGTAGCAACGGGGGTGGTGGTCGCAGCATGGACGGCCTGCGTCAGTTGACCGGGATCAGCGACAGCTACCCGCCCCCAACGGAAGGCGGCGAGGCTATTCTCTACGGCGGTACCGTTCAGTTCAATCGCTCGTTCAATTGCCGCCGCACTGATCGGCAATGCCCCAGCCTGATATGCCGCCCCAACCAGGATCAGGTTAGCTGGCATATGGTCGCCAAAGAGCGCGTGTGCTGTCGCTTCCGCGTCCAGATAGACGTTCTTCGCGGCATTGGTCACTTGCCCAATCCGGCCCAACACACCATGCAGGTCTGGGAAACGCAACTTCGTATTCGTCACCATCGTGCCAGTTGGCACTGCGCTGACCGACACGACCGCAACGGTCTGGTCTGGTGCGGCCACCAACAGGTTATTCGGGTCATTCGCCACCAGCAGATCGCTGCCAAGGTAGAGATTGGCCCCACCCGCCGAAATCTTGCCAGCCTCGCGTGGTTCGCGGGATAACTTCAGATCAGAAACGACCGCGCCACCTTTTTGGGCCAAGCCCGTTTGATCAAGGCTCCAGACATAGAGGCCATCAAGGACAGCAGCAGTCCCCAGAATCTGATTCGTTGTCACGACGCCCGTACCGCCGATCCCCATCATCCGCATCGCAAAACCGTCGGCATCGACGAGCGGCGTTGGTTCTGGCACTCCGGCAATTGGCGGGGCCGGGGCCGCTTTGCGCTCTGGCTTCGTGCCGCCCTCAATCGTCAGGAATGAGGGGCAGTCACCAAGCAAGCAGGAGTAATCTTTGTTGCAGGACGACTGATGAATCTGGGTCTTGCGACCAAACTCAGTTTCAATAGGAATCACGCTGAGACAGTTCGATTTCTTGCCACAATCACCACAGCCCTCACAAACGCGCTCATTGATATAGACTCGCGTCGTGGGTTCGGCCAGTTTGCCCCGCTTCCGCAGCCGCCGCTTCTCCGTCGCACATTGTCCATCGTGCAGGAGGACAGTTACTCCGGCCTCTTTCGCCAATGTCTCGTGTGCTTCTGGTAGGCGGTCACGGTGCCAGACTTCGGTATTTGCAGGCAGCGTCACCCGCGCATATTTCTCAGGTGCATCACTGGTAATGATCGTGCGCTTCACCCCATCCAGCGCCAGTCGCTGCACCAGCGTAGGAATCGGAATCGCACCTACGGCGTCCTGTCCACCAGTCATCGCCACGGCAGAGTTGTAGAGCAGCTTGTAGGTGATATTGACGCCCGAGGCAATCGCAAATTGCACGGCCATCGCCCCCGAGTGGAAATAGGTTCCGTCGCCGATATTCTGGAACAGATGCGGCGTATTGGTGAACGGAGCCATACCAATCCACTGCGCCCCTTCACCGCCCATTTGCGTCAGACCAGCGGTTTCCCCATATGATTCGGGATCCATCCAGACGACCATCGAGTGACAGCCGATCCCCGCACCGAGCAAGCTGGAAGTGCCCTGTGGCACCTGCGTTGAGCGGTTATGGGGGCAGCCAGAGCAGTAATATGGCACCCGGCCTGCCACGGGTGTAGAGAGGTTGGGCAGCGGCTTGGCAACCGTAGCATTATCAGCACTGATCATCGGCAATGCACGAGGCGCAGGCGGCACCGTTTGGTGATCGAGTACCGCAATGCGTGCATCGACCGAGGGGATCGACAGCCGACGGGCGAGCCGAGCAGCAACGACGCGAGCGATTTTGTCAGCGTCAAGTTCGCCATAACTTGGCACCAGTGGTTGCCCATCCTGATCGCTCTTACCGACCAGCAACGGACGGTCGGACAGTGGGTAGAGAATGTCACGAGCAAAAAGTTCCAGGAATGCCCGCTTCTCCTCAACGACTAAAATCTCCTGTACCCCTCGCGCAAACTCGCGAATGATCTGTGGTTCGACCGGGTAGATCACGCCCATTTGCAAAAGGCGAATTCCATAGTGCGCCAGCTCTGCATCATCAAGCCCAAGCTCGGTCAGGGCCTGCCGCAGATCGTGATAGGTCTTACCCGCAGCCATAATCCCTAACCAGGCATCGGGAGTTGGGACAACGATCCGATTGAGCTTATTTTCCCAGGTGTAGCGGCGGGCGATCTCGAGCCGTGCGTAGTGTAGGCCCCGTTCCAACTCGACACTATGCGGTGGCAAGAGCCGCGCATCCGGGCGGTGCTGGTATGGTTTGCCGTCAAACTCCACAATCGGGATGATCGGCCTGATCCGTTCGTTGCTTACCTCAGCAACCCCGGCAGAGTCGGCAACGTTAGTGACGATTTTCATACCGGCCCAACAACCAGAGGCCCGCGACAGCGCGAAACCATGCAGGCCAAGGTCAAGTACTTCCTGGACATTGCCGGGATAAAGGGTGGGCATCATCGCATCGGCGAGGGCAGACTCTGAGGCTGAAGGAATCGTGGAAGATTTACAACTGGGATCATCACCAGCCAACGCCAGCACCCCACCAGTGGGGCTGACCCCGGCCAGATTCGCGTGCCGGAAGACATCCCCGGTGCGGTCAACACCAGGGCCTTTGCCATACCAGATCCCCAAGACCCCATCATACCGCGTATCAGCAACCGTCGTGGTCAGCTGGCTACCGAAAATGGCGGTAGCCGCCAGTTCTTCATTCAGTCCCGGCTGATGAACAACGTGGTGCGCCTGCATCCGCTCGCGGTTCCGATCAAGCTCGGAGTCAATACCGCCCAGTGGCGAACCGCGATAGCCAGAGATGAAGGTGCCAGTATGCAGCCCCTGTCGTTGATCAGCACGGTGCTGATCGAGCGGCAAGCGTACTAACGCCTGAATCCCACTCAGGTAGATAATGCCCGACTCACGATCATATTTCTCACCCAGTGAGAAATCAGCCATTGCCCCATGAAGGGGTCGCGATGATCCCGATTGGGATCGTATTGTCGTTGCCATTGGGGGTTCCTTTCCCTCGGCCAGGAGCTACGCTGTGCGTTGATTAATAGTATCTAGTTTAGCTGAAACGGTAGGACTTAATCTGGCCTTACAATTGTTTATACGAATATCTACGTTAGAACAGCACCTGCAAGATTCACACCGCAACTTGCTTTTGCCGTAAAATACTGCTGATGCCTGGTCTGCGTACCTGTAGGAGTATCATGCGGAAAGAACAGCGACCGCGTGGGCTTTTCGACTTCTGCTATCGGTTCTATTGGATTGAGCATCGCGCTGCTGAACAGGCAGCAGGCATCGCGTTCCGCCTGCTGATCAACCTCTTCCCGATGTTCAGTCTGGTCAGTATTCTTGTCAGCATCTTCCTCCGCAATTCCGACTATGCGGGGCAGGTTGTTCAGCTTCTCTATCAGCTTTTTCCAGCAGGCTGGGAAGATCAGATCGCCACGTTATCGATAGTGAGCGAAAATGCAGGAACGTATGGCATTATTGGGTTTCTCATCCTCTGTTGGTTCAGCACAACCCTGCTCGAAAGTATCGGCCATGCGTTCTTTCATCAATACGGAATTCCGATTCGGCAGACCCTGCGCCTGCGCGGAATTGGCTTACTCCTGATCTTCGCGCTGGCGTTTGTGCTGATGGTAACGGTTTTCCTGACCAGTATCGCTGCCTGGGTCAATAGTGAAGTACGCGCCCAACTACAGCCCAATGGGCGGTTGTGGGGTTGGCTCTTGCAACTTGGCACCAGCCTCACTGGTTGGCTATTCATTTTCATCCTCTTATTCACATTGTACTGGCTGATCCCCAATATCGGCTTACGACCCCGCAATGCCTGGGCCGGGGCTTTTCTCAGTGCCACGCTATTCACGCTGGCCCTACAGTTATTCCCACTCTACCTGCGCTTTCGTCCGCTCTCCATTTCGGGCGGCACATTTGGATTCATCTTCTTGCTCACTACCTGGCTCTACCTGCTGGCCCATATCCTGCTGCTCGGCAATGCCTTGAATGCCTATCGCTATCTGGCCCAACCAGATTGCCCTACGCCAAACACGCTGGTATAGTCCATGACGAGCTGCCGCACTCCCCTACGCCAATCATGGTGATGACGAGGGTTCGTGCAAGGGAGAAAACAATGCCAAAGATGACTTTAGAGCATTACCCCTATCCATCACGCCGGATGCCAATTGTCGCCTCACGCGGCATCGTTGCGACCAGTGAACCGCTTGCCGCCCAGGCGGGGCTCCAGATGCTGCAGCAAGGGGGGAATGCCGTTGATGCAGCCCTCGCTACCGCAATTGCGCTCACCCTGATTGAGCCAGTCTCAAATGGTATCGGCTCTGATGCCTTTGCACTAATCTGGGACGGGCAGAAACTGCACGGCCTGAACGCTTCTGGGCGGGCAGCCCAAACGCACACCCCTGAACTTTTCGCCCAAAAGGGGCTGACCGCCATGCCCCAGGCGGGCTGGCTGCCAGTGACCGTGCCTGGCGCACCCGCGGCCTGGCGCGATCTCCACGAGCGGTTTGGCAAGCTCCCGTTCGCCAAGCTCTTCGAACCAGCGATCAGCTATGCCGAACACGGCTTCCCCGTGGCTCCCATCACCGCGATGGCCTGGAATGGCGCATACCGCACCTACAGCGAACGGAATAATGGGCCAGAGTTCGCTGGTTGGTTCTCGACCTTTGCGCCAAACGGCAAGGTGCCTCAACCAGGGGATACTTTCAAATCTCCGGGCCACGCCCGCACCTTACGGCGAATCGCCGAAAGCAACGCGGAAGATTTTTACAAGGGCGAGATCGCTGGCGAGATTGCCGACTTCGCCGCCAACACTGGCGGCTACCTGACCAGGGCAGACCTCGCCGCTCACCAGAGCGAGTGGGTCGAGCCAATCAATACTAACTATCGTGGCTACGAAGTATGGGAGATTCCCCCGAATGGGCAGGGCATTGCCGCGCTGGCTGCCCTCAATATCCTCGAAGGCTTCGACCTCGCCCGCCTACCACGTGAGTCAGTGGAAAGCTATCACTTGCAAATTGAATCGATGAAGCTGGGCTTTGCTGATGCCCGCCGCTACGTTGCGGATCAGGCGCACGCCACCGTACCAGTGCAGGGGATGCTCGATAAAGCCTACGCTACCGAACGCCGCAAACTGATTGGCGAGCAAGCACTAGACCCGGTGGAGGGCAAACCACCAGCCGGTGGTACCGTCTACCTCTGCGCCGTGGACGGCGATGGCCTGATGATCTCGATGATTCAGTCGAATTATCAGGGCTTTGGCAGCGGCATCGTAGTGCCAGATACGGGAATTTCGTTGCAAAACCGGGGGGCTGGATTTGTGCTAGAAGCGGGCCACCCCAATCAGGTCGCCCCAGGCAAACGGCCCTACCACACCATCATCCCGTCCTTTATGACACAAGGCGGTGAGGCGGTTGGGCCATTTGGCGTGATGGGGGGCTATATGCAACCACAAGGCCACCTGCAAATGGTTGTCAATCAGGTTGACTATGGGATGAACCCCCAAGCGAGCCTCGATGCCCCGCGCTGGCAGTGGTTGGAAGGTCGCGCCATTGCGGTTGAGCAAGGGGTGTCAAGCCACGTTCTCAGCGGCCTTGCCGCCAGAGGCCACGGCCTCACGCTGCACTATCAAGGCGGCGCATTTGGTAAAGGCCAGATCATTCGGCGCTTGCCAAATGGCAACTATGTCGCTGGCAGCGAACCACGCGCCGATGGTTGCGCCGTTGGTTTCTAACTGAGGAGCAGGAGTGTCCTGGCTGGTAGAGCAATTCGGAAGCGCCAAGCCAATTATCGGGATGATTCACCTGCCGCCCCTCCCTGGTACGGCGCTCTACGACGACGCCAGTGGCATGGCGGGCATCATTGCCAGCGCCCAACGTGACGCCGCTGCCCTGCAAGCGGGTGGGATCACGGCGGTAATGTTCGGCAACGAGGGCGATCGTCCATACCGCACCAGTGTCGGGCCAGAAACAATCGCGGCGATGGCTGCCACGGTTGCGGTAGTCAAGGCAGAATTATCGGTGCCATTTGGTGTTGACGTGTTGTGGGACCCTCGCGCCACCCTTGCCGTTGCCAAGGCTACGCAGGCGCAGTTCGCCCGCGAGGTCTTTACTGGCACCTTCGCGGGTGATCTCGGCCTGTGGAATACTGCCGCTGGTGAGATTTTTCAATATCGGCGGGCGATAAATGCGGAGAATGTTCGCCTGCTGTTCACGATCAATGCCGAATTCGCCGCCCCAGTCGCGCCCCGCCCGCTCGCTGCCGTCGCCCGGTCGGTGGCCTTCTCCTCACTGCCCGACGCCCTCTGTGTCTCTGGGCCAATCACTGGCACGCCATCAGCGCTAAGTGAATTACGCGAAGCGAAAGAAGCAGCGGGCATAACACCCGTATTCGCGAATACGGGAGTACGCCGCGAAACGGTGGCCGACATCCTAGAGATTGCCGATGGCTGCATTGTCGGTACTGCGCTGAAGGTCGATGGGATCACCTGGAACCCGATCGACCCACAGCGCGTGCGCGACTTTATGGCCGCCGTACCTTAGCTGCCAATTAACTATTGCTAGTAGGGAATGGAGGTACGACTGGCGGTGGAAACGCCCCTGGCGCTGGTGGTGCTGGCACTGGTGGTGTGGCGGGGGCTGGCTGGCTATTCTGGATTGAGCGTTCGGCTTCCCGGGCAATCGCGGTAATCCCGCTGACTCCACCAAGGCTCATACTCTCCACAGCGGACGACGGCACAATGACGGTGCTGGACCCACCAGCCTTCATCACTTCGTAGAGCATATTCATTCCGCGCAGATGCAACGCCATCGGATTTTCTTCGTAGAGGCGTCCGGCATCAGCGAATCGCTGGGCTACCATCACTTCACTTTCGCCAAGCACGACGCGGGCTTGCCGTTCGCGCTCAGCCTGAGCCACCCGGCTCATGGCATCTTGCAGCACGTCAGGAATCTTGATGTCACGCATCCGTACCGAATCAACCTTGATCCCCCACGGCTCGGTCTGGGCATCCAGCGTCTCGGTCATCGCCGCATCGAGTTCTGCGCGGTGCGAGAGAACCTGACTCAGATCGCTGCGTCCAATGATGTCGCGTAACGCCGTCTGCGCGGCACCCTGAACCGCCTCAGCATAGTTCGTGATATTCAATACGGCTCGAGATGGTTCAAAGACTCGCCAGAAAACGACTGTATCAACACTGACTGGCACGTTATCGCGGGTCAGCGTTTGTTCCGCTGTAAAACTGCTGGTCACGACCCGCATATCAATCGTATAGGGCGTGCGCTCGATATACGGCAGCAACAAAAAGACCCCTGGACCACGGACCCCCGCGAACCGCCCCAGTCGCAAGACAACCTTGCGCTCCCACTCACTACAGATTCGCAGCGAGGGAACGATTACGAAGAAAATCACGGCCAAGATCAGGAAAAACGTTACCCCAATGACTCCACCAACTGCACCCATTACACCTTCCTTTTCGCTGGCAATCTGCGATTGCTAACTGCTATCTACGAGACCAGCATCATTGTGGTCACGACTCATACTACTTGGTTCGTATCCCACTTGCCCAATTCCTATCCAGCACAAAATATCTGTTGGGCGAAATTGACAGACCCCACCAGCGTGGTATTGTGCGCACAGTGGTCATACCAATGAAGGAAAGGAGGCGTAATGCGACCAAATCGGATGAAACGGGCGATCAAAGAGGGAAAACCAGCCCTCGGAATCATGATCGGGAGTGTGAGCCCATTAGCAGCAGAGGCCGTCGCCAAAACGGGCTTTGACTGGGTGATGATCGATCTCCAGCATGGCGAACCACAACTCTCGAATGTGGTCAGCCTGCTACAAGGGATCAGCACCACCGACGCCACACCATTTGTACGGGTGCCCATTAATGCATTCGCCCCGATCAATCGTGCGCTCGACCTTGGAGCCTACGGCATTGTGGTACCACTCGTGAACACCCCGGAAGATGCAGCGGCAGCGGTACACGCCGCCCGCTACCCACCGCTCGGAGCCCGCAGCTATGGGCCAATTCGCGCAGCGCTGTACGCTGGTGGTGACGATTACTTCAGCGCATCAAACGACGAAGTAGCCCTAATCGCGATGATTGAAACAGCAGAGGGCGTCAAGAATGTTCGCGAGATCGTCGGCACTGACGGGATCGATGGCTGCTACATTGGCCCCAATGATCTCAGCATTTCCTATGGGGTCAGTCCTGGCGGCGATACGGGCGAAGCAATGGCTGAGCCAGTCGAAACCGCGATGGCGACCGTCCTGACAGCCTGTAAAGAAGCAGGCAAGGCCGCAGGGATCCATGTCTACAACGCCAAGGCAGCGAACCGACGGTTTAAGCAAGGCTTCAACTTTGTCAGCATCAGCAACGAGATCAACCTGATGCGTGCCGCCGTTGCAGCCGAGTTCAAGGGTGTCGAACGCTAGTTCCCTCCAGCGATAACCGAGGGAGCGAGACAGGAGCGAACAAGCGTGGCAATGAGCCAGTCAACAAGGGAGGGGCGATGAGCGGCGGATCACCGATCATCCGCCTGGGGATCATTGGCACTGGTCTGGCTGTGGAGCAACTACACTGGCCCGCGTTGCGCCAGCTCACCGCGCAGTACACCATTGTCGCTTTTGCGAACCACTCGCGCCCAAACGCCGAGCGCTTCGCAAGCTACAGCGGGGTAGGGATGGAGCAATATCACCAGGATTATCACGATCTTCTGCGCCGTGATGATCTCGATACTGTCCTGATCTCCCTGCCAATTCCCCTGAACTATCAGGTCACCCGCGAGGCATTGCAAGCGGGGAAAAATGTGATCTGCGAGAAGCCAGCCGGGGCAAACCTGGAGGAAGGGCAGGCGTTCCTGGCCCTGGCTGAGGAATACCCCGACCGCACCGTACTGATTGCAGAAAACTTCTTCTACCGCGACGATCTCCGCCTGGCCCGCTCGTTACTTGATAACGGCGCAATCGGGCGGGTGCACCTGATGGTCTGGCGGAATGTGAGCCAACTGATTCCGCGTCCAGGCAAGTTCTCGAGCACCCCGTGGCGGCATGATCCCTACTACCTTGGCGGGCCACACCTTGATGCAGGGGTTCACCATACCGCCCAAATCCGCTTACTATGTGGGGATGTACAGCGGCTCTATGGCGAAATCCAGGATGCGAATAAAACCCATGGTGGGCCTTCCGATCTGACCCTTGCGCTCCGTTTCGACAGTGGCGCGATTGGCAGCTATACCGCATCGTACCCCGACCTGGCTGTACCTTCTGAAGCCAACGCGATGCGGCTTTATGGCGATGAAGGCATCCTGGTGCTGACAAATCGCCACGTGATCCTGCATCGTCCCGGTGAGCATACCGAGGAATATCATTTCACTGAGAGCGATGGTGGCTATTACAACGAGTTCCTCAATTTTTATGATGCTGTGGCGCATGGTGCGCCGTTAGTGGGCACCATTGCGCAGAGTTATCGGAACCTGCTGATCGTGGCAAAGGGCCTGGAATCAGCAGAATCAGGGCAGGCGATCAGCCTAGATGGCGCGATGGATCGTCAGCAACAGGTTCCGCTGTGGCAACCACACAACAGCACCGATCTTTTCGAGCATCTGCCAGGGAAGATCGTCACAGAAACCCGCCCTGAATAGTCAGGGTAGCAAACGCGCCTAGTGCGACATGAATAGCGATCAAGAAGGAGAATCCGATGAATGGGGCAGAACTTCGCAAAGCAATGCACGATGGTCAACGCGTCTTCGGCACTATGACCAGTTTTGTGCGTAATCCGCGTTGGGCCAATATTTATAGCCGCCTCGGCTTCGATTACGTCATTGTCGATACCGAGCATTCCCCGACCAACCGCTCTGAAGCCGCCGATCTCGCCGCTGCATTTGCTGGCGTAGGCATCTGCCCAATCATCCGCGTGCCAAACACTCACCCACACGAAACAATTGAAGGGCTTGATGCCGGGTTCCAGGGGGTTTTGGTGCCATACTGCGAAGAAGTTGATGAGGTACGCACAGTCATCGCTGCCGCCCGCTTGCGGCCTCTCAAAGGCGCACAGCACGACCGCGTGCGTGACGGCCAGGAGCAACTCAACCCCGCCACTGCCGAATATCTGGAAAAACGGAATGGCGGCAATGTGATCATTATTGGGATTGAATCACAGGCGGCAATTAATAACCTGGAAGATATTCTCAAGGTTGACGGGATCGATGCGATTTTCATCGGCCCCAATGATCTCTCGATCACCCTTGGTGTGCCAGATGATTACTCCAACCCGATCTATGTGGAAGCACACCAGCACATTATCGAAACGGCGAATAAATATGGTCTACCAGCGGGCGGCCATATGTTCCGCCAGGATCTTGTGGAGTTCTGGATGAAGAAAGGCTCCCGATTCATCCTCTACAACTCCGACGCTGCCGCGCTCAGCGAAGGGTATCGCAATGCCCTCAACGCCTTCCGCGGGGCGAACGTCAAGGAGATGGAGCAAACGCTCTAAACTCATTCCTGTCGGCGACCTCAGCCCTGGAACAGGGGCAATAAAATATCGGCGGTGGTGTTATCTCCCCGTAACACCGCCGCCGATATTCGTATCGATTGCCAACCGCTTTGTTGTGCGGGACTGGCAACGATTATTTTTTAGTAACGATCGCCGTAATTGCCACCGCCACCATAGTTACTTGTCTGACGCCGAGCAGCAAAGCAATCGGAGCAGTACACAGGCTTGTCACCACGTGGCTGGAAGGGGACCTGCGTCTCCTTCCCACACTCGCTGCATACTGCTGGATACATCTGGCGCTGTGGGCGATCGTAACCACCACCAGCACTGTAGCCACCACCAGCATAACCACCCTGCTG
>JBDHWF010000066.1:0-23220 GCA_039810045.1 Chloroflexia bacterium
GCTAAGACGGTGGCCTGCCCATTTAATCCTTGCAGGGTGGAGACGATCACTCGTCGTTCGCCAGCGACCTGGCCCTTGAGTGCTCCCGGCGTGCCCTGGGCGACAATCAGGCCGTGGTCCACAATCGCGATCTCGCGGCAAAGTTGGTCGGCCTCATTCATATCGTGGGTGGTGAGCAGAACGGTATGGTTGGGAATCAGCGCCCCAATCGCGCGGCGCAGATCGACCGCTGCCGCCGGATCCAGCCCAATCGTCGGCTCATCCAGAATCAGGATGGGCGGATTGTGGAGGAGGGCTTTGGCGAGGTGTAAGCGCTGCTTCATCCCGCGTGAATATTGTTCAGTTCGTTCATCGGCGCGGTCGTGCAGGTTCACCACTGCCAGCACTTCTTCGGTACGGCGCTTGATTGTCTCTGGGGTCAGGCCGTAGAGCGCCCCAAAGTAGTGCAGGTTATCGCGGGCAGAGAGTTTGGCATAGAGACCACGGTCGCCGCCGAGGACAACCCCCAGTTGTTGCCGCACTTGCTGTTCATCCTGCACGACATCATAGCCGCCAATCGTGGCTTTGCCGCTGGTAGGCAAGAGCAGGGTCGAGAGAATCTTGATCGTTGTCGTTTTGCCTGCCCCGTTCGGGCCAAGCAAGCCAAAGATGGTGCCACGCGGTACGTTGAAGCTGACATCCTGCACGGCGATCGTCTCTTTGCGCGGGCGGAATGGTTTTGGTCTCGTGCGATAAACGCGGTGGAGGTGGCTTGCTACGATGGCGTATTCGTTGTCGAGTGCGTGTGCTAATGCAATCATTTTATTGCTGCCAATCCTTCTTTATGGTGGCGTCAGTGCTGTAGGTACGAGTCCCTTTAGGCAGTCCGGTGCAGTTCAGCGATCGTATGAGCAGGGGCGAGCCAGAGCGCACAGCGCACCATCAGGTGGGCGAGTCGGTCATTGATACTGGGCGTGGGCAGATGTTCGGCTAGCAGCTGGTAGCGCGCTGCCTTGGCGGCGATTTCTTGTTGTCGTTCGCGCGCGATATAGTCAACCAGGAGTGTTTGTCCATAGTGGTACATTGTGTTCGTCCTTTCTGTAGTTCCTGCCGTGCTTGAAGCGATCCGTGCTGGTTGGCAGGGGTAGGCGTGAGCGCTGATTGGTGTACGTGATTGTTTTAGTGATCCTGGCGGAGTTGCAGCAAGGTATTTGGGGTGAGGTCGAGCATGCCAAGCGCTTGCATTTCAGCGACGAAGCTGGCGTCAACCCCTTCTTCGTGAAGCTTGACCAGATCTTCCACATCGAGACCAGTCAGGCCCGCGGCCCGCAGTTTGCCAATGTAGTCGGCCTTGACTCCTTCATCTGCCAGTCGGATCAGTTGATCGACGGCAAGGTCATCGAGGCCAAACTGGCTGAGCGCGGCGATGTAGTCAGGCTTGATCCCTTGATCGTGTAGCTGGATAATCTCGTCAATCGAGAGGTCACCCAAACCCACTGTTTGCAAAGCGGTTGCATATTCAGCTTTGACGCCCTCCTCAGAGAGGCGAATGATCTCGTCAATTGAGAGATGGTTGTAGCCTGTCTTCTGCAGCGTTGCCACATAATCTGGCTTCACGCCCTCCTCATGGAGTCGGATGAGCGTTTGGGCGCTGAGCGGCTGATCGAGGACGCTGCGCATGGCACTGATGTAGCCAATGTTGACCCCGTGTTGCTTCAGCGATAATAGGTCGTTGAGGGTAAACTGTGGACTGTTTGGCGTCGGTGGTGTTGGCATGAATGGTGCCGATGGGGCTTGGGGTGCTGACCTTGGCGCTGCTGGGGTGAACGGATCGGCCCAATCTACCTGGCTGGTTGCTTCGTTGGCGACACTGGCTGGCTCTGGGTTCGTATTGTCGAGGGTCGTGAGCAGTTCATCGGCTTCTTCGACTGAGAGTTTGCCTTCGGCGAGCATTTGCAGGACCTGCAACTCTGGGGTACTCATCTTCTTGCTCCTGATTCAAATCTACAGAACAACGATCACCAGGGCTATTCGTTACTGTTCTGGAAGAGGCGCATCGCCTCTTTGGGGCTGATCTCTTTGCGCTCTAGCCGCTGGAGGATCTCCCTGCGCCGCTCATCTGCGGCGGCGATGCGCTTCAGTTCGGCGGCTTCATCGCCCGACTCAAAGCCCAACGCCCGCACTACTTCGTTCAGGCGTGAGACAACGGTGGGATAGGAGATGTCGAGCGCAACTTCCACATCTTTGATCTTCCCTTTGCAGCGAATGAATGTTTCGATGAAATCCCACTGCTGGGTATTCAGGTTCGCGAAGCGCCCCTGCGTGAAATTTCCCGTGATGGTAGTCGCGCAGTTGGTGCAGCGCACGCCAGTAATCGCCAGTTCACCATTGCAGACAGGGCATTGGGTGGGCACTGGATACAGATCCGCTGAACTCATCGCTATCTCCTCAATGGGTTAATACAGATAATCAAGCCGTATTTCTACAATCATCATAGCACAATAAACTATCTTGTCAATAGATATTTTCATAAAATCAATGTAGATATTTATTTTCTGAGAAATTTGCTGTTAAGCAGAACCGCGCTGAGGTACCTCAGCGCGGTTCTGTAAGCACGTTGTGCAAGTGGCGTTAATAAGTTGGTGGTTGTTTCGATACACCACGCGGGCCAGATTCAACCGGGGCTGGGTTTTGCTGTGGTAGCGCAGCGGGCCGACGTGCTTCGCCTGCGTGCATGAGTAGGCGGGGATTACAGGCGGTGATTAATAACACCCCACCACCGAGCAGGGCCGTAATGGCATTCAGCATCATCGCTCGACCGTGCATTTGGCCGTAGGCAATGCGCGCTGGGGCATCTTTGGCGGTAGTGACAAACGAGCCAACGGCGGCCTGGGCCGTAGCCATTTGCGGTTGGAGGATGAAGAGCAGGTAGCTCCCCACCGCGACGGCCAGTCCAAGCATGATCGCTGCACTGATGATGGCTCGCCGTGGGGGATTGCCAAGATGGAGTAGGCGATCCAGCACAAAGGCCAGCGCAATCACCGCGCAAAGCAGTTGAATCTGAAAATAGACTGGAAAGAGTTTGCCAAGCACTGTCGCTGCAAGGTCACGGTCGAGCGTATCAAAGATTGTCGTGGTAGTGACGAACGTGAAGAAGACTACCATCCCGCCCCAAATGCTTAATGCGAAGAGAAAGAGGGCATTGGCAACTGTACGCCCGAGTGCCGCCATCGTCATTGCGTCCTCCTGGTTAGTGGGATGGGGCTTGATGATCGAGGCCCATGACTGTCCCTGACGCTGCTTCGCCCCGGCTCCGATCTTCAACCGCTGCTTCGTGCTTCGGCGCAGCAACGTTGCGCCTCCGCCGTGGACGCCGATCAGCAAAGATCCGGCGGCGCATGCCAGTGCCTTCGGCCCGCCGATATGATTCATCGAGGAGCTCGACTAGATGGCGTACTTTGATCCCCGTAGTCCCAGCATCAGCCAGTCCACTGGCAAGCTGCATCATGCAGCCAGGGTTGGCGGAAACGATAATCTCTGGGGTTGTCGCCACCGCATTCTTCGCCTTGCGCTTCATCAGCCGTGCTGACATTTCCGGGCGCGTAATATTGTAGATTCCGGCACTGCCGCAACAGAGACTGGATTCGTGCATCTCCACCAGTTGCAGCCCAGGAATCGCCTTCAGCAGATCGCGTGGTTGCTTGGTAATTCGTTGCGCGTGGGCGAGGTGGCAGGCATCCTGATAGGTGACACGTACGGGGAGTTCGCCTAAGTCACCAACCAGGCCCAATTTTGCCAGATACTCGCTAATATCTTTGACCTTCGCCGAGAAAGCTACCGCACGGTCTGCCCACGCGGGGTCATCGTGGAACAGGTGACCATATTCTTTCAGGTTTGAGCCACAACCAGCCGCGTTGATGATGATCGCATCGACATCGAGCGCCTCAAATGCCTCAATATTGCGCTTCATCAGATTGCGCCCAGAATCAAGGTCGCCAGCATGAACATTTAAGGCCCCGCAACATCCTTGCTCCGCTGGCACCACGACTTCGCAGCCATTCTTCGCCAGCACCCGCGCCGTGGCTCGATTGACGCGGGCAAAGGCGGTGCCCATGACGCAGCCACTGAATAAGGCGACTCGCGCCCGCTGTGGGCCAACCGCTTCGTAGACCTGGCCTTCTGGCACAAAGAAGCGCCCAGACATTTTGGGCAGACTCGCTTCCATCGCACTCAGCCCCAGTGGTTCTAAGATATGACTGCCGCGTACTACTGCCTGAACTCCACTGCGTTGGTAGATCTTGAATGCCATACAGGTGGCGCGGAAAAGTGAGCCTTTGGCGAAGAGCTGGTTGAAGGTCAGATCACGAATCACCCGTTGCCAGATCGGGCGTTTTATCTGCCGTTCAATCTGGCTACGCGCTGGCTCAACGAGTTTGCCATACTGTACCCCCGACGGGCAGACTGCTTCACAGGCGCGACAGTCAAGGCACTCATACATCTGATCGATGAAGCCAGCACTACCGAGGTCAAGGCGGCCTTCGCTGACCGCCTTCATCAGATAGATTCGGCCACGCGGTGAAGAGGTCTCTTTGCGTGTTTCGACGTAGGTAGGGCAGGAAGTCAGGCAAAAGCCGCAGCGCACACAGGCATCAATCAGTTCATTCTCGGGTTTGTCATGCCCAATAAATCCCCGCTTGGTGTTGTTGCGAAGGTTTTGGAAATCGATTAGTTGCGTCGCCACGGCGTCGCCTCGCATTGCTCAAATCGCCCGATACGGGCGCCCCGTATCGTCAGCAGCGAGCCAACGTTATCGTTGCTCCTGCTCTTCCTTTGAGTATACCAGTACTCTCGCGTAGTTGTCTGATCAGTGTTGACGCGGGTGATCGCGTGGTATCCTTGGGTAGGCTCTGATGCCACGGTGCCAGATCCCTGGCGTTGTTGGGTTTGTAAGGAGTCGAGATGGCAGAACCACCGCATTGGTCTGCATCAAAGCAACAACTCGCCGTGTTGCTCGAACGACCAGCGTTTGGGGTTCTCAGTGACTTTGATGGCACCCTCAGCCATTTTTCCCCTAACCCTACCATGGCTAGCCCTACCCCAGAAAACCGTACTGCCCTCCATGAACTTGCCGCTACTGGTGTCACTATTGGCCTGATCTCGGGGCGCTCGGCGGGCGATCTCCATGCCAGGCTCCCCCACCCCAACTTTTACTACATTGGTAATCATGGCCTCGATTATTGGGCGGGCGATACTGTTGCGCTGGTTGCGGCGGCCCAGCCCTGGCAGCTTGCCCTGACGCAGCTGCTGCGCGAAGTTCCACCGTTCAGTGATCCCGCAATTCTGGTAGAGGATAAAGGCGTGACGGCCTCGTTTCACTATCGCGCCTCTGGCGATCCCCAGCGGGCGGCGGCCCAGATTGCCGAGCAACTCGCACCGCTCTGTTTGCGTTATGGCTTTCACCTGAATCAGGGTAATCAGGTCTGGGAGATCAAGCCACCGCTGGCACTGAATAAAGGCACGGCTCTGGCGACGATTGTCGCTGATGCCCACCTCGCCAGCGTACTCTTTCTTGGCGACGATACGACCGATTTACTGGCGATGGCTGAATTACGCCGCCTGCGCTCAGTAGACTCAGTAAACGGGCAGCCGCTCGCTGGTTATGCGGTCGGGGTTCTCCATGCACAGGGTAGCCCGCCGGAATTACTGGACTACTGCGACTTTGTCGCTGATGGTCCAGACGACGTTGCTGGATTGCTGGGTTGGCTCGCCAATCAACGTGCGACCAGTCAAACAACTGTTATCCAAGGAGTTAAATCATCGTGACGCTCTCTGACTCATCGCAGCAACCGAAGATTGTGATTGTTTCCAATCGTGGGCCATTCTCCTTTGCGGTCAAAGATGGTGAGATTGTCGCTACGCGCGGTGATGGTGGGTTGGTGACTGCGATCACCAGTGTGGCGCAACACTACGATGTCTTGTGGATTTCCTGTGCGCTGGGGAAGGGCGATGCGCAGTGGTTGAGTAAAGTGGGCCCAACTATGCAGACTGTTGACGATATGCAGATCCGGCTCACTACTCCTGATCAGAACGAGTATCGCAACTATTACAATGTGATCAGTAATCCGCTCCTCTGGTTTGTACAACACCAGTTACAGGATTCCCCACGGTCGCCGATTATCGACCGCGGTACCTGGCAGGCGTGGTCGATTGGCTATGCTGGCGTCAATCGTCAATTAGCGCAGACGGTGGCTGACAGCCTACGCGGTTTTACAGGGCCAGTCATTGTGATGGTGCAGGATTACCATCTCTACCTCGTGCCGCAATACTTGCGTGAGTTACTTGGTGAGCGGATCTACAGTCACTTCTTTCTGCATATCCCCTGGCCTGGGCCAGATGGCTGGCTCATCTTACCGCCAAAGATGCGGCAGGAACTGTTGCGTGGGTTGCTCAATGCCGACCGCGTTGGCTTTCAGACGGCCCGCGATACCCGCCGCTTCTTGCAAACCTGCACGGAAAATCTGCCCGAAGTACGGGTGACGAAGCCGTGGCGGCAAGTGGCAATTCAAGGCCGCAAGGTTGATGCTGCACCGTACCCGATCTCGGTCGATGTGGCAGGGCTGGAGAAACAACTCGCTACGCCGAAGGTGCAGCAGATGGTGGAATCGTTGCGGGCCTTACGGGGGAACCGCAAACTGATCTTGCGGGTAGATCGGGTGGAACCAAGCAAGAATATTCTGCGCGGGCTGATCGCCTACCGCAGCTTTCTGAATGCCTATCCTGAGTATCGTGAGAAAGTCTATTTCCTGGCCTTGCTCGTTCCCTCGCGCACCGAAGTTACCGAATATCGCAACTATCTACGGGACATTACCGGCCTTGCTGGGGAGATCAACGCGACGCATAGCGAAAGCGAATGGGAGCCAGTGCGGATTATGCTGGGCAACAACTATGACCGCGCGATTGCCGCCCTGAGCGAATATGATGTGCTGATGGTCAATCCCCTGGCTGATGGGATGAATCTGGTGGCGAAGGAAGGCGTAGTGCTGAATAAGCGCGATGGCGTATTGATTCTTTCGGAGCAAGCGGGGGCCGCCGAGGAACTTGGGGATGATGCGCTGATCATTTCACCCTATGATGTGTATGGTATGCGTGAGGCGATCCATCAGGCCTTGACGATGGATCCCGCTGAACGCGCCCAACGTGCGTACCATCTGGCGCGGCAAGTACGGGAGAATTCGATTCATCGCTGGTTCTCGCGCCAGATGGACGACATTCTCAATGATATGGCGCTCGATATTGATCCGGCAATCGCCAGCGCAGAGAGCCGTTAGCGCGGTTGACCTATCAGCGGCACCAGTCGCCATTGCCTGCTTGCCAGATCGAAGCGGGCCAGTTCACTGACCCCGATCTCTTCCAGTAATGCTTGGGCCCTGGGGTATTGATAGGTGAGTTGGCTGGGGCGGTGGCTATCACTATTCAGCGTCAGCCAGACACCCAGTTCGTGGCAACGGCGCACGATCCAGGGGCTGGGAAAAGGCGCAGGCAGGCCACGCCGCCAGCCGCCCGTGCTGAGTTCCACGATTGTGCCAGCCTTCGCAAGGGTTTGTAGGGCCATATCGACCGCAGCGCGATACCATGATACATCCTCGTCGAAATATTCTCCGTTGGCGTTCCAGAGTTTGACGCCACGATCGATATGTCCAACAATCGCTACCCCTGGATAGGCGCCGAGTTCAGCGATCCGCTGATAATGTTCTTCGACTAACGCCTGAATATCGCCGCGATACTGCGTTTGTAGCAGTTGATCGAACTGGCGTGCGGTCATGTCGAGGGGCCAGGGATGGCCCTGGTCATCAGTACCCTGGAAATGGATTGAGCCAACGCAGAAGTCGAAGCCATGCGCCAATACCTGCTCCTGATTGAATTGTCGCAGTGCGGGCAAGGCGTCGGTTTCCAGGCCCAATACTACCTCGATCTGTCCGGCAAACTCCTCGCGAACCCGTAGCACTTCTGCGCGGTAAGCAGTGAGTTGATCGAGCGGCATCGCATACGTTGTCGGGAACGGTACGGGGGCGTGGCTGGTGATCCCAATCGCGGTGAGACCAGCATCTCTGGCGGCGGCAACGACATCGGCAATTTCACCGTGCCCATCGCACCAACGGTTATGGGTATGATAGTTCGCCTGCCAGCGGGTCATCTTTGCTCCTTTGTTGCTCGCGGTACCCCGCTTGTTGCAGCCCAGGTTGGCCCGCCTACTGCGGTATCCCGCTCCTCGCCAGGGCTGCTTGCTCATCATGAATGTTATACGGCACACGGTGCTGCTCAATCAGCCAACGGGTGCCGTTCCAGGTCAGAATCGTGAACGCGGCAAGCGGCTTGCCGTCTTTGGGCAACGATACCGATGCGACATTGACTAAGGTGCCTTCCGCCCACTGTCGCGTGAATGGTTCGTGGTAATGCCCAAAGGCGATAATCTCTGCATTTGCGCCACTGTAGAGTGCGGCCAGTTCCGCTTCGGTCGTTTCCAGCGTCGCAGCGTGGCCCTGCAATGGATTATGCCTGCTGGCGTGGACAATCAGCAGATCATGGTCAGGGGCTGGGGAGATGCGGAGTTGCTGCGGCAGTTGTTGCAGATATTCGATCCGACGGGTGCCAAGGCGTGATACGGCCCACGGTTCTTGTTGGCGCACCAGCGCGGCAAATGGGCCAGTCAGTTCCTCTGCTTCCGGGTTCCAGAGCAAAAGATCATGGTTGCCGAGCAGGAGCGCACATTCCGTTTCAATCAGGAGATCGAAGGTTTCCGCAGGCCGCGCCCCCGCTGGCGCAACAAGATCGCCGGCAGCAACGCGCAATTGCACTGGTCGATGGCGATCAATGGCGGCGAGCACTGCCCGCAATGCCGCGAGGTTTCCATGAATATCGGAGAAGATAGCGACACGAAACATCGGCAGACCCTTTGCGTGATGTCTTAGGTTGGGAGATTATCACTCTCCTGGTCTGGTTGCCTCCTGCTGCCCGCTGGCGTTGGTTTGCTGGTCATCCTTGGGCGGCGTGGTTGGAACGAACGGACGTAGTGTACCAACATAAAAGATGATCAGGACTCCGGCGGCAATGAAGAGATCACCAACACTGGCAACTGTTTGTAAGCCTGGTATCGCGGTCAGCGGGATGACATCTGCCAGGGGCCGTAGCAGCGTATCGGGCGTTGCCAGCGTGACGTGACCGATTGAGCCTTCTCTACTGAGTCGCAGGGCGAAGTCGTAATGCCCAATCAGGCGGAGGGCATCGGCAGAGACTGGCATCGCACCCCCATTCGCTAGGATGACAATGGCGTTGAGGAGTAGGCCCACCAGGATCAGTTCAAGCCCAGCCAGCCACCGATTGCGGATCATGCCGATTATGAGGCAACCAATTGCCAGCAGATAAAGCGCAATCGCGATTGGCGCGGAACGAACGATTGGCGAGAAGGCTACTGCCCGTGCGGCGATTCCGACCAGAAAGATTGCAGGCCAGCGGAAAGAAAGTCGTGCGAAATTGCGAATCGCCCCACCGTGCCAGAGTCCACCCAGCGTACCAACGATGGCAGCGAACAGGAGTAGCAACAGACCTCCAATAAAACAGGTGGCGCCAGCCGCCCCGCCAGGGCTGACTGTTAGCTTTGGCGGGGCGACTGCTGGGTGGCTTAGCCCATCGCCTTGATAATTGCGTCAGCCATCTTATCGGTGCCAACAGCAGTTGGGTCGTCGCGGTCTTGCTTCAGGTCGTAGGTGACATCTTGCCCTTCAGCAATCACTGCGGCGGTGGCATTTTCAACACGTTCGGCAGCGTCGATCTCGCCAAGATGACGCAGCATCAATGCCCCGGTCAGAATCTCGGCGGTGGGATTAGCGACATTCTGCCCTGCATATTTCGGGGCGGAACCGTGAATCGGTTCGAAGACAGCGCCTTCTGCCCCAATATTTGCCCCTGGGGCGACGCCGAGACCGCCGATCATCCCCGAGCAGAGGTCGGAGAGGATGTCGCCATAAAGATTCGGCATCACCAGCACATCGTAGAGGTCTGGCTTCTGCACCAATTGCATACACATATTGTCGACGATGCGGTCGTTGAATTCGATATCGGGATATTCCTGAGCCACTTCCTGCGCGACGTGCAGAAAGAGGCCATCGGTGTACTTCATGATATTCGCTTTGTGGACCGCTGTAACCAGTTTGCGCTTGTTCTGGCGGGCATACTCAAAGGCGAACTTCACGATGCGGCGGCAGCCTTCGGGGGTGATCATTTTGATGGTGATCGCGGAGTCTTCCGCGATTTGCTTCGCGCTATCAGCGTTGATCGCCTTGATCACGCGGTGCGCTTCGGGCGTTCCTGTGTCAAACTCGACGCCAGCGTAGGTATCTTCCAGGTTTTCGCGAACCACGATCAGATCAACATTATCGAAGTTAGCGCGAACCCCTTTATAGGTTTTGGCTGGGCGTAGATTAGCGTAGAGATTGAGGGCCTGCCGCAGCCCAACATTTACTGAGCGGAAGCCCGTGCCAACCGGGGTGGTAGTTGGGCCCTTAATCCCCACCTTGTTCCGCCGCACTGATTCAACGGTCGCTTCGGGCAGGGTTGTCCCCTGGTTTTCCTGCGCGATCATCCCAAGGTCCTGATAATCCCAGGCAAACTCAATTCCCGTTGCTTCGAGTACTCGACGCATTGCTTCGACGACTTCAGGGCCGATCCCATCCCCCGGCATCAATGTTACATTGTAGGCCATTGTTGCTTTCCTCCCGCATTTGCAGTGTTGTCGGGCTGCCCCGCCGCTGGGGCTACACACCCGGCTTGTGCTTCGCTATTGTATGTCAGAGTGGGTAATGTGGAAAGTGAGGATTGCTGCGAACAACTGCCTGTGGCGGGTTGCTCTTGCTGACACGTTGTCAGTAATGAACTGCAGTAAGGTATAATTGTTCTTGTGGTGAGGGTATTATCCAGCGTGGTAACTGATCTTCACTCGTAGATCCGATCCCCTTCAGCGCACTACTGCATCAGCCGATGATCGTATCGACTACGCAGCTACGATAGTAATTGTTAGCAGCCCCGTTGCTGTCCAGTTTGGGGCACCCTCAGTGAGAATGTAGGGTGACGATGATTGACTGCTGCATAGTAGTAGCGCATCTCTCTTACCCTTTTCAGGTAAGCTGACCACTGTTCTACCAAACGACATGAGGAGCAGACTACTGATGACAACGAATCTACCAACTGAGGCACGGACTATTGGGCAGCTACGGGCCAGTGGCTACATTGTTACCCCAATTCGTGAGGAATTACGCCGGAATCTGATTCAGAAGATTCGCGATGGGGAAAGGGCTTTCCCCAACATTCACGGCTATGAAGATACGGTGTTGCCGCAGATCGAGAACGCGATCCTGGCTGGGCAGGATATGATCTTTCTGGGCGAACGGGGGCAGGCGAAGACGCGGATGGCCCGTAGCCTGGTCAACTTGCTGGATGAGATGACGCCGATCATCGCTGGCTCGGAGATCAATGATGATCCATTCAATCCCATCTCGCGCCATGCCCACGACCTGATCGCGGAGCAGGGCGAAGATACCCCGATTGTCTGGTTGCCACGTGAGCGTCGTTACGGCGAGAAACTGGCGACGCCAGATACGACAATCGCTGACCTGATCGGTGAGGTTGACCCCATTAAGGTTGCGGAAGGCCGCTATCTTTCTGATGAACTGACACTGCACTATGGACTGATTCCCCGCACGAATCGCGGAATCTTCTGTCTGAATGAGTTGCCGGATCTGGCCGAACGAATTCAGGTTGGCTTGCTCAATATCATGGAAGAGCGCGACGTGCAGGTGCGCGGCTACAAGATTCAACTGCCGCTTGATATTTATGTGGTGGCGTCGGCTAACCCCGAAGATTACACCAACCGTGGGCGGATTATTACCCCGTTGAAAGACCGTTATGGTTCGCAGATCCGCACGCACTATCCACAAACGATTGCCCAGGAGATCGAGATCATTGAACAGGAGGCTTCGCAGTTCGACAGCGCCGACTATACCGTAACTGTGCCACGCTTTATGAAGGAGATCGTGGCAGAGGTAACGCATCTGGCCCGCAACAGTGGGGAGATCAACCAGCGTTCTGGGGTCAGTGTGCGGCTATCAATCGCCAACTACGAGAATCTGATGGCGAGTGCGCTGAAGCGGGCCATTCGTCTGAATGAAAAAGAGGCTACCCCACGAATCAGCGACCTGCCTGCGCTGGCTGCTTCAACGATGGGCAAGATTGAACTGGAGTCGGCGGGCGATGGCCGCGAAGACAAGGTCGTTGATAAGTTGATCCAACACGCCGTTGTGAATACCTTCGGGCGCTACTTCAATGTGGGTGACTTTGAGGATCTGATCCAGGCATTTGATAATGGCCGGAAGATGGAGGCGTCGCCGCTCACCCCTTCGATGGACTATGTGCTGGCTGGATCACAGAGCGAAGCGATGAAGACTGCGTTGGAGCATTTGGAAGCACAGGGAAATCCGGCGGTGGTCGCATCGGGGGTCGAGTTTGTATTGGAAGGACTTCACCTCAACCGTAAGTTGAACAAAGATCGCTCGGCGGCGACAGTGCGTTACCGTCGTTAGCAGGCGCACTGCCTGAATGTCCCAATGTATGCCGAACCGAAAGCAGGTGCCATGATGATCTATCGCTATATCTACGGTCGCTGGGATGGGACGCAATCCCTCTTTCCTTTCGATGCCGATGAACTGATGGAGGCATTGTCGGATGAATTGATTGCCGACGGAGACATTGCCAACGCGTTACGGCGGATGATGCGGCAAGGCGATCAGGGTCGGATGGATGGCCGGATGCCGGGGCTGCAACAGCTGATGGAACGGCTTAAGGAGCAGCGGCAACAGCAGCTTGGTCAACATAATATGAACGCGATCATGGACGACATTAAGCAGAAGCTGGAGGAGATCAAGGATCGCGAGCGCTACGGCATTGACCAGCGCCTGGATGATTCGCGCCGTCGCCGCGACGAGGCCCTTGGCAACGATCCCCAGCAGGCTGGTGAAGATGGCCCGCAGGCGGGCCAGGACGATTCAGGCTCTAGTGAAGGTGGCGACGAGGGGGCGCAAGCGCGCCGCCGAGCGCAGCGGTTTGAGGCAGATCAGGCTGGCGAGTATGGTCAGGCAACTTCAGCGCAGCAACAACGCAGTAGCCCGATGGGCGGTGAGTCCGGGCAGGGCCAGCAACCGGGCAGCCAGCCCGGACAACAGAACGATGATGGCGCACTCGACCCCGAAACGCTCGAAAATCTCCATCGAATGCTGGAAGATCGGGCCAAGAAGAAGCAAGAGTTTCTTGACAACTTACCTGCTGATCCCGCTGGGCAAATTAAAGAACTGCAGTCATACGATTTCATGGACCCTGAAGCGCGTGAACAGTTCGAACAATTGCTGGCTATGTTGCAGCAACAGGTGATGCAGTCATTCTTCCAGGGGATGCAACAGGGACTGGAACAGATGACCCCAGAGGATCTCGCGGGAGTCCGTGAGATGGTCAAAGACCTGAATCAGATGTTGGAAGATCGGGCGAACGGCCAGGAACCTGATTTCCAGTCATTCATGGATAAGCATGGGCAGTTCTTCCCTGGTGCCGAAAACCTTGACCAGCTCATGCAACAGATGCAACGGCAGCAGTCAGCGATGCAGTCGCTCCTGGATAGTATGTCACCCGACCAGCGGCAACAGCTGCAATCGACCATGGAGCAGTTGCTCCAGGATGATCGGCTGCGCTATGACCTGGCCCGACTGGCGCAGAATATCAATCGATTGATGCCTGTGGAGTCGGAGCAGTATCCATTCACTGGCGATGAGCCGATATCGCTGCAAGAGGCGATGCGCGTGATGGAGAACTTGCAAGGGCTGGATGATCTGGAGCGACAACTGCGACAGGCCCAGTTCGGCAATCTCGATGGGATCGATCCCGATCTGGTTGAACAACTGATGGGGAATGAGTCGGCAGATGATGTCCGCCGCTTACAGAACCTGGTCAAGATGCTCGAAGATGCTGGCTATGTGGAACGCAATGGGCGCAAGCTGGAAGTCACTCCACGCGGGATGCGGAAGATCGGCCAGAAGGCGCTGGAAGATATCTTCTCGCACCTGAAGAAAGATCGCGTTGGTAATCATGTTACCGAGCGGCGCGGTGCCGGTGGCGACCGTACCGATGAAACAAAAGAGTATGAGTTTGGTGATCCGTTCCTGCTCGATCTGCGCGGTACCCTGATGAATTCAGTGCGGCGAGAGGGGATCGGTAGCCCACTCAAGCTCAGTGCCGACGACTTTGAGGTTTATCGCACGGAATTACTGACGCAGACCGCGACCGTGCTGATGGTCGACATGAGTCGGTCGATGTTGTTGAACAACTGCTTCTTCGCGGCGAAGAAGGTGGCCCTCGCGCTCGATAGCCTGATTCGTGGGCAATACCCGCGTGATACCTTGCACGTCATTGGCTTTTCGTATCAGGCCCGCGAACTGAAACCAGGGGCGCTGCCACAGTTGGTCTGGGACGAATACGAATATGGGACGAATATGCAGCATGGCTTCATGCTGGCGCGGCAACTGCTGGGGCGGCAAAAGAGCGCCAATAAGCAGATCATCATGATTACTGATGGTGAGCCGACGGCCCACTGGGAGGTGGGCGCACCACACCCCTACTTCAATTACCCACCAACCTATCGGACGATTCAGGAGACCTTGAAGGAAGTGGTGCGCTGCACAAAGGACAATATCATCATCAATACGTTTATGCTGGAGCGCAATTATCAGCTTGAGGATTTTATTAACCAGCTCACGCAATTGAACGGTGGTCGCGCTTTCTTTGCCGAACCCGAAGCCCTTGGCGAGTATGTGCTGGTTGACTTCGTCAATAACCATCGCAAGACGAAGCGGATTCATTAGCGGTAGCCTGCTTACCGCTTGATTCTTGAAAGATTTCCGCGCTCCCTCTATAGTAACGCAGTCGTTGTTCACCACTTGGGAGGTTGTGACACTGATGCCGGCTTGCTGCTAACTCCGCATATTTCCTGATAAATTCGTGAAGCGGATCCGGTGATCCCTGCTTCAATGTATCGCGTGTTTCCTAACACGGAGACGGGTGTGGTTGTGCTTCGCTCGACAGGCGTGAGTCGCGACCGAGGTTGAGCCAATTGCACTGGCTTCGTTGCTCAGGAAAGCATTTAGGAGTACCTTCCATGATCGAACAGCAACGTTCACTGCTCCCTTTCTATACAGGATGGGGGAGATACCAGCAACGCCTCGTCGCCGCTATCGCGCCGCTCACAGTCGAGCAACTTGCCTTACGCACCACACCACGCCATTGGTCGATTGGGATGTATGTAACGCATATCGTTGCCAATCGCGCCTGGTGGTTTCATGCGCGGATGGGCGCAGGTGGCGCTGAACTGACGCCTTACGAACTGTGGGCGCTGGGTGTCTGCGAGGCGGACGTGGATCCAGGCCACACGGCGGCGGAACTCGTCACTGGGTTAACCCTGACCTGGCAGTTGATCGAGGCGACGCTTGCCCACCTGACCCCAGCCGATCTTGAGCGGGTCGTGCCGCCGCTGGATCAGGCTGGGCGCGTCCGTCACGCCGCAGGGGTGGAGCCAGCACTCCAGCCTTACGCCCAGATGTGGCTGGAAGCGGCGCAGCGGGATAACGTGGCGCGACCAGCGGTCTCATTCGAATCAATCATCTGGGGCATACTTGAACACGATATTCATCACGGCAGCGAGATCGCCACGACCCTCGGCATCTATGGCCTGCCAGTCGTTGAGTTAGACGATTAGGGACTACAGCCGCTTGTGTTGTGATTGTCCATAGCGGCAGAGGGTCATTTCTGGTTGCCGGGGTGGGTTTGGCTGGCGACTACAGTCGCGCCTCGCTGGCCTGCGCCTGCGCGGACTGCCGCCTTGGGTCAGGCGTGTGCCTGCTACCTGGACAATGAAGCGGCAAGCTACTGTAGGGGCTTACCGTTTCCCGCGCTCATTGGCGCTGCGGTCAGCATAGTGCGGTCATTGGAGCGACCAGGGCTGCCTTGGTCGCTCCAGTGGCAGTAGGTATCAAAAATAGTCAGGCTGGGCGCGTGCGCCAGTGCAGTAGGGCGAGGCAGAGGAAGAAGAACCCTGCGGCCATCGCGCCGAGCGCCAGATAAAAGGTATTACTCCCGGGTATTCCGCGTAGCATTACATCTTGCATCAATGCGCCGCCGTAGGTTGCTGGTAAGGCATAGGCTACGGTCAATGCTGGCTGCTTCAGACCATCTAGCGGCAGCGCAAAGCCCCCGAAGAAGACCACGGCCAGCAATACTAACATCGAAAGCTGGACTGCCTGACGTTCAGAGACGGCAACCAGTGAGATAGCTAAGCCCATCCCCACTGAGGCCAGGGTGAGCAGCACCAGAATCGCTGCTAGGCGGCGGGGATCCCCAAAGAGTGGGACACGCAATATGGGGCTGATCAGCACAGCAAGGAGCGCCAGACTGACAGCGATCACAAAGAAGAAGTAGGCCAGATATTTGCCGATCAAGAGTTGGAGGTTGGAGGTGGGCGCAATCTGGTACAACTCAAATGTACCGCTGAGCCGTTCGCGGACAATTGCCAACGCCCCTAGGCTGACGGCGGCGTGCTGGATAATCAGGGCCAGCATAGCAGGAGCATAGAACGAAATAATATCTGAATTGAGCTTCGTGACATCCTGGGTATCGGCTGCCAGTGGGGCAATCGCGACCTCTGGTGGCACTGTTGTCAGCCGTTCCAGCGTATTATTCAACTCCTGTAAACTCTGGCGCGTTTGGGTCAGGCCAATCTGTTCGCCAATTGGGCGTGGATCGGGGGTGGCAAGCGTAGTATTGGCTGTTTGCAGCGCCCGATCAGCCTCTTGTAGGCGTTTGCGTAGCAGGATGATCTGGGATTGGAATGGTGCAGCGGATGGGCCAAGCAGTCCCAGTGAGTCGTCGATTGTCGCCGTGGCGCGCTGGGCTACCTGCACCTGGCGGCGGGCCTCGTCGCGATCGCCGCGTGCCACTGCCTGATCGGCCAGAGTGAGCGCTTCGAGCGCCAATGAAATATTGTCGGTGGAGGTTTTCAGGGCTTCCTGTTGTTGATCGGCGTTCTGCAAAAAGAGCTCACGATTGATGTCGCCGACCATAACCCGCACAAAGTCCGGCACGAGTTGGCGACGGGCCGGGTCAATCTCGTTATACAGCACGCGAATCTGGGCTTGTTTGCCGCCAGCAATCGTTTCATACGGTGTCGGTGGCAAGATGACGACCGCAGTGATGAGGCCCTTGGCGAGCTGTCCCCGGGCATATTCTTCGTCAGTCGTATATTCCTGTACTTGCAGGAACCGATTAAATTCGCGTCGATAATCTTGTACCAGCCGGGGTACACCTTGTCCGGGCGGGATGACGACAATCGCGCGTGGTGGTGCAGCTTCGTTATTCGTCCCTATTCCAAAGATGAGCATGATCGCCAATGGCCCTAGCACTAGCGTGAGGACGAGCATTGGACGGCGAAAGAGTTCACGTAGCTCTTTGAGCGCTACGGCGAACGTTTGGATGATCGCTCTCATTGGCTATTACTGGGGCTAACGCGTGGGCATCCAGGCATCGTATTCCTCGTGTGCAGAGCGTATCAGTGAATACTGAGATTGAGCTTCTCTGATTCGACAACTGTGCCTTGTTGTTCAATCAGTTTGATGAACACCTCATCGAACGTTGGTTGATAGTGCGAAACAGCGCGAATCGTTGCACCGCGCTGTTCGAGCGTATCCAGCAGTTTCGGAATTGCGCTGGTCGCGTCGTCCACAGTGATGCGGAGTGGGGCATCGCCGCGTTCTTCGGTTCCTTTCACCCCCGGAATTGCTGATAAATCGTCCAGATATTGGACTGGTGGGCGTTCAATGCTGATCTCCACAATATCGCCACCAAATGCCTGCCGTCGCAATGCCAGTGGTTGCCCCGTGGCGATTAATGTCCCCTCATACATCAGGCCAACCCGATCACAATATTCAGCTTCGTCAACGTACTGGGTCGTAATCAACAAGGCGCGGCCCCGCTCACGCAGCGCCCGAAAGTGTTGCCAGAGGCGCGCCCGCAGAATAGGGTCAAGATTCGCCGTTGGCTCATCGACAAAGAGGAGTTCTGGATCGTGGATCAGCGCTGCCGCCAGCGCGATCCGTCGTTGCATCCCCCCAGAGACGGCGCGGGCAGCCCGCTTGCGCGCATCCCAAAGCTGGACAAGATCCAAAATTTCGCGGAGCCGGTGGCGATTGCGCCACTCTGCCAGACCGTAGAGCCCAGCGGCAAAGGCCACATTTTGCTCCACGGTGAGGTCGGGATAGAGGGCGAAGCCCTGCGGCATATAGCCAATGCGGCGGCGGTTTCTGACGGTAAACTCTTCTGGACGATTGCCGAGTACGCGCATTTCGCCACCACTGGCGCGGAGATGCCCACAGAGGAGGTGGATGGCGGTAGTCTTGCCTGAACCACTTGGCCCGATCAGGCCAAAAATCTCCCCCGAGCGCACCGTCAGGTTCAGGTCGTGGAGTACCGCATTGTCCCCAAAGCTCTTGCTCAGGTGGCGCGCGATGACGAATGCTGTCGGGTCACGCTCGTCTACTATATCTGCTGGGGTAGTTGCTTGATTGGGAGGATCTGCTGTTCGTGCCATCCAGTTGCTCTTTGTGTTACCCAGACATTGCCCTGATCGGGATGTATTACTACCGCCAGTGTTGCGGTGTGTGAAGCACTGCGTCTATTCTACACTGTCTCGCTTGGCGGTGGGATGGTGAGCGGGAGCAAACTGCTCCGCGGTTGGCTCTGCTCAACAAAACCACGATTCAGTCAGGCGGGGTACTGGTGGCCGCAGCGTTGTCACCCTGCTCCGCGTATGGGTGAGGGGCAGGGCCAAGCCACTGGCTGCATAGGCCAGGGCTTTGATTTCCTCAAAGACTTCAGCAGGGGCTGCCCCAGCCTGTTCACCAGCTTCAACGACTGCGGCGACCGCCTGTTGCAACTGATCCAGGCGTGGGTCGTGGTGTTGCCAGCGATAGGTGAATGCTTCTTCGTCGAGTGGGCCAAGCCAGATCGCAGTGTCTGGTTGGTTGAGAACAGCTGATCCTGGCGGAATCAACAGGCGAATTGAAAAATGGACGGGATCAACATTATCGAGCAGATCGTTTTCCTCGAAGAAGTGCAGGAGGTCGAGGTAATCTTCCAGCGTTGTCCACGGGGTAAATGGTAGGAGCGATGGACGGAGGGGAATCCCGACGGTGTCGGCGAGCGCGAACGCTTCCACGACATCGGCCCGCGTGTGGCCTTTATCAAGCTGACGCAACACCTCGTCGCTGAGTGATTCAACGGCGGAAACGATAAAGGCACAACCAAGTTCAGCCAGTTCTGGCAGTAGGTCGCGGTATTCCAGTAAATGCTCCACTTTGATTGTGGCATCGAAGGTGAGCGTCGGCCACTCCTGGTGCATGGCCCGCAAAATCCGCAGGGCGTGGGTGGGGCCATTGAAGAAATCGGGATCGCCGAAGGTGATATGTTGTGCCCCAGCAGCAACTTGAGCGCGAATATCTGCCAACACTGTTTCGCGGGGAATCGCGAAGAATCGCCCGCCATAGACTGGGGTGATCGGGCAATGGAGGCAAGTATGGAGGCAGCCACGAGTCGCCTCGACATACCCAGCGGGTACGACTGTGTCACCACGCTGGAACGCGGCATACTGCTGGAGCGGTGGCAAGCTATCACGCTCAGGGGTCACAAACGGCAGACGCACTAATTGAGTCGTATCGTACGTAGGCGGCAGTGTGTTTGTAGCAAGGCGTTCGGCTAGTTCGCGCAACGCCCCTTCATATTCACCGCCAATGGTGGTGTCGGCATAGCGCGGGCGCAGATATTCGGCGTTGAGCAGGGCATACAGGCCATAGCAACAAATATGTGCCGCTGGGTTGATCTGACGTACGCGCTTGGCAATGGTGATCCCCAGGCGGGTAGCGGTGTGCATTGGCACGGAGATCGCGACCAGATCAGCCCAGGCAATTTGTTCGTCAGTCAACGGCTCAATCGCAGTGTCAATGGCGACTGGGGCGAATCCTGCCTGTCGGAGGAACGCCAGTGGTGAGGCGAGGGCAAGTGGCTGATGGCCTAATTCGTAGGTGGAAATGAGGAGAATATTGAGTTGCCGCACGCTACCTCTTTCTCAGTCGTTCCTAGGTGTTGCTGATCATTGCAACAATAATACCGCACCATCCCAAAGTTTGTCGGGATGGTGCGGTAATGGAAGAACAAGTTGGCGCGGTTGCTCAGCCTTTGACGCCACCAGCCGCTAGGCCGCTGATGACCAGCCGTTGAGCAAACATATAGAGGATGACTGGCGGAATAGCGGTAAGTAGTGAGCCTGCCATCATCTGCCCCCAGAAAAAAACATCTTCACCCATCATCTGCGTCAGGCCCACGGTGACCGTGCGTGAGGAGAGTGAATTGGTGAAGACGTAGGCATAGAGGAACTCATTCCACGACTGAGTAAAAGCGAAGAGCGCGACGACAGCCACTGCCGGGGCGGCTAAGGGCAACACAATTCTGAAAAGGACACCAAGGCGGTCGCAACCATCGATTAAGGCGGCATCTTCCAGTTCAATGGGGATACTGGCGAAGTAGCTGGTCATCATCCAGGTGCAGAACGGCAGGGTAAAGGTGGGATAGACCAGCATTAAGGACTGTACTGTATCGACCAGATTCAATCTCGCGACAATGGTAAAGAGCGGGATAAAGAGCAGGGCAGTTGGCAGCAGATAGGTGAAAATCAGGCCACGGGCCAACATCGAGCGACCGGTGAAACGAAGCCGGGTGATCGCGTAGGCGGCGAGCGCGCCCAGCACAATCGATAGCCCGGTAACTACGACGGAAATGATGGCACTATTAAGCACCCAACGGCTGAAGTTTGCCGAGGCCTTACTGCGCCCCGACGTACCTGCATCAAACAGATTGCGGTAATGTTCGAAGGTCCAGGTGCGGGGGAAGATCGTAAACTCCTGATAGATCTCGCGGTTCTCCTTGACGGAGGCCATGAACATCCAGAAGAACGGCACCAGTGTCCAGAGCAGGAAGAAGATCAGCCCCACGTAGGTGGCAATGACCCAGCCACGCCCGATGGAGCGTCGCCCGCCGCCCTTACTCACTGGTGGTAGTGCCTGTGTTTCGGCTGCCATATAGCCCCTCCAAAAGGGCTGTGCTGACATTGTTTCAGCACAGCTTGTTCGTTGGTTACTGCTGGCGTAGCATCTGCCGGGTCAGGAAGAAGACCAGGATCAGGTAGGCTGGCATCATCATCATCGAGATCGTTGCGCCCATGCCCAATTCATGCCCTGGAATGGCGACTCGATAGGCGAGCAGGGGCAGGGTCAGCGTGGCGTCGTTGGGGCCACCACCAGTGAGCACCAGTACCTGGGTCAAGTTTGCCGAGGTCCAAATGGTCGAGAGCAGCATCGTGACCAGAATGACTGGCCGAAGGCCAGGGATAGTGATATAGAGGAAGCGCTGGAAGGTGTTGGCTCCGTCAATCTCCGCCGCTTCGTAGAGTTCCCCCGAAATCGCCTGCATTCCAGCCAGAAAATTCATCGTCCAGAACGGTGTTCCTGACCAGATTACCACCAGGATTAGCGCGGGCAGGGCGAGACGGGTATCGCTGAAGAAGTAGATGTAATCGTTCAGGATCCGATTGTCGAGTATATAGCGACCAACCGGGTTATTCGGATCAAAGAGCATTCCGTTAATTGGGCCAGAAGTATCGAAGAGAAACCGCCAGACATAGGCCGTCACCACGGCTGGCACCGCCCAGGGAAGGAACATCAACCCCCGATTGATATTCCGCAGCGGGATCCGCTGGTTCAGCACACAGGCCATCCCCATTCCGATAAATAGCTTGCCAGTAATCGCGGTGGCGGTAAACACGAAGGTGATCCAGGCCGATTTGAGAAACTTCGACTCGGGATTAGTAAAGAGATCAACGTAGTTCTGTAGGCCAACCCAGGTGATCGCTGTCTGCCCGATTAGCCGCCGCTGGAAACTGAGCAAGATCGCATCAATAAATGGGTAGATCAGCAGGGCAAGGACGATCAGAAATACTGGGCCAACCAGCAACCAGCCGAGCCGCCAGTCGCGACCAAGTATTCGTTGTACGGTGCTACGGCGCGTTCCTTCCACAACCTGAGGGTTGTAGCCAGCATGGGTGCCTGCCATCAGCGTACCTCCATAGTAGTGGCTAGGGTAATTCCCGCTAGCCACCACTATTCTGGACGAAGGCTCGTTCTAGGCCTTCTTGAACTTGTTGTAGGACTCCATCATCTGGCCCTGCGCCCATTCCTGGGCCGACTCAATCGGCATCTTCTCGTTGATGATCTTGCTCATCATGTCAGAGAGGGTGTACTTGGCATCGGTTACGTCAGCCAGCCAGGGCTGCGATGGGGCAGGCCAGTTACGGATCCGGCCATTGTCTGCAATCTTCGCCATTTCGGCGAACTTACTCGTTTCCCAGAACTCGCCCTTGGCATGACCACGATAGACTGGCACGAAGCGCCCTTCAACGGACTTGGAGACTTTTTGCAGGGTATTGGGGTCCAGCAGGTACTCCAGCGCACTCATCGCCTTTGCGGCGTTCGGAGCCTTCTTGAAGTAGCCAAAGCCCAGCGCCCCACCCTCGGCGAAACCACCAGCCGGGCCGGGTACACCAGAGGCTAAGCCAGTATTTTCCGCTAAGGCCTTGTCGTTGACGAGCAGCCAGCCCATGATCGTGGCGGGATTGAATGTCGCTAAGACGCGGCCTTTCTGATACTGTTCATTGTTCCAGGAGGTTACCGTCTGTGCAAAGGTGTCCTTCGGGATCAGGTTCGCCTCCCACATCTTGACCACGTATTCGATCCCCTTCTTGTTATTGGGGTTCTTGATGTCCGGCACACCCTTCTCATCGTTGATCCGTCCATCAAACGACCAGAATGTGGTGCAGAGGCTATTGACATGGTCGCCCTCATGCCCCAGGCAGTAGCCAAAGAGGTTCGTGCGTGGTGGCTGCTGGATGCTGGGGCCAAGTTCAAGCAATTGGTCGTATGAGGAGAAGAACTTGCCGCCAGTTTTGGCCCCAATCAAGTCGATGCGCCAGTGGGCAGGCCAGCAGTCAACGGC
>JBDHWF010000067.1:0-22676 GCA_039810045.1 Chloroflexia bacterium
CATCCGTTCAATAACCTTGGCTGGCCCGCTATTGTCATACCAACCGGGCTAACTGAGGAGCAGTTGCCACTGGCTACGCAGGTGATCGGGCAACCGTGGGACGAGCGGCGGGTCTTGCAGGCAGGCCGCGTCATCGAGCGCGATGGCCCCTGGCAGGGCCGTCGGCCAGCGGGCTACAACTAGTCAACAATTTTGTATGGGGTGGTAGCTTGCAGCACCACCCCTATTTCTTCGATACCCAACGATTACCGCGCTCGTAGAGTCGCCATGGGTGCGTGGTTGCTGGTGCTCCGGCAGAGGCGATCCCGATCCGGGGGCTGGTTACTATGGCCTCATTCGTGACGCCCAACCCCCGGTCTTCCAAATAGAGTTGATCGCCAGTCAGGTCGAGGCCGTTCTGTCGCCGATCAATGCCCAGCGCTTTGCAGAGGCGACCGGGACCATTCGTCGCTGCGGCAACGCCCTCTAGCGGTTCGAGGGCGCGCAGCAGGATCGCTGCTGGATAGCCTGCTGGCCCAGTGACAACATTCAGGCAATGGTGGATCCCATAGATGAGATAGACATAGGCGTAACCCGCTGGTCCAAACATGATCGCTGCGCGCCCGCGATTACCAATACGAGCATGCGAGGCCGCATCGTCGGGGCCATCGTAGGCTTCAACCTCGACGATGCGGCCTGCTCGTTGTTCGCCTGCCCCCTGCCAGACAAGCACCATCCCCAGTAAATCGCGGGCAACAACCAGCGTCGGACGATCATAGAAGTCGCGATTCAGTCGATGAGGTGGTACGCTCATCAGCTACTGCAGCGCCAAATCCACGGCGGTCTCAGCGTGAATCCCGGTAGTATCAAAGAGCGGCACCGTTGCCTCGTCGGGACCAACCAGGAGCATGATCTCTGTGCAGCCAAGAATGATCGCCTCGGCCCCACGCTCGACGAGCTTCGCCATTATTTTCCGATAAGCGTCACGCGATGAATCGATGATCTGGCCTAATACCAGTTCTTCATAAATAACGCGATGGACGGTGGCGCGGTCGGCCTCGTCAGGCACAATCACCGTTAGCCCATGCTGTGCTTCTAACCAGCCACGATAGAAATCTTGCTCCATCGTAAAGCGTGTACCGAGTAAGCCGATCGTCTGGTAGCCGCCCGCCTTGATTTTAGCGGCAGTGGGCTCGGCGATATGGACGAATGGTATTGACACCGCCGCAGTGATCGCTGGTGCGACCTTGTGCATCGTATTGGTGCAGAGAATCAGGAAATCAGCACCGCCTCGCTCCAGTCGCTGCGCGGCAGCGGCAAGAATCTGCCCTGCCTGCTCCCACTCCCCTGCATGTTGCAACGCCTCGATCTCGGCAAAATCGACGCTGTACAACAGCACCTGAGCGGAGTGCAGCCCCCCCAAGCGGGCCTTTACCGTTTCGTTCATAATGCGATAGTATTCGGCTGATGATTCCCAACTCATCCCACCAATCAGGCCAATCGTTTTCATCTGGTTCCTCACCGTTTCTACGATAATGCCGCGAGTCGTTCTTGTAACAGGCGAACACGTTCCAGCGCATTCGTGCGACGATCGCGTTGTTGCTGAACGACCTGTTCTGGGGCGCGGCTGATGAAGCCCTGGTTATTCAACATCGCCTCGGCGCGGCCCACCTCGGCGTTGGCCTCAGCGATCTCTTTCGTCAGGCGGGCCTGTTCCGCTTCCATATCAATCAGCCCGCTGAGTGGCAGGTAAATCGCAAAATCATCAACTGCCAGCGTAATCGCTCCTTCTGGCACAGTAGCGGTTGGCACGATCTGCAGTTGATCGGGAGCCAGCCGCGCTAAGAAAACAAACTCGTCGCGCACTGCCTGAAAAGCATCGCTGTATGGCCCAGCGACTATCGCGGCGATCCGCTTCCCAGGCTCCACATTGCTTTCTGCCCGGGCATTGCGAATCGCTCGGGTGGCTTCTTGCATCCGGCCAAAGGCGCGTTCTTCGGCTGGATAACGCTGGCCTGCGGTCGGCCAGGACGCCCCGATCAGCATGTCGCCCGCATGTGGGAATTGCTGCCAGAGTTCTTCGGTCACGTAGGGGATGATCGGGTGTAACAGACGCAGAATCCGCTCAAACGTGTAGACCAGCGTTTGCTGTACCGCGGCCTTCGCGGTGTCATCATCGCCTTGCAGCCGCACTTTGGCCGCTTCGATATACCAGTCGGCAAATTCGCTCCAGAAGAAGTCATAGAGGCCGCGCCCTGCCTCGCCGAGTTCATACCGCTCGAGATTGCGAGTCGTTTCGCTAATCGTGCGGGCCAACCCACTGAGAATCCATTGATCAGTTGTGGTCAGCGTGGCTGGATCTGGCTCACTTGGTGCGCCGTCAGCGTCGCGCAGAATCGTGGCGTTGGCCGTGTTGCTCAGGATGAATCGCGCCGCCTGCCAGAGTTTGTTGGCGAAATTGCGGCTGGCCTCAATCCGGCCTGTACTGAGCCGTAGATCTGCGCCAGTCGCTCCTGCGGTGATCAGGGCATAGCGCAGCGCATCGGAGCCATACTGAGCGGTGAGTTCAGTCGGGTCAAGCACGTTCCCCTTTGTCTTGCTCATCCGCTGGCCGTGTTCATCGCGCACTGTGCCGTGGAAGTAGACTGTATGGAACGGTGGCTCACCCATAAACTCGATCCCCAGGAAGATCATCCGCGCTACCCAGTGAAAGATAATGTCGTAGCCCGTTTCCATCACATCACCTGGATAGAACCGCGCTAAGTCTGCCGTCTGGTCGGGCCAGCCCAGCGTACTGAACGGCCAGAGTCCCGACGAGAACCAGGTATCGAGTACATCGGGGTCTTGCTCAATCCTACTGCTGCCACAATGCTCACAGTGACTGATCGTCTCCTGATCCGAGGCAGTCATCTGCTTGCAGTCCTGGCAGTACCAGACGGGGATCCGATGTCCCCACCACAACTGCCGCGAGATACACCAGTCGAGGATATTCTCCATCCAGTGCAGATAGATCCCTGAGAAGCGTTCAGGAACCATCTTGACCTGCCCATTCTTGACCACGTCAATCGCTGGGGCAGCTAGCGGTTGCATCCGCACCCACCACTGCATACTGATTAACGGCTGCACAATTGTGCCGCAGCGGTCGCAGTGGCCGACGGCATGGGTGTGTGGCTCGACGCTGACGAGTTGATCATGTTCTTGCAGCCAGGCGACGATATTACGCCGACATTCGGCGGTGGTTTGTCCAGCAAACGGCCCGGCCTCAGCGTTCATTGTGTCATCGAGATTCATCACATTGAGCGCGGGTAAGTGGTTTCGCTGACCTATACCAAAGTCCACGGGGTCGTGCGCTGGCGTAACCTTCACGGCACCAGTGCCAAACTCTGGGTCAACGACATCATCAGCAATAATCGGAATCCGGCGGCCCAGCACGGGCAGAATTGCCTCTTTACCAACCAAGTTGCGATAGCGGGGATCGTCGGGATGCACGGCGATCCCCGTGTCACCGAGGATGGTCTCTGGCCTAGTTGTGGCTACCGTAATCCACTGATCAGTGGTGTCTGCGATCTGATAGCGCACTTGCCAGATACTTGACTGTTCTTCCTCATAATTCACCTCCAGGTCGGAGAGCGCCGTGCGGCAGCGCGGGCACCAGTTGATCATCCGCTCAGCACGGTAGATCAGACCCTTATCGTAGAGGCGCTTGAATGCCGTACGCACCGCTCGGGCTGGGCCAGGATCCATCGTAAAAGCGAAGCGCGACCAGTCGGTCGAAGCCCCAAGAATCCGCAATTGCTCACGAATCCTCCCCCGGTAGCTATCCATCCAGTCCCAGGTTGTGGCAAGAAAACGATCGCGGCCCAGGTCGTGGCGTGTCAGGCCGTCTTTCGCAATCTCCTTTTCCACCACCCACTGTCCAGCAATCCCAGCATGATCAGCTCCAGGGATCCAAAGTGTGGGCCGACCCTGCATCCGCTGCCAGCGCGTAAGAATGTCCTCCACGGTACAAAAGAGCGCGTGGCCTGCGTGCAGCTCGCCAGTCACATTTGGTGGTGGCATTACAATGACGAACGGATCATCGTCGGGACCAGTGGCCGGACGTGGGGCAAAGTAGCCAGCGGCATCCCAGCGCTCGTACCAGTCGCGTTCCACCACCTGTGGATCATAGGTCTTGGCAATTTCTCGCGGTTGTTGGCTCATTCACAGCCCTCCAAACTTCCTTAAATGCAGCGGAGCCCCATCCTTCATTCAAGGACGAGGCTCCGCTCGTGGTACCACCCTGATTCAGCAAGACCAGCAGTGCTGGGCCTTTGCTCTCATTAGCGCGATAACGGGCGCACCCGAGGAAACTTCAGCGCAGTGATGCAGAGGTTCGGCTTCCCAACTCCCAGGCGACTTCGGCGTTCGTCCAACGTGGAGGGCTTGCAATCGGTGGCCCTCTGGATCTTGCGTGACGATCCGTTTCTTCCCTGTCGTGGACGGTCGCGCCTACTCCTCCTGTTCGGCGTCTTTGTTACCGCTAATCTTAGGGAGCGAACGTAGGTATTGTCAAGCCTCTATCATCGCAATCACGATCCAGGAAATACTAGCTGGCAAGTGGGCAACAATGCACCAAGCCCTTGCTCATCGAATCCAATACTATCTATTTGACAGTATTGCACTTATAGTCCTACAATTTTACTGGTTGTGTGGCAACTCTTTGCCGCGCAAAAGTGTGATGCGCGGTTATCACCTGGTAGAACCGCCAAGTAGGGAGAACAGGCCAAGGTGCAAGACAAGACTGAAGGGAAGCAGCCGATCCGTGTTGCGATTATTGGTGTAGGTAACTGCGCCTCGTCGCTCGTACAGGGTGTGACCTACTACAAAGATGCCCCAGAAGACCAGCGCGTTCCTGGGCTGATGCACGTCAATCTTGGGGGCTATCATATCCGTGATATTGAGTTCACCGCGGCCTTCGACATCGATGCAAACAAGGTTGGCAAAGACCTCAGCGAGGCGATCTTTGCCGAGCCCAATAACACCTATAAGTTCTCGGATGTGCCGTTCCTCAACGTACCAGTTCACCGGGGCATGACCCACGATGGTCTTGGTAAATATCTCTCGCAGATCATCACGAAAGCGCCGGGCGAGACCGCCGATATTGTGCGGATCCTGAAAGAAACGCGCACTGAGGTCGTCGTCAGTTATCTGCCAGTTGGTTCTGAGATGGCGACCAAGTGGTATGTCGAGCAGATTTTGGAAGCTGGTTGCGGGTTCATCAACTGTATTCCCGTCTTCATTGGTCGCGAGCCCTACTGGCAGAAACGATTCCAGGAGCGCGGCCTGCCAATCATCGGTGACGATATCAAGTCCCAGGTGGGCGCGACGATCTCGCACCGGGTGATGACCCGCCTCTTTGAGGATCGGGGCGTGCGCCTGGATCGCACCTATCAGCTGAACTTTGGTGGAAACACCGACTTCCTCAATATGCTCGAACGGGATCGGCTTGAGTCGAAGAAAATCTCCAAGACGAACGCCGTCACCTCGCAGCTTGGTGTCGAGATGCCCGCAAACGATGTGCACGTTGGGCCATCTGACTATGTACCCTGGCTGAATGACCGTAAGTGGGCCTACATCCGCCTGGAAGGGACGACCTTTGGCGATGTACCGCTGAATGTGGAGTTCAAGCTGGAAGTGTGGGATTCGCCGAACTCTGCTGGAGTCGTGATTGACGCGATCCGCTGCGCGAAGCTGGCGCTCAATCACAATATCAGTGGCACGCTCTTTGGCCCCTCGGCGTACTTCATGAAGTCGCCGCCACAGCAGTACACCGATGATGAGGCCCGCCGGATGACTGAAGACTATATTCGGTCGCACGCGCTGGATCAGGAGCACGAAGCCCCATCATTTGCGACTGCTCATGGGGCAAGTGAGCAGAACTAACGACGAACAGGTGTTTTCTGAGGCGGTGTCGCACCTAACGGGTGGCACCGCCTCAGTTTGTATCAGAACGGCGGCAGCGTAGTGGCGTGGCAGGTCTACGGATTTCGGTTTGCATCCTGGCTGGCAGCGCGAACACCACAAGCGATCGCCTATCCACTCTGCGCGATTGTTGGCGACCTCTACTTCTGGCTGAATCCAGCGCATAGCCAAAAGGCGGTCGATAACTTTGCTGTTGTGCTGGCTGATAGCCCAATGGCCAAGCGCGTCCGCCTGACTGCCCGCCGCTCATTCCGCAACTATCTGAAATCGCTCTACGATTTCTTTCGCCAGATGTCGCTTGACCCCGATCTCTTTGAGGCTGATGCCTTGATCGATGGGCAAGAACACCTTGATGCCGCCCTTGAACAGGGAAAAGGTGTGCTGCTGATCACTATGCATTTTGGGAACTGGGATCTGGCGGCGGGGATTACGGCAAATCAGGGCTACCCAATGGTCGCCCTGGCTGATCAATTCTCACCACCCGCCGTTGATCGCTTAGTGCGCTTTGGGCGTAATCGAACAGGAGTAGGGCTGGTCACGCTTGATCAGGGAGCATTGCGGCGCACTGTGCAACTTCTGAAGCAAAATACCGTTGTGGGAGTGCTGGTTGATCGCCCGCAACGAGAAGGTGGCGTGGAAGTTTCATTCTTCGGTGCGCCTGCCTGGTTGCCTGCTGGGGCGGCGCGCTTCGCCCTGCGCACTGGCGCAGTGCCAATCTTCGGCTATGTTGGGCGACGACCCGGTGATCGCACGTTCTTTGGGGCGTATGAGCCATTGCCAAGCTATACTCCTACGGGCGATACTGCAAAAGATATTCAGGCGCTGACGCAGATATTTGTCCTGGCGATGGAGAATCTCTTGCGCCAGTACCCAGACCAGTGGTACATGTTTCGCCGGATGTGGGATACGGAGGTAGCAGTGCCTGCATCCCGTTCTCGTGGGTGAAAAAGAGCGGTGTCACCGAGGCTCATCCTGCGCGATTTATTGTGTGGTAAGTAGGTATTGGCGATGATACAGGCGGCTCTGTAATGGGAATGCTCCGGGCACTCAAAGTAGGCCTGTGGTTGATTCGGTATATTCCTGCCCCAATCTTGCGTGTATTGCTCATCTTTGTCGGCGTTACGTTCTACCTGCTGGCTGGATCGCGCCGCCGTATGATCATTACTAATCAGCGCCAGATTCTGGGTGCCGTATCGCCGCTGCGGTTGCATTGGCACGCCCTGCAAGTGATGATCAACCTCTTTCGCACCTATTATTCACTCGCCCAGTTGTTGCATCTGCCCGAGCAAACGATCTATCAACAGGTGGAACTGCATGGCGAGGAACACCTGAAAGCAGCGTTGGATGCGGGTAAAGGGATTATTATTCTCGGAGCCCACATCGCGAATTACAATATCCTGGCTTCATTCACGGCGCTTTATCATGATCCTGCTGGCACATTTGTCGAGAATGTTGAGCCACCAGAATTATTTGCCTTTGTGAATAAGGTCCGCGCGCGCACTGGCTTACAGCTATTCCTGCCCGACCGGGCAGGGGTCGTTGGAGCAATGCAGTTGCTGAAGCATAATGGCGTCTTGATAATCGCTGGCGATCGTTATTTGGGAACCAATGGCACCCTGGTGCGCTTTTTTGGCAAACCAACCTATCTCTCGCATGGCCCGGTAATTCTGGCACAGCGGAGCGGTGCCCCCTTGGTGCCGGCCTCATTGGAACGGCTCAGGGATGGTCGCCTGCGCGTGACGTTGCGCGACCCATTGCCACTGATCGATACCCATTCGCGGCGGGAAGATCTGGCGGCGAATATGCGGTTAGTAGCCGAGGCGTTGGAAATGACCATTCGCCCGCTTCCTGAGCAATGGCTGATGGTGGCTCCGGCGTGGTCAACGAACCCCGCAGGCCAAGACGCCATTGCTGCTGCTGTCGAAAAAGAGGAGCAGCCACAGGTAATACGCCGTCGTATCGGCTGGTTTACCGGGGCTGGGGTGGTTTCATTGCTGAGCTGGCGCTGGTGGCGGGCCAAGTAACCCCATCCGGCCCCTGCACGATGGAACCAATCGCTACGTCACGTCGTCCCACCTATTAGGATCGGGTAGTTCACGCTACAGTACCCGATATGGCAAGGCAGGGACGAATGGCACGCAAGAGACAAGAGGGGATCGTTGCCTTTGCTGGCTGGGTAGCCAGCAGAGCGCAGATCAGCATCACAATGGGGCTGGTGATATTCCTGATCGCCTGTGGCACCACTGCCGCGCCAACGGCCAATCCAGCCGAAGCGACGGCAACCGCTGTGCCGAGCCTGTCCCCAACACCACGGAGTACGGCAATGCCTGCGACGCCCACTAATCGCCCTGCAACACCTGCCACCCCGAGTGTGACGAGTTATCCGCCCGTAGTCCAGGTGGCGATGACGAAGCTGGCGGATTTCTTGCGGATTCCGCCTGGGCAGGTGACGGTTATCAGGTTTGAGGAACACGAATGGCCGGACTCATCGCTTGGCTGCCCCCAGCCAGGAGGGGCTTATCTGATGGTAATTACCCCTGGGTATCGGGTCTTTCTGGCTGCTGAAGGTCGCGAGTATGAATATCACACCGATCAGAAGCAAAATGTAGTCCGTTGCTCAGGGTAGCGCAGTCGTTAGTAGCTTCGGATGCTGGAGTACCCCAACCGCCTGGAGCCAGGGTGGTGTTGGGAGCGGATTGTGCGCGATGGTCATTCCTACCCGCCGCATCACGCCAAGTGAACCCGCATTGTCATAATCGGTCGTGGCGATCACCCGCCAGAGGTGTAACTCGTTGAACGCATAGTCGAGTAGCGCCGCCGCAGCCTCGCTGGCGTAGCCTTGCTGCCGATGCTGTGGGTCGATGGCGTAGTAGAGACCCCATTCGGTTGATACCAACCCTGGTGGGAGGGAAACAGCGGTCGCGAGCGTCGGCAGTTGCCCGAACGGCCCTAGGCAAGGGACATAGCCACAGGCGCCAATGATTGTTTGGGTGGCCTTCAGAACTACAGCGCGATCGCCATAGGGCGGCTGGTAGATGCGGGCGAGTTCGTCATAGTTGAGCACCGTCCAGGCGAGCCAACGTTGACGATCTGCCTGAAGCGTTGGCTCGGGAGACGTGGTCTCGGGGTCCGCAAGATCACGATCAAGCAGTTGATAGACAGCAGGGTAGTCAGCCTCGGTGAATGGTCGAATCAGCAGTCGTTCGGTTTCCAGGGTGGGCATGGTCAGCATCACTTGCTCCAATTCCGTACAGCGATCGCCAATTTGCTGGCAGAGTATATCCCGTATTCCCTGCCAATGCTGGGGTAACGGGTGCTATACTCAGAAATGGTGAAGATGAAACAGTAGAGCAATTGTGGCAAGGAGGAAACAGCCCAATGAATCTGGTTGATGGCCTGGAACGAATTCGCACAATGTTGTTGGCGAACAAGGCGCAGCCCGCCACGCTGGCAACCGTTGATCAAATCCTCGATAACGCGGCCCGCCTTGGGGCTAATGACAACGCCAAGGCGCAGTCGATGCTGCAAATCGTCAAGATGCTGATGCGGACACCAACGGCGAATAGTAATGTTGATGTCTACAATGATCTGGCCCGGGTGGAGCAGCATCTGACGATTCGGGCGAATGAAATGGCGAAAGAGCGAACAGATCAGACTGATCGCCCCATGCCGAAAGACAAGAAGTTCTACAAAGCCCAACGCGATCGCGAGAAAGCCGCCAAAAACCAGTAGGGGCAGGCTGGCTCAGGGAGAGTTGATGGCGGCATGGACGAGGCGTGACCTCCTGCGTTGCGCGCTACTGACGGCAATGCCAGCAGCGGCGCTACCGTTGCTGACTGCCTGCGGCCAATCCCCTGAACGGCCCGCAACGCCGTTCGGTATGCTGGGACAACGCCCAGCGCTGGCGACCCCTGTTGGTAGCAGTGGCAGCCCTAGGTCGCCTGCTACCCCGCTTGCCACTGGCAGAAACCCGGGACCGTCTGTGACTCCTGTTTACAACGGCGGAAATTCTGGCCTATGTACGAGCCTCGGCTATCGCCCCCACCCCTTGCCAGAAGAACCCTATTACGGCGGGGTGATCGCTGAGATGAAGGCATTTTCATTCGCTGAGAAAGCGAAGATGCCCTGGGCCTGTATCGTCGTCGGGACAGTTCGCGAGATCCTCCCCGCCCGCTGGAATACCGCCGATGGTCAACGCCCTGCCAATCCACACAATACTTATCAGATGCTGATCTTCACGCCGGTGCGGGTTGAAATTGATCGGGTTGTCGTCGGCTCCTACACCTTGCCCAGTATCTATCTGGCCGCTCCGGGCGGCAAAATTGGTCAAGATTGCGCCAGCTATACAGGCTCTGGGGCGTGGCCATCATTTCTCTATGGTGGTCGGTTCCTCTATTATCTGCAAGAAGCCCAAAGCCTCACGGTTGCGCCTGCCCCGGACGATAACCGCTACCGCTACTTCACTGCCAGCTATAGCTATACCGTCAAGCCTGATGATACGCTCACAATCAGTCCCGAATATGACATTATGGGCGGTCATGTTGACGACCCACCACGCACAATCACGGTCGATGAAGCAGCGCGCGAGATTGTGACCCTACGGGCTACCCCTGCAGCAACGCCTACACGTTAGCCTGCATCCCCTGCGGAACCTTCAGCGTGTAACGTGCGTTAGATCAAGCAAGGTTCTCTTGGTCTGATACATTGATCACACTACCGCCTCTGCACGCAATGCCTGACCCCTCAGCGGCTATTGCCCGATGATATTGTTTGTCGTACACTATCTATGGTGCGCTTTTTGCGTAAGAAGTAGCAAGCGGCGACGGTTTCTCGCTGTAGGCGCACCGCTAGAAGCCAACTGGCTTAGTAAGGTACTGCATGAGTAGCGTGATTGAACGCCAGCAAACGACGCAGCGCAATGCGCCGCGCCGCGTTGGTCGTTTTATCTGGGAAACGCTCTGGGCACCATTTTGGATTGGCAGCACGCTGCCAGCACCACCACTAACAGCCAATCGTGAACGTGCATTTGTTGGCAATGAGCGCACGCCGAAACTCGTACAGCAGATCGATAGTCTACGCAATGCAATCTGGCGACAACGGCGGGCGATTCTCGTTTCGCGGACCGCGTGGCTCGCGCTTTTGCCTGCCGCGCTCTGGCTGACGTTGCGTGTACTGGCTGGACGCGTGCTACCCTGGCAGCCGTTCTTCCTCCTGACAATTGCGATCGTTGCCGCTGGCATGATCCTCAGTTATCTCGTTCGGCCATCACGACAGCAGTTAGCCCAAACGATGGATCGCTCGTTTAAATTGCGGGAACGGGTTGCTACCGCACTGGAGGAAACTGGTGGCGAGCGACTTACCGGGCTACGGGCGTTACAGGTGCTGGAAGCAACCCAGGTGACCCAAGACCTCAGCAGCAACAGTGCTTTTCGGTCCCGTGTTCCTGCGCGAGAACTGGTTGCATTGCTGGTTGTTGCGGTGGTCTGTCTGGTGCTGCTGATTCTGCTGGTTGTGCAGCAACTCAATCCACAAGGCCCATTAGCCCCGCCAACTTCTCCACAAAATGGCATCCAGGTTCCTGGTGGGCAGCAGGTGGTCCCTGGTGGACAACAGGCTGGACAGAACCAACAGGGGTCAGGAACGCAACAGGGCGCAGGCAATCAGCCAGGGCAAACAGGTAGTCAGGGACAAAGCGGTGGGCAGCCATCAGCGCAAGGGCAACGCGATCTTGATACCCTGGCCTCAGCACTGGCTGACCACGGGGTAACCCGTTCTGCTGCTGATAAGCTGGCAAACGGTGATTACGCTGGAGCGGCCCAGGCGATCCGCGAGGCGGGCAGTCAGGCGGCCCAGATGTCCCCAGAGGCTCGGCAGGCGTTAGCCAATGATCTGAAAAATGCCGCGAATAACACCAGTGACCCCAAACTGGCGCAAGATCTGAAAGATCTTGCCGACCAGTTGGCGGGCAATAACCCGAGTGCAACGCAAGGGGCGTTCAACCAGGTTGCCAACGATATTGATCGCATTGGCGCTGGGAATCAACAGGGCCAGCAATCAGGTCAGCCGGGGCAACCGGGCCAGACAGGGCAACAAGGGCCGGCGGGGGGGCAGGGCGCTAGTGGTGGTAGTGGCGCTGGTGCTGGCGCACAATTGCCGAATAGTCAGCAGACTGAGCAACCGAACCTTGGCTCATCAACGCCTCTGCTTGGGGCTGATGGTAAGCCGATTGAACTACCAAAGGGGAACCCGAGTGGGCCGCCGATTAATACGCAGAATCCGAATAGCCCCGGTAACGGCCAGACCGATCCTGGTGCGGCTAGTACCAGTGGCGGGCAGGTACGCCAGGGTGCTGTCGGCGAGTCGGGTGTCGATCCAAACTCGGTGCCATATGACCAGCGTGGGTCGGTTGAACGATATTTCACCCCTGAAGACCCACGCTAAAGGATCGCGATGATCTCGTTGCCATTTGCCAACCGTAGGCGAGCGCCCCAACAGTCACGTGCTGAAGACCCGCTGTTCGATGCGGCGTTTCGGCGACGCCTTGAACAGATGGCGATTCGCACGCGGCAGACGCTGGTCTGGCGGGCGGTGGGCGAACACCGCAGCCCCAGACAGTCGCCATCGCGGGAGTTCGTTGATTACCGCAACTACAGCCAGGGTGAAGATCTGCGCTATTTGGACTGGAATACCTTTGCCCGTTTAGGCGAGCTGGTTACGCGGCTAGGCGAAGTCAGCACTGAACTGACCGTCCACCTGCTCGTCGATACCAGCGCATCGATGAATTGGGGCGATCCAAACAAACTGCGCTATGCGAAGCGGTTAGCTGCGGCGCTCGGGTATCTCAGCCTCTGGCACTTCGACCGTTTAGTTGTTGCGCCGTTCGATATTCGGCTTAGTCAGGGGATCTTTGGGCCAAGCCGAGGGCGGGCGGCAATTGCCCCGTTGTTCAACTATTTGGAGCGGTTGCCAGCCGCTGGGCAAACTGACTTTGCCCGACCGCTGGCGGAATATGCCCGGAGGCAGCGCACCCGCGGCCTGCTCCTCTTAGTCTCCGATCTCTTAACGCCAGAGACTGGCGACCCAATCGCTGCGTTGCAGCCATTTCTCGAACGTGGCTGGGATGTGGTGGTCTTCCATGTGCTGGACCCACAGGAAGTTGAACCAGCGTATTCTGGCGACTTTCAGTTAGAGGATATTGAGCAGACAACGGGCAATTCGCTCAAGATCAGCACCGATGAGCAGACACTGACGGCCTATCGCACTGCGTTTGATCGGTGGTTGGGGGAGATCGAGCAGTCCTGTGCGACACGGCGCATCAGTTACCTGCGCGTGCTCAGTTCATGGCCCTTTGAAACACTGGTGCTGCGCTTCCTGCTGACTGGCGGGATCGTTGGCCCACGCGGTGATCGCCGTGTGACGAAGCAACTGGCGGGTAGCCGATGAATCTTGCTATTCTCACGCCAATCGCCGCTATTCTCGGCCTGAGTCTGCCATTACTGGTTGTGCTGCATATGCGGCACGCGCGCACCAAACCATTACCGATCACGACGATGCGGTTCTGGGCCGAGGCCACGAAACACCGCCGGCAACGGCTTGCTTGGCGTCGGCCACCACGGACGCTGCTGTTATTGTTGCAGTTGCTGGCGGCGGCATTGATTGTCCTGGCAGTAGTGCGCCCAGCGATTCCGTTTCCCAGTTTGCCCGGCAGTAGCCCGCCGCGCCAACTGATCGTCGTGCTTGATAACTCTGCGTCGATGCGCGCCACTGATCTGGCACCGAGTCGGTTTGCTGTCGCCCAATCCCGCGCCCGCGAGCTGATCAATGGCGCTACGGCAGAAGAATCAGTGGCCTTATTAACGCTGGGTGCGGAGCCACAGACATTCCGCTCCCGCGATGCAGGGGATCGCGCCGTGGTTCTTACTGCGCTGGATAATCTGGTTGCTGGTGGTGGTAGCGCCGATATTAACGGGGCTGTGCCGGCCCTGCAAGCGGTGTTGTTGCCTGGACGAGAGAATCGTATCGAGCTATTGTCAGCGGGGGTTTTTGCTGCGCCGCCTGATCAAGTCGCGCTGGCGGCATTGCCCGCCGCGTTACACTGGGAACAGATTGGGCAAGCTGTGGACAACCTGGCGATTACGACGACGGCAATCCGGCGGTCAACCCAGAATAGCGCCCGAACTGAACTCTTTGCCCGCGTCGCGAATTACGCCCAAACAGCGACGAATGTCCGCAGTGTGATTGAGGCTGATGGGCAGGTCGTCGACAATCGTACCTTCCCGATTGCTGCGGGTGCGACCACTGAGCTGGTCTGGCCGCTCCCGCCTGGTACACGGGGCGCACGCCTGAAGGTCGAATCCAGTGATGGGCAGCGTGATCCGTTGCCCTTTGATAATGAAGCCGTTATCGTCACGCGGGACACCAGTCAGCGTCAGATGTTGCTGGTATCGGAGAATCCCGCTGAACTCCAACGGGCACTCGCCGCCCAGCCCGGAGCCACCGTCACGACGGTAACTCCCGCCAGCTACCAGAACGACCGCCAATACGATCTGGTCGTCTTCGACCGCTTTGTACCCGCGACATTGCCGCGGGGTGGTATCCTGCTGGTGAATCCGTCAACGAGTAATACCCTGATTCCCGTAACTGGGACCGCCGAGGCAACCCCAGCAATTGTGCGCGCCGATCGCGAGAATGATATTTTGCGCGGCGTTGATTTGACCGGGCTGACCATTCCTACCACCGCTGTCCATACCTTGCCGAAGTGGGCAACCGAGATTGTTGGTTCGGAGCGCGGCCCATTAATCATGGCGGGCAACACTGAGGGTCATGAAATTGTGGCGATCACCTTCGATCTCACGGCTTCAGGGCTCACAAAGAAACTCGCTTTTCCTTTGTTGATCGGCAATATCGTTGACCGCTTACAAACGCATCGCGTGCCAACCACGGCGCAACTAGGTACGTCTGTCTTATTGGAGCCAGTTGCCGGAACCAGTGCCGTGCAACTGCGTGATCCTGCTGGTGCCATCCATGATCTGCCCCTGCGTGAGACGGCTGGTGGCCTGCCGACGGTCTATGCGCCGTTGAACCAGCCAGGGTTATACGCCCTGATTCAGCGTGACGCTACGGGTTCAACGATTTTGCAAGAATCATTTGCCGTGAATGGGAGCGACCCGATTGCCTCAAACCTGCGGGTTGTCGCAGACAGGCTGCCAGTTGGGCAGGGCGGGATCGCCCCGGCGTTAACTTCGGGCGAAGAGCGGCAGCCAAGTACCCAGACCACTCAGCGCCGCTTGAGCGAACTTGGCCCATTGCTCCTCGCGATTGGCGGGGTGTTCCTGGTGTTGGAGTGGTTAGTTGGTCTGAGCGGATTACGGCCAGCGCAGCGTGTCCGTGAGCGCGTGCAGCCCCGCCGTGGACAGTTTGGCCCAGGGAGCGGAGCGCAGTGGCAATGAGTGGTTTGAAACAGTTCTGGGGCCAGGTATTTGTGCTGCGCACCCCGCAGATCTTGTACCTTGGGCTCGCCATTATTCTACTGTTGGTGCTGGCATGGTTGATTGCTGGTCGAGGCCGTGTGCCAGTGCGTGCCGTCATCCTGCGGATGCTCGCCCTGGCGTCGCTCTCAATCGCGTTGGCGGGGCCATTGCTGGCGCAACCAACGCCAGCAGGCGCAACGGTGTTTGTTGTCGATCACTCGCGCAGTATGGGTGACGACGACCTAAGGCTAATTACCAGCCAGATCGTGACCGCGCTGGCGAGTCGCCCGCTGAGCGAGCCAGTGGGATTAGTGCTCTTTGCCGAACGCCCAACGATGGTCTACCCAGTTGGTACACTGACCCAGGAAACATTGCCAGAGACAATCCGTAGCGCGTTGCTCGCGGCAGATGTTGGTTCACGTGACTATACCAATGTGCTGAGTGCCTTACAGTTGGCTGAGTCCTTACCAGTCAGCGGTGGGCGGCGATTGGTTGTGCTTTCTGACGGCCAGCAAACGTTGGGGGATGTCAGCGATTGGGCCGCTGGGGCAGCAGCACGCGGCGTCGTTATTGATGCGGTGTCGCCAGTCAATCGGCGGCTACCGAAAGACGTACGAATTACTGATCTCCGCACCCCACAGAGTACCTGGCAGGGTGATGATGTCGAGGTTCAGGCTGCGGTGGCAGGCGATGCTCCTGGCGAAGTCATGGTGCAGCTTGTCGTCGATGAGCGTGTTGCGGGACAGCAGGTGGTGAAGTTGACTGACAGCACTGCTGGTGCGACTGGCACTGCCCGATTTGTTTTGCAACCACTGGCCCCTGGGTACCATTCAGTGCGCGTGAGTACGACAACGATTCAAGATGATCCGATTCGCGAGAATAATGTTCTTGCGGCAACGACGGTAGTACGCGATAAACCCAGTGTGCTGATTGTCGAGGGTGTCCGTGGTAATGGTGGCAATCTGCGGTCGGCACTGCTGCGGTCGACGTTCAACGTTGCGGTGCGCGATCCGGCGCAACTGTCTGAACGCCTCTCTGATCTGAACGCATTTGACGCCATTATCCTGGCTGATGTGCCAGCGACGGCCCTGAGTTTTGAGAAACAGAAAACCCTCCAGGAGTATGTTCGTTCTTCGGGCAAGGGCTTGATTGTCACTGGTGGTCGCCAGAGTTTTGGGAAAGGCGATTATCAGGAATCGGTGCTGGAAGAGACGTTGCCAGTGCAAGTGAAACCACGCCCAGAGGGCAAGCGCCCACCAGCCGCCCTTTTATTGATCATTGATTCTTCTGGCTCGATGGATACACCACGTGGCGGGCCAACCAGGGTTGAGATGGCGAAAACCGCCGCCGCAAACGCGGTGCGTGCGCTCTCACCGGGCGACGAAATTGCTGTGCTGACGTTCAACGACGGCAATCGCTGGATTCAGCGACTCCGCAAGATCAATGGGCAGAGCGATATCGATCAGGTGGTGGATCAGATCAGCCGGATTCGCTCGGAAGGCGTGACCGAAATGTACGGCGCGATCGTTGCTGGCGTCGATGAACTGAAGCAGAGTCAGGCTGGGACAAAGCACATTATCCTACTCTCTGATGGTGAGCCAACGACAAGGTTTGATCCTGAAGAAGCAGCACGACGGGCGCGAACCAACGATATGACCCTCTCGACCATTGCCATTGGGCAGTCCGCTGATGTCGCATTGATGGAGCAACTGGCAAAGAGCGGGGGTGGTCGATACAGCTATGCCCAAAGTCCGCAGGATATCCCGCGCCTGACGCTGGAAGAAACCGAGCAATTAGCTGGGAAGACCATTGCTACTGGTGATTTTCGGGCTGTGCAAACAGCCCCCAGTCCGATTTTGCGTGGCCTTGACCCCGCAAAACTCCCAACGCTGGGTGGCTACCAGATCACCGAGGTAAAGCCAACCGCGCAAGCGATTTTACAATCGAGTCGGGGCGAACCGATTCTCGCGCAGTGGCAATATGGGCTGGGTCGGGTGGTGGCGTGGACGAGTGACCTGAACCATGATCTCGCGCCGAACTGGCGTGATAGCCAGGCATTTACGCCGTTCTGGAATCAGGCCGTGCGCTGGTCGCTTGCCGCCGCCGTCAGCAAGACGTATCGGGTAAGCACTGCACAGGATGGTCGCGATATGCTGTTGACCGTTGATGCATTTGACAGTGACGGGCAACCAGTAGACTTGACCCAAACAACGGCACGACTTCGCACTCCTGATGGGCAGTCGGTCGAACTGGCCTTACCGCAAAGCGCCCCAGGGCGCTACGAGGCTCGCTTGCGAATGCCCCAACCAGGATCCTACAGCCTTGAATTACACCAAACCCGTAATGGGCAACCAGTGACTGACACGGCGGGATTTAGCGTGCCCTATCCTGCCGAACTGCGTGGCCCGACAATTGGTGAATCGGTGTTGGGAGCATTAGCAGATCGCACGAATGGGCAAGTGCTTACTGACCCGGGCCAGGTCTTTGCCCGCACTGTGCTGACTGCCACTCCGTCGTTTCGCGAGATCTGGCAACCCTTTGCGATTGCCGCGCTGCTCTTGTTCCTGTTGGATACAGCGATTCGGCTTGGCGCTGCGTCAACAACGCGCGGACAGTTGGGGCGGCTACTGCCCCGGCGCTGAGCAAAGGGTTAGTTGGGGCGATCTTCGTATTTCTCGCGGGTGAACTCGACTTCTTCGCCGCGTTCTTCGGCGGCTTCTAACTGCTCCTCTTCCAACTGCTCGGTGCGCGTTCTGGCCGCAGTTGCGGTGGACGGAGCAGCTGGACGAGTCTCCTTCGCCAATCGGGCGGCACGCATTTTGTCGTGGAATTCTTGCAACCGTACCTGGAGCCCCGCGCCATAACCACTGAGGCTGACAATTGATCGGCCCTTACTTGAAGTCCGCACGCCAATCTCCCCAATGACGGCTGGTAAGGCACCTTCTGCCCGCCCTTGCAGGCGCACCGTATTCGGTGAACCACCTTTCGTCGCCCGATAGCCATGTTCCTTGAAAAACTCCTGTGCCTGGATCAGCACCTCGGCTGCTGGCAGATCGGTGATTACTTTCTTGACGTAGGTTGTTCGTTCCATCTCTTGGGCCATTTCTTGCATTGGTAATCATCCCTCCTGCTAGCATCCCTATTACTGCGTTATACTGCGCCTGGTAGTGATAGGACAAGGGGCAATCATCGTATTCTGCCTCTGATCGACGATATTCGGAAAGGGCGACCTGGTGTCCACAACCGACTCTGCACGGTTTTCGTACCCCCGATCTATGCTGAATGTTACCGCACGGAAAGGGGTTGCGCTGGAAATCTATCAAGGTGAACGACTACAGATTGTTGATCAGGCTGGCAAACAGACTGCCGTCATGGTGGCGTTCAAGAAAGATGATCATAGCGAGTGGCTTTCCCCAGCGCACACCCGCGAAGAAGCACGCTCAATTATGCTGGCCATGAATAGCGAACTGGTTAGCAATCGGCGGCATCCCCTCCTGCGCCTGGAAGAAGATCAGGTGGGGCGACACGATCTGATTATGCCCGCCTGCGATGGTCGCCGCTATCTTGACCATTACGGAATTCCCGACCATCCCAGTTGCCAGGATAACCTGACAACGGCGCTGGCAGAGTTCAATATCCCATTTGATCGACTGCCCGACCCCGTGAACTTCTTTATGCAAACGGCAATCCTCAGCAAAGGCGAATTGGAGGTACGTGAACCGATCTCCCAAGAAGGCGACTTTGTGGTTTTACGGGCGCTGACTGATCTCATCGTGGCTGTTTCGGCCTGCCCCCAAGACCGTAGTGCCCAGAATGGCCATAACCCCACTGACCTGCTGATACGCGTCTTTCGGGATTAGTTGCGGTGGGGGAAGATACTGAGCCATTACGCATTATTATTGGTGCTGGCACGCAACAATGGCCGGGTTGGCTTCCTACGCAGCAGGCAGACCTCGACCTGTTACAACCAGCAAGTTGGCAGGCCTACCTGGGCTCGCGCCAAGTCGATGCGTTGCTCTGCGAGCACGTCTGGGAACACCTGACCGAAGAACAGGGTCGCGCTGCTGCCGCTACCTGCTGGCAATTTCTCAAGCCCGGTGGCTACTTACGCTGTGCCGTGCCAGACGCCTACTTTCGCAACGCGGAATACCAGCGGACCGCACAACCTGGCGGCCCTGGCCCCGCAGATCATCCCGCCGCTGACCATAAATTGGTCTACCACTATCGGCAATTCAGCGGTCTCTTTCGCAGCGTGGGCTTTACTGTTGATCTGCTGGAGTGGTGTGATGAGGCGGGGCGGTTTCACTTCAATTACTGGGATCCTGCCGATGGGCCGATCTATCGCTCATTACGCTCGGATCACCGTAACCAGGATGGCAAACTTGGCTTTGTATCATTGATTCTCGATGCACATAAACCCTTAACTCCTCCTTGATCTAGTGCAATAAGTAGACATAATGTGATCATTTGGTACGGATCACTGGGGCTGCGGTATGTGAGGGAGAAAGAAGCATGGCGAAAAAGAAGCAGACAAAGCGCGTGATCCCAACCCCAGAATCTATCCTAGGGTATCCCGTTGGGGCGGAACGTAAGATCCCCGATTGGCACACCATGGTCAAATATTTCCAGCAGCTTGCTGTGGCGTCTCCACGGGTGACAATCGAGGAGTTGGGGCGTACCACCGATGATCTGCCCCTGATCCTGGTGACTGTCTCGGCGGCAGAAAATCTGGCACGTCGCGAGGAGTTACGTGCAATTAATGCCAAGCTTTTTGACCCGCGCAGCACCACGCCCGCCGCAACGCCTGCCCTGATTGCTGAGGGCCGGACAGTGGCGATGCTGCTCTGCACCCAACACTCAAACGAACTCGGTGCGGCGCTGATGACGATGGAACTGGCCTACGATCTCGCGACAGCAGATGATCCAGCTACGCTGCAGGTTCTGGAGAATACGATCACCTTGATCATCCCCTGTGCAAACCCTGATGGCCATCAGATGATCGCGGAATGGTACGCCCGCTGGCTCGATACGCCTTATGAAGGGCAGGGGATGCCCTGGCTTTATCATCGGTATGTGGGGCACGATAATAACCGCGACTGGTTCATGTTGACGCAGAAAGAAAACCAACTGATCGCGGCCCTGCACAACCGCGAGCATCCCCAACTGGTTTTCGATATGCATCAGATGATGCGCGATGGCGCGCGATTCATGCTGCCACCATTTATCGACCCGCTCGACCGCAACCAGGATCCCGTGATCCAGGCGGGTTTTGCTGAGGTGGGAACGGCGCTGGCCGCGAAAATGATTGCCGCTGGGAAAGCTGGCGTGGCGACGCATATCATCTTTGATAACTACTCGCCAACGCTCTCCTATGGTAACTATCACGGTAGCGTCGATTTGCTGAGCGAAGCGGCCTCCTGCAATCTTGCTACGCCCGTGGTCGTCGAAGAAAAAGATCTCAAGATTCATGGAGCGCATACCCCCACCTGGCGGAGTTGGAACAACCCGTTACCCTGGAAAGGTGGACGCTGGACCCTGCGCGATATTGTCGAGTATGACAAAGTTGCCGCGTTCGCCTTCCTCGAACACGCTGCGGTGAATCGGGCGGGTTGGTTGACCCGTTTTGCTGATCTGATGCAGCGCACCGTGAATCGCCATGAAGCCCCATCTGCTTACCTCTTTCCCAAAGGGCAAACTGACTCCATGGCTTTGGTCGAACTGCTGGAAACGCTGGATCGTGGGGCAGTCGAAATCCAGGAGGCGACCGCAGCATTCGTGGCTGATGGGGTGCAGTATCCTGCGGGTACGCGGATCGTCTGGTTAGCCCAACCTGCGGGCAACTTTGTCAAAACATTGTTGGAGATTCAGCACTATCCCGATGTACGCTTGTGGCCGGAAGGGCCGCCACAGCCACCGTACGACATTGCGGGACACACCCTGCCGTTGCAGATGGGGGTGCAGTGGGTGGAGGTGAAGGGACAGTTTACCGCCGCCACGACCCCCTTGAAGCTCAGTGACCGCCCCAAGGGCACAGTGACTGGCGAAGGGTTGCATGGTTACGCCTTTTCTCCGACTACGAATCGCTCGGCCCTGGCGATCAATCGCCTGCACGCCGCCGAATTACGGGTTTTCCGTTCGCGTAGCCCCCTGCCAGAATTAGGGTTGCCTGCTGGGACGATTCTGGTGCCGCGCACGGGCAAGACCAAGCAGGTGCAGCAAGCAGTGGCAACGATCGCTGAAGAACTTGGCCTGGAGGCGCGAGGGTTGGAAGCCCCAGTTGAGGCTGAGCAGTATTACGAGCAGGTTGCGCCGCGTCTGGGCATTTATCAAAGTTGGCGACCCGCAATTGATGAGGGCTGGACGCGGTTCATTGTTGAAGAATATGGGTTCCCGTACACAACCCTACACGATGCCGATATTCGCAATGGCAACCTCGCCACAAAGTTCGACACAATCATCTTGCCTCACCAGAGCCGTGAAGACCTGATCAATGGAAACAAAGAGAAGAACGACTACAACGAGCCATATCCGCCAGAATATGTTGGCGGTCTCGGCGAGATCGGCCTTGCTGCGTTACGGGAGTTTGTTGAGGCTGGTGGTACACTCGTGGCCCTCGACGCTGCCTGCGAAGCGGTAATCAAAGGATTTTGGTTGCCTGTACGTAACGTGCTAGAAGGGATCGACCGCAAAGAGTTCTACTGCCCAGGCTCGCTCTTGCGAATTATTGTTGACCCCAGCCACCCACTCGGCTGGGGGTTGCAACGCGACGAAACAGCAGTCTTTATCAATAGCCCCGCATTCGATCTTGCTGGTGAGGGTACGACCGTCGCCCGCTATCCCCTGTCGGATCCAAATCTCAGTGGCTGGATTCTAGGGCCAAACCACTTGGCGGGGAAAGGGGCATTGCTCGAACTGCCCTTTGCCGCTGGACGGATCATTCTGGTGGGTTTCCGCTGTCAGTTCCGTGCGCAAGCGCGAGGGACCTATAAAGTGTTGTTCAATGCGATTAATCGCGGGGCCTTGCGTAGGGTGGTGGACTGACACGGCGAGTGGCTCATGATCTCGGTATGGCGACTCCAGATCGCGCTAAGTAAGTAGTGATCAGGTAATCCGCCGCGCCAATAATATCCATCACTTCTTTGTGTCCCCAATCACCAAAAATCGTTTCTGTAAATGCAATCCCTCTTCCATTGCTGCCACGGTAATTCACTGCTGCCACAGCGTACCCGGCTGAGGCATAGATCTGTCTTGTCAAATCAAATTCGA
>JBDHWF010000068.1:0-21901 GCA_039810045.1 Chloroflexia bacterium
CGCGACGCCGTCATCGACCTCGGCGCCCGCCTGGTCACGGTCGTCGCCGGTGCCGCCGAGTGCGCCGACCTCGCGTCGGCGATCGGGGTGAACCTGGCCGACGACATGCCGACCGGCGTCGTCGTCGTCCCGGCGGCCCTGGCGACCGTGGCCCACGTCCGGGCGGCAACTTTGGCGGGGATCGTGGCCCCCGCCCCAGCGGGAATTTTGGTGGTGGCGACCGTGGCCCTCGCCCCAGTGGCCCCGCTGGCGAGCGCGGCCCACGGCCCTAAGCAGAAACTAGCAGTCGACGAAAGCAACAGGATGGGCGGGGAACTTTCCCCGCCCATCCTGCGTCTTGCTCTGGCTGATTGTGTAGTCGCTTCAGAACTCGCGCAGGGCGTTGCCGAGGCGGGCGATCCCAGTGGCGATCCGTTCTGGTGAGGCGTTCGAGAAGTTCAGGCGCATCGTATTTCTGCCGCTTCCATCGGGGTGGAACGGGCCACCGGGGACAAAGGCGACCCCCTGCTCAATGGCGGCGGACAGCAGTTCGGTCGCGTCTACCTCTGCTGGCAGCGTCACCCAGACGAACATCCCCCCTGTGGGGTGGGTCCAACTGGTCGAGGCGGGGAAATGTTCGTTGAGGGCGGCCAGCATGACATCGCGCCGTTCGCGATACCGCGCCACAATGCTCGGTAGGTGATGCTCGACAAACCCCGTTGCGATCAGATGATGCACAATAGCTTGGTCGAGGCTCCCAGTGTGCAGATCGGTCCCTTGCTTGGCGAGCGCGACGCGGGAGATCAATTCGGGCGGGCCGATGATCCAACCAACACGCAGGCCAGGGGCGAGCGTTTTGGAGATGGTGCTGAGTTGGATTACGCCCAGATCGTCGGGATCGGCCAGGGCCAGCAGGCTCGGTAAGGCGTCTTCCTCAAACCGTAACGAGCCATAGGGGTCATCTTCGATCAAGGGGAGTTGGTGCGCTGCTCCTAGTGCGACGAGCTGTTGTCGGCGCTCCAGGGTCATCGTAACGCCCGTGGGATTCTGGAAGTTGGGAACGCAGTAGAGAAATTTGGGGTCTTGGGCGAACAGCGGCGCTAGCTGGGCGGGGTCAAGTCCTGCCTCGTCCATTGGTGCGGCGAGGTAGTGGGCTTCGTAGGCATTCCAGGCCTGGAGTGCAGCGAGATAGGTCGGTGATTCGACGATCACCTTGTCGCCACTATCGATGAAGACTTTACCCAACAGATCGAGTGCCTGTTGGGAACCAGAGGTGATCAGCACATTCTCGGCAGTGAGTTGATGCGTGGTGGTGCTGACGCGTTGGGCGACGAGTTCGCGCAGCGGACGATACCCTTCTGTTGCGCTGTATTGCAGCACTGCAGCGCCATGTTCGTGGAGAACGGTGTCAGCGGCAGCGGCGATTTCGGCAATCGGGAACGATTCTGGCGCGGGTAAGCCGCCAGCCAGGGAAATGAATTCTGGTTGCTCGGTCAGCTTCAGCAAGGCCCGGATCGCCGACCCGGTGTTGGCTTTGGCGCGGCGGGAATAGCGGCGCTCCCAAGAGTTCGTCATCAGTCCTCCGTCTTCAATCTGCCAGCAGGGGAGGCGGTCTACCACGCCGACCTGGCAATAGTAGGCTGTATTCTACTCGCTAGGCGGTAAGATGTATATCTGTGGGACGCCGCAGGCGGGCGCGAAATCGGGTATCCTCTCTCGCAGTGTATACCGTGATCGAGGATTGAGAAGGGGGCAGCGTGAATACAGTACGGATTTCCGTGGGGCAGTTTAGTTATATCGCTCGGTTTGAGGAAGCCCTGGCCCCGCAGAGTTGTGCGGCCTTCCAGCAACTCCTTCCGTTCGCGAACCAGATCATTCAGGCGCGCTGGAGTGGTGAGGCGGCCTGGATCCCGCTCGGCGATTTCCAGGTGGGCGTTGGCTTTGAGAATCATACGAGCCACCCCGCCCCCGGCCATTTGCTGCTCTATCCGGGTGGTTTCAGCGAGACAGAAATCCTGTTCCCGTATGGGGGGACGCTCTTTGCCTCGAAGATGGGGCAGTTGGCGGGCAACCATTTTCTGACGATTATCGAAGGGCAGGAACAGCTCGCGGAAATGGGTCGGGTGATTCTCTGGGAAGGGGCGCAACCGATCAGGTTTGAGGCAGGTTCCTGACTGCGGAGGAACGCTGATAGGGTTGTGCATTGACGGGCTGATTGGTGATGAGGAGCAGGTATGGCGACAGTGGCTGAACAGTTGGTAACCGCAGCAGATCTGTTTGCGCTGCAATTCGTTGGTGATCCACAGGTATCGCCCGATGGGCGGCAGGTGGCCTTTGTAGTCACGACCGTTGATGAGGCAACGGACGAATATCGGTCGCGGATCTGGTTGGTGGCGAGTGATGGCGGTCAGCCGCGCCCGCTCACCAGTGGCCTGAAAGCCGATACCGCGCCACGCTGGTCCCCTGACGGCACTCAGATCGCCTTCCTCTCCACCCGCGATGGTGCGCCGCAACTCTACTTGCTGGCCCTGGCTGGTGGCGAAGCCCGCCAGCTGACCACGCGAAAAGCGGGGGCAGGGGAACCCGCCTGGTCGCCCGATGGTACCCAGATCGCCTTTGCCGCGAAAGTGACCACGGATGAGCCAGAGGAAGATAAGACCAAGAAGAAAACCGCCGAGCCATTGAAACTGGAACGACTCCTTTTCAAGTTCGATGGCCGGGGCTTTGTGGCGGGTACGGCAGCATTGGAAGCGCGGCGGCACCTTTTTCTGCTAGCAGTGCCAACGGCTGAGGATACTTCGCCCGCTGAACCGACCCAACTGACCGACGGTGACTGGCATGATGACCAGCCGATCTGGTCGCCTGATGGGTCGCAGATCGCCTTCACCTCTTATCGGGAGGATGACGCCGACCGCCACTATCGCGCCGATATCTGGACGGTGCAGGTGTCTGATAAGACCAAACTGCGGAAGCTAACGGGTAGTGATTGTATGGCGAGCGGGCCTGCGTGGTCGCCCGATGGTCAGGCGATCGCCTACTTCGCAACCGTTGACGCTGACCGACCGTTTCCGACACCACGCCTCTGGACGGTGGCGGCTGATGGCAGTGGGGAGCCTGTCGTGGTTGATCCAGCGCTGGATCGTGACGCGAACAGTGCGCCAATCAGCGATCAGACGTTACCCGCAGGGGCGACACGCCCGTGGTGGTCTGCCGATGGGCGCACGCTGCTCTTTCTCGTTGGCGATGGTGGCACTCAGGCGGTCTATCGGGTCAATGCCGATGGGGGTACGGCTACGCCACTGATTACAGGCGATCGCACGATTGTCGCCGTGGCGACTGGCACTGCGGCAGAAAGTCCGCTGGTCTTCTGTGCAACCGATGGGACGCACCCTGCCGAACTGTTTGCCGCTAACCCTAATGGGAGCGGCGAACGTCGTCTGACGAACCTCAATGCTGACTGGTTGGCGAGCAAGACGATCAGCGAGCCAGAACGGTTGCGATTTGCTGGCGACCTCGATGATGAGATCGATGGTTGGCTGATTCCCCCGGTACAGCGCGAGGAGGGCCAGCAATATCCACTGCTGCTGATGATTCATGGTGGCCCACACGTACAGTACGGCAGCAATTTCTTCCATGAGTTCCAGGTTTTGGCGGCGCAAGGCTATGGGGTGTTGCACATTAACCCGCACGGGAGCAGTGGCCGCGGAGCTACATTCGCGAAGCGGCTGGCTGGGCATTGGGGTGAGCATGATCTGCCTGACCAGATGGCGGCACTTGACTTCGTGCTGGCGCGGGGCGAGGCCGATCCCGCACGGCTCGGTGTTGGCGGTGGCTCGTATGGCGGCTACATGACCAATTGGCTGATCGGGCATACCGATCGGTTCAAGGCGGCGGTGTCAATGCGTTCAATCTCCAATCTGCTGAACTTCTGGGGCACGAGTGATATGTTCCACGTTGCCTCGTTGCCAGAGTTTGGCACGCCCTGGGAGGAGCCTGAGCGCTATCTGCGGTTGTCGCCGATTATGTACGCGGCAAATTTCACCACGCCCACGCTGATCTTGCACCAGGAAGAAGACCATCGCTGCCCGATTGAGCAGGGCGAGCAACTCTATACGGCGTTGCACCTGCGCGGTGTGCCAACGCGCTTCGTGCGCTTCCCTGGTGAGAGCCACGGTATGTCGCGTACGGGGAAGCCAAGCTATCGTATTCAACGGTTGGAGGAGATTATCGCCTGGTATGATCGGTTCCTGAAAGCGTAGTTCAGGAACGTTATTAAGCGGTCGATTGCCAGTGTATGAGCAGATTGACCGTATATTGGGTGTACGTACCGATTGCGGGAAGGTAGGGCGAGTCGGTACAATGAGCCCAACGTGAGTGAGGATGATGGGATGGGACCGCCAAAGCCCGCCCATAGGGGAGTATTGAAGTTCATGTCCCGTGTGACCCTGTTACTAGCAATTCTGCTAGGCTTTGCATCGTTGCCGGGCTTTGCTGCTCCCACCCCAGAAACATTTCCTGACAAAGCCAAAGCGCGGATCATTATCTCGCAGGATAAGCAGCAGATGCTGATCTATGAGGGCGAGATCTTGGTGAAGCAACTGCCGATCAGCACTGGCTGGCCCGGAGTGCGGAAGACGCAGACCCCCGAATGGGTCGGCAAAGTGGGCGAGTTCTGGGGGACGTTCGAGTCGTTCGGCACGACGCAGGATCTCGGTTACTGGCTGTTCACCGATTATCTGGACGATGGCAGCTGGAACGGCGATATTCTGATTCATAGTGCGCCGTACACGATTGACCCTGCTGGCGCAAAGCTCTATAGTACCAACCATATCGGCAAGACTCCAGCCAGTCACGGTTGTATCCAACTGTTGCCCGAAGATGCCGAGTGGTTCCATCGTTGGGATCCCATTGGCGTGCCGATCACGATTCGCGCCTTTACTGGTGGTACCCTGACCTATCCCCGGCTCGTCTTTGGGGCGCAACTGACCGGGGCGGCACCAGTGGAGAGCCACTCCGACGAACCGCTTGGTACCTCTCTCACCCTGCCATAAGGCGGCGTTTCGCTAGATAACCCCTTGTTCCCGTAATTGTTGCACCTGCGCTGGGCTGAGTTGGAGTAGCTCGCCGTAGACGCGCTCGTTATCGGCACCAAGGAATGGTGCGGGGCGATCAAATGCGGCAGCGGCCCGAGAAAATTTCAGGGGCAACCCTGCCGCAATCACTGCACTGTTCGCCCCCAAGGTGGGGTGTGCTAATGGCGTGATCATCTCGCGGGCGTGTAGCTGCGGGTCGGCCAGCAGTTCAGGAATTTCCGCGACCGGGCCAGCGGGGATGTGCGCGGCCTGGAGCGCCTGCCAGATCGCGGCCCGTGTGCGTGGTCTGGTCCATTCCTCAATGATCGCATCGGTGGCGGCGGCGTTGGCGACGCGGGCTTCAAGGGTGGCATAGCGTGGGTCGGTGAGCAGATCAGGGCGCTCAATCGTGCGAAAAAGTGTAGCAACCTGGGCCTCAGTGACGGCGCAGATCGCGATGAAGCCATCGGCGGCCTCGTAGACGCCAAATGGCGTCAGGCGGGGGCGACGGTTCCCCGTGCGTGGCGAGTCACCGCGCGCTGTTTGCCAGTCCAGCGCCTCATCGAAGACCAGCGCAAAGAGGCTGTCGAGCATCGCTACTTCGACCGATTGTCCGGCGTGGGCGGGGTCGTGATCGCGCTGGTAGAGCGCCGCCAGAATCCCGATCATCGCGTAGAGACCAGCAGTGAGATCGGCGAACGAGGGGCCATTGCGCGTTGGTGGGCCGTCTGGTTCACCCGTCGAGGTCATCAGTCCGCTCATCGCCTGCACGACAATATCATAGGCGGGGAGACTGCGGTATGGGCCATCCTGCCCAAAGCCAGAGATTGCGCCGATAATCAGGCGGGGATTCCGCTGGTGCAGCGTTGCTTCATCAAGGCCGAGCCGGGCGGCGACACCGGGGGCGAAGTTCTCCACTAACACGTCGGCGTACGCCACCAGTTGATAGAGCAGGTCGCGGCCCCGTTCGCTTTTCAGGTTGAGGGTGATACTTTCTTTGTTACGGTTACGCTTCAACACGGAGAGCGAGAGGTCGTCTGCTTCGCGGGGTTGCAAGTGAATCCCGCGTGAGCCGTAGTACGGTGGGGTGGCGCGAATTGGATCGCCTAGTCCTGGTTGCTCCACTTTGATGACGCGCGCACCGAGGCCGCCGAGGATCTGGGTGGCGAATGGCCCGGAAAGGTAGAGGGTGAGGTCGAGAACGACGAGGCCATCGAGGGGGCGGTGAGTTGGTTGGGGCGGGGATTGCTGTTCCATTGCCGTGTCCTTCGTTGCGTTACGCTGATCAGGAGGGTGTAACCCTCAGGAGAGTGTTGTGCTTAGGGTAGGTTATATCAAATCTGAGGGGAGGGATTGATGAGCGCGCACGCAGACGGTGAGCCGGTGGTCAATATCGCGGGAAAGCGGTTGGCGTTGGGGCCACTGCGCCGCGATTTGCTCGGCACCTATCACCGTTGGAACAACGATTTCACAATGACGCGCACGCTGCGTTCTTCGCAGCCGTGGACAGAGGGGCAGGTCACCACCAGCTTTGAGCAACTGGAACGCGATGAGCGGTCGGTTAATTTCACGATCTATCTGCGCGATGGCTGGCGACCAATCGGCAATGTGGCCCTGATCGACCTTGATTGGCGATCGCGCACGGCGGAGATGCTTCTGTTGATCGGGGAGGCCGATTGCCGTGGCAAAGGGTATGGTACCGAGGCAACGCGCCTGATTCTCGATTATGCGTTCACGGCCTTGGGCCTGCACAGTGTTTGGCTGCGGGTCTATGCCTTCAACCAGGCGGGGCAACGGGCCTATGCCAAAGCGGGGTTTCAGGTCTGCGGGCGACGGCGTGAGTGCCAATTGTTTGCTGGCAAATTGTGGGATGTCATCTTCATGGATTGTCTTGCCAGTGCGTTCACCAGCCCCCTGCTGGGGGCGATCTTTACCCCTGATCTACCGCGAGATAGCGATACCCCACCCGGGGCATCAGCCGAAGCCGAGCGGCCTTAGAGTTGCCAAGGTTTCGGTGATCGCGGCGGTTGCCGCAGTGAGGGCGTCACTGGCGCGGTTTCGTTCACGGAGCGCAGTGGCGCGGAGGGCGACCGTTTCGGCGATGTCGCTGCCATCGGATTGCAGATATGGCAGGAGCGTATCGAGGCCGGGAAGCAGGCTGGGATTATTCGGCGGTAAGATGTACGGATCGCCTGGGTGCCAGAGTGTCGGGGTTAGTACCTGGCCCAGTTGTTGTAGTAAACGATTGGCAAGTCGCAACCCTTCTTCGTAATTCGCGGAATCGCCTTGGGCGATGTGCAGTAGTGCGATCTGTACCTGTTCCGTCGCTGTATGGAAGGCGGTGGCGGCCTCGCGGAGTTGACTGAAGTCTAGTCGTTCACCGGCGGTATCGCAGACTTCGCCAATCCGCTCAGCAACCAGGCGGGCTGTGAGCAATGGGATCTGCGGTAGCAGTGGCGTGGTCGCGAGGCGCGTGAGCAGTGGTATGGCGAGGCCGATCACGTTTGGCTGAGCAGCGGCCAGGCGGGCGATGGGGATCCCCAGGCGGGCAAATGGCGTGATACTGGTTGGCACACTGGGCACGGCCCAAACTGGTGCGCGCAGCCCACTGGCGCGGAGGGCGAGGTCGGCAAATGGCTGTAGCGCTGGGTCGCCTTCGGCGGGCAACCCTTTGCGCCCCCGGCGGCGACTGGGGTGCAGTTCCACATAGGTGACGATCTGCTGTCGTAAGGTTTGCCAGTGCTGGTCGGTGTACCACGCAGCACTGGCGGCTGGAGACTGCCCATCGGGCCACCAGAGACAGCGTATCGTGCGGCGTAGGCGTGGTTGCTGGCTGGCATAGAGACGGCAGAGTTCGAGTAGGCTGGCGGCAGCTTCGCCGTGATCGTCGATTCCTGCGTTGTGAATCCCGATCAGCAGCGTTTCGTCGTTGCCCTCTGCGCCGTTGATCGTCGCCACGGGCATCGTCAGGCGGCGGGTCGTCCAGGCGGCGGCAACGGCGAGGCGCACCGGGGTTGGCCCTGCCGCGCAGAGGGCCAGAAACCCTTCGCCAGCGGCACGCCCAATCACGATGGCTGGGGTGGGCGCGGGGCCGCCCCAGGGGTTAGGTATGGCTGTCGCTTTGAGTGTTTCGTTCGTGCTGATATAGATCTGGGCCAGTGCGCCTTGCGCGGCAAGTTGGGCGGCTGTGGCGGGGTCGGGTGGGCCATCGACCAGGGCGATCCGTTGGCGCAATTGTGGGTCGGTGGCGGTGGTGGGTGTGGCGGCATGAAGCTCCGCCACGATTCCCGCCGCTGGGGTCGCGGGGCTGTAGGGGAGTGTTTGGGCGGTGATCGGGGCCTCGCGTCCGGCGAGACTGAGATAGGCGGTGCCAGGTTGACTGACCAGCATATCGAGCCGTTCGACGGCGGTGGGGATGCGCCAGGAGCGGAGTTTGGCCCGAATGAAGGCGGTGGTACGGTCGCGCCCCGGTTCGGCTAAAGCCGCCGTCAGGCCAGCCGCATAGGTGGCGATCTCCCCTGGGTCCAGGGCCGCCAGCAGGTCTTCTTCGAGCGGGGTGAGGCCCGCCGACATTGTTGCTCCTTCCCATGCGGTGGTCAGCAATTGGCACTAGTGGCAGTGATTATAGCTGAGCGGATGGTTACGAGGCAGGATGACGCCGATTAGCTATCTAGTGATGGGTGAGCAGGGGACGCAGTTGTAGCCCAATAGCGAGGTGGTGAGGCGCCTGGGCAGCCCCATGCATTACCACGAGATTTGTGCGCTGGGCCAGTGCGTGTGCCAGGGCTGACGCATCGTCGGCGGCCAGGCAGATAGTACGCACCGGGCGTGTTGGCCCCCGCAGGCCGATCAGGGCGAGTGGTGTACTGAGGTGCAGTGTCAGATCAGTGCGACTGCCCGTACCCAGATAGGCGGCATTCCCGCTGGGTGCTACCTGAAGGCCATCGCGCCCGCCGGGAGTACGGCGGCGTTCCAGGACGATGCCACTAATCTGCTGATAGGGTACGACACCCTCGGCAAAAGCTCCGAAATGGAGGCGAATTTGTTCCTGCTCTAACTGATGTGGCAACACCTGGACTGAGGCGTAGAAGCCTGCTAGCCAGAAGAGACTGTAAACGCAGCTGATCCCCAGCACAATGCGTAGCCAGGCCCACGGTGCGAGCAGCTCCACCGCAAGCAACTCTACGGGGAGTGTAAGAATAGCGAGGATCAGCACCGGGCCGATCAGGGCACGGCGCTGGTATCCGAAGCTGATGCTGTCAGCACGGCGGCGGGTCACCCACCGAATGAGACAGTACCAGAGCCTCGGTTCAAGCACGGCGATGCGCGCCACTGAACGGGGCATCAGGACGGCAAAACCATCTTCTAGGGCACCCCACAGATTGTGCCCTGCCGCCCGCTCCTGCTGGTAGGCACGCCACGCGATGTACAGTTGCCGACTGGCTAATGCGAGGAGCAGGATCTCAACGAGGGCACCTGCAATCAAGGCGCTGCGTTGATCGAGACTCCTGGTGCGGATGAGCAGGAATTGGCCTAGGCCGAGCGCTGGGAGAAGCCATCGGCGCAAGTGTCGCATATGCCCTCCTACCTGCTAGGCAAATTGCCCTCTGACCGCAATTGTAGTCCTTGCTTCGATTATTCACCAGCAGTTACAGCCTACTGATCGCTCTCCCAATGCTGAGTACCAGGTCAGTCCTCCCAACGTGGGATGTTGGCCCGCTGACCGTTGGGTTGAATCTCTACCGCACTGAAGATATTCCGCAGGGCGGTGTAATACCGCTCGTCGACAACCCCCGTTGGCTCGCTGTGCGCTGCGGATAGCTCGGTGCGCGGTGGTTCGGGCGCGGCGGCTGGTTCCGTGCTTGGTGCTTGCTCTTTGCCCTGGCGCGGCGCGGTGGCTGGCTCTGGGTCCCAGGGTGGTTCGCCCGCTGGTTCGGTTGGTGGCGTGCTGGGCGCGGTCGCCGCAGTGGTGATTGGTGTTGGCGGCTTGGAGGCGACCGCTGGGGCGGGGCGCTCTGCTGCTTCGCCCTGGGTGATGCAGGCGAGGCGGTATGGCCCCTGAAGCACCTGGGCCAGCACTTCTTCGATGATCTGCTTTGCGTCGTCCTTGTTCAGACCATTGCGGTGGAAATCGTAGGCGGCCACAAGGGTGAGGGTGCCGTTGCTGACTTCAAAGGGGTCGGTAGAGGCAAGGAGCGCCTCGATACGGCGGTTGGCTGCGCGAACGCCCTGGCGAATCTGCGGCCAGAGGTCATGCAGCCGTTCCAGGGGAATATCAGGCAAATCGGCGTCTGCCGCACTGCTGGCGGCTGGCGGTGTATCGACGGCTTCGGCTACCGGGGCAGCGGTGATCGGTTCAGCGACCACGACTGGCTTTGGCTCCGCTGGCGGGGTGGCTGGCGCAGACGCCACTGGGGGCGTCTCTGCTGGCACGGGGGCGGGTGCTGGCACGGGGTCTGGGCGAATCGGCGTTGGTTGTCGCGCCGGGGCCGCTGCCTCGGTAGGCGCAGCTTCGCGGCTACTGCGGGTGGGCGGGCGATTGGGTAGGACGCGGGGCGCTGCTGGTTGCTCGGTTTGCGGGGCTGACTGTTCGCCTGTGCGAGCTAAGATCGCATCGATCAGGCACAGTTCGAGCGGCAGATGGCCGTGCGTACTATGGCGCAAGCCATAATCGACCTGACTGAATCGCTTGACCAGACTGGCGATCTCCCCCAAGGTGAACCCTGCCAGGTGGGCTGGCTCTACGGCAGTGTCGTTGGGGTTGGTTGGCGCCTGTTGGGGGTTCGCCGCGCTGTGCAGCAGGGCGCGGAGGTATTCGACGATCTGCGCGGAAAATTGCCGCGCATCGGCACCGTCATCAATCGTCAGGTTGATCGCCCGCAGTCCGGCGGCGGCATCGCCCACCATGATCGCATCGACCAGCGCTCGCACCTGTTCACCGCCGCCGGCACCGAGAATCTGGCGCACAGTCTCCACGGTGATTCCTTCGGCTGAGTCGCCGTAGGAGGAGAGTTGGTCGAGCAGGCCCAGCGCATCGCGCATCGCGCCGCCCGAAGCGTGGGCAATGGCGAGCAATGCGGCGTCATCCGCCGCGATCTGTTCGTTGGTGCAGATCCGGCGCAGGTGATTGGCGATCAGGTCAACGGGGAAACGATGAAAGACGAATGTCTGGCAGCGCGAACTGATCGTGTCGAGTACCTTTTCCTGGTCGGTCGTGGCGAGGATAAAGACGGCGTGCGCTGGCGGTTCCTCCAACGTTTTCAGCAGTGCATTAGACGCCTCTTTGGTCAGTTGATGTACTTCGTCGATGATGTAGAACTTCTTGCGTAGCTGGGCGGGCGCGATCTTCACTTTCTCGCGCAGGTCGCGCATATCGTCGATCCCGCGATTCGACGCGGCGTCGATCTCGATGATGTCGGTGGCGCGGCCTTCGTTGATGGCGCGACAGGAGGCACACTCGTTGCACGGGCGTTGGTCTGGTTCAGCCGCTTCGCAGTTAACTGCCTTTGCCAGCAGACGGGCTGATGAGGTTTTGCCACTACCACGCGGTCCACAGAACAGATAGGCGTGGGCAACGCGATTGAAGCGCACGGCATTCCGCAGGGTGCGCGAGACGTGGTTCTGCCCAACGAACTCATCTTCACCAAAAGTGGTCGGGCGATATTTGCGATAGAGCGACTGCGACCGCCCGTTGGTTTCCTCTCCCGACATCGTTTCCCTCGCTCAAGTGTTCCAGATCACAACGTGTACGAACATAGTATAGCCGAAGTTGCCAGAATTACCGTGCTGTGTGGTGGGCGATGTGCGGTACGGAAACCAGCGGTTATTGCGCTAGCAGTGGTAAAGATGATCGTTGCGCTACCATGCTACCAACTGCGGTCTACCAGATGGTATTCTTATTTGAGCATAGCCAGGAGGCAGAGAGCGAGGTTTGCCGATGACCATTACCCCAGCATCCAGTTAGGGCGCGAGTTCGCGGCCTTCACCGATGACACCGAGGAGTCGATCTTAGGGGGGACGCAGCACCAAGGCGCGATTGCTGGCCTGCACAATAGCCTGAACGCCTGTCGCAAAAACCGCGCGCTACCCTGGTGTGTTGGGAACCAACTCCGCATGGTGATTCCGCGCCTGGGTCGGGCGCTCTCGCTTTCCCCTGATCTGCTGGTACATCCCACCCTTGGCAATGCCCACCGCGAGGCGCTTGACGTGGCGGTAGAAGGCCCGCGAATGCTGGTGATTGAGATCGCCAGTCCATCAACGGCCAAAGACCGGGATCTGGCAGAAGGTTCTCTCCGGGGCAAGCCCGCTGCCTATGCCGCGATCGGCATTCCCGAATATCTCGTCTTCGATCCCACGCGGGTCTATATTCCGACGGGGCTATGGGCCAGGAAATTGGGTGCGGATGGGCAGTATCACCTTTGGGAGCCGGAGGCGAATGGTCGCTGGCACAGTGATCTGGGGATCGCCTTTCAACCCGATCCGCACGCCCCACTCTTGCGGGTCTTTGATCAGGCTGGCGTGCGTGTTCCTACCCACGAGGAACTCTACGACCATACCACGCAATTAGCAGACCGTAATGCCGAACTGGAAGCCGAGCTACGGCGCTTACGCGGCGAGTAGTTGGCAACTTCATCGCCGTTGATATTGCTCCCGCTATCCAGTTATGCTATCGGGGGCAGGCGGCTAGTCTGTTGGTTCAACCAGGGGATACCCTGCCTCGGCCCAGGCAGCCCGACCTCCGACAACATAGCTGACATCGGTAAAGCCCATATCTTGGAGCGTTTGTGCGCCAATGGCCGAGAGTGGGCCACGCCCACAAATGGTGATCACGGGGCGGTTGCGATCTTGTAGTCGCGAATCGCGGAGGTGTGCTGATACTTCAGTGTCGGCCCGGAGCGCGAGCATCCCCGCCGAGATTGGCACGACATCCTCCGGCTGGCCTAAGGCTTTTCTGTCGGCCAGATCCAGGAGATCGATAAAGAGTACCGCAGGGTCGGCCTCAATGCGAGCCTTCGCTTCTTGTGGGGTGATCCCGTTCGTTTGCGCTTCCGCGTCTGCGGTCATCTGGCGAAATGTTTTTACCATCGTTGATCCTCTCTCGGTAATACCATCATGGATCTCTGCTATCACCTTCCTCAGTTTCCCGTTACTAAGCCGTTGGCGGAAAGCGATTGGGGTGGAACGGGGCGAGTTGGGCTGGCGCAGTGCCTGCGGTGATTTCTTCGGCGATCAGGCGGCCCAGCAATGGGCCAAGCGTGATGCCGCTGTGGGTCACGGCGATGTAGGCATTGCGGAAACCAGGGACCTGTCCGGCAATTGTGACCCCATCCCGCGGGAGTGGGCGCACGCCAATTCTGGCACTGACAATGCCGGCGGCGCGGGCGCTGGGGAATGAGCGGGCGGCGCGGTTCAACGCTTCGGCGCAGGCGGGCGGCAACGGGGTCAGTGGCGTGGTAGCGTCAATGGTGGCGTCGAGATCGTCGGCGTGGGCGATGACGAGGCCACCGCTGGGGTCGGGTCGATAGCTGATTTGATCGGTGTGGCAGACGCAGTGCCCGGGCTGTGGCAAAGGGCCAGTGACCGCCAGCAGTCCGGGGAGGCGGTCGAGTGGCAATGCCCAATCGAGGAGCGCGGCAACCGCATCGGCCTGGGGGCCAGCGCAGTTGACGACGGTATCGACAGCGATCGTCGCGCCGCTAGCGAGTTGTACCCCCGTTACGCGGTCGCTGCTCCTGGCGATCGCCACGACCTTGCTCTGTGGTTGGATCGTTGCGCCCGCTGCGCTGGCCTCAGCCAGCAATGTACGAATCAGTAATGGCGCATCGACCCAGCCTTCGTTGGGCGCATACCAGACTTCCGGGACTTTGTCGGCATCAAGAACCAGCCCTGGTTCGAGTTGTTGTGCTTCTTGTAGGGTGATTGCCTGATTGCGGTAGCCCCACTCGCTCTGCCGGGCGGCATCCTGGCGCAGGCGTTCGTGGCCTGCTGGCAGGGTGGACCAACTCAGCCCGCCGACAGGGTTGAGCCACGGCGCTGCCGCAAACTCCCGCGCCAGTGCATGGTGTTCCGCGATCCCCGCTACGTTCAGGTCGTGGTATGCCTGCGGGCGTTTGTGCGATGAATTGATCCAGGCAAATGAGGAGGCGCTGGTGCCGTGCCCTGGCTCAGCGGCGTCAACAAGCGTCACTTTGGCGCCCGCCCGTGTCAGGCGATAGGCTACGGCAGCACCAATAATCCCGCCGCCAATGATGAGGACTTCGGTTTCTGCACCATTGCTGCTCATATTCCCTCCTGGTTCCTGCTTCATCGATACGTTCAGAGTATAGCAATTCCGCTGTGGTGGCCTTGCTGCCTCAGTGGTGGGCCAGAATCGCGGCAATCGTCTCGGTGCTGATATTGCTGCCGCTGACGATCAGCAGGGTTGGGCCAGAGGTGTTGGAGAGCAGTCCTGCTTGTAGCGCGGCGAGGCCGACCGCGCCCGAGCCTTCGACGACGAGATGTTGCGCGTCCAGGAAACTGTAGATCGCCGTGCGGATCGCCGCTTCGGAAACAGTGAGTACCGCGTCGAACTGATCGCGGACAAGCGGGAAGGTGATGGCATTGGGGGCGATATTTCCCGCGAGACCGTCAGCCAGGGTGGGTGTGGAGGTGACGTTCACCTGTTTGCCTGCCGCGAACGAGGACGCCATCGCTGCTGAGGCTGCCGCCTGCACTCCAAGCAGGCGCGCTGTTGGGAGGAGCGTGCGGGCGGCGATCCCCACTCCAGCGGCGAGGCCACCGCCGCCAACGGGCACGACAATGGTGCCGACTTCGGGCAGGTCGCTGAGTGCTTCCAGCGCGACCGTGCCCGCGCCAGCGATCACGGCAGGGTCGTTGTAGGGCGAGATGAAGGTAAGCCCGCGCTCGTGGGCAAGCAGTGGGGCTTGCGCCTCAGCTGCGTCGTAGTCATCGCCACAGAGAAGCAAGTCAACACCAGTTTGGCGTAAGGCCGTAATCTTTGCGGGCGAGGCAGTGCGCGGTACCACAATCGTTGCGGCGACTCCCGTAATCTGGGCCGCAGCAGCGACCCCCAGGCCGTGGTTTCCGGCTGAACAGGTCAGGACGCCAGCCACTTTCGCCGCTGGCGACAGGTTTAGCAGACAATTGAGCGCGCCACGCAGCTTGAATGAGCCAGTCGCTTGCTGGGACTCCAACTTCAGCCAGATCTCCTGACCGAGCGCGGCAGAGAGGGCGGCGGCGCGCACCGTTGGTGTGCGGCGAACGTGGGGCGAGAGTTGCCGCGCGGCCAGCAGAAGATCACGGATGGTAATCGGGGGTGCTGCGCCATTATCGTTAGCCAAAGATGACATACTCCTGTAAGAACCGTTCCACGGCAGCCCAGAAGGCGGCGATCGTCTCGCGCTTGCGCCAGCCGTGCCCCTCGCCTTCGTAGAGATGATATTCGTGGGGGATGCCACGGCGGCGGAGGGCAGCGACGATCACCTCCGATTGCGCTGGTGGCACGACCGTATCGACCGCACCCTGGAAGATCGCCACGGGATCACTGATCTGGTCGGCTTTGTAGATCGGGGAGCGATCACGGTAGCGGTCGGTCGTTTCGGGCAATGGGCCGATCAGGGAGTCCAGATAACGGGCCTCAAATTTGTGGGTATCGGCGGCGAGGGTGAACAGGTTCGCAACCCCATAGAGGCAAAGCCCTGCCTTGAACTGCCCTGGATGGGTGACGAGCGTTTGCAGTACCGTGTAGCCGCCTGCACTGCCGCCCATAATCACGATCCGCTTGGGATCGGCTAAGCCTTCCTGTCTCAGGAAATTCGCCCCTGCCACCGTGTCTGCCACGTCGTAGACGCCCCATTGTTCGCGCAGGGCGTGCATGAAGTCGCGTCCGTAGCCGACACTGCCCCGATGATTCACTTCCAGGACAGCGTAGCCCCGCGTGGCGAAAAACTGGGCGTTGGCGTTGTACGAGGCGTTGCTTCCCCCGGTTGGGCCACCGTGGACTCGGACAATTGCTGGCGGCAGGCCGCTGCTAGTGTAGGTGGTGCTGGCTGGTGGATAGTAGAGGCCATACGCCGTCGCGCCATCGTCGGCGGTCCAACTGACCGGGCGGGGGATAGAGAGGGCGGCAGCCGGAACCACTTCGCTACTGCTCCGCGCCCGCACACGCTCGGCAGCAGTGGCGAGGTTGACGGTGACAAGGCGCGGTGGAATTGTGGCTCCAGAGGCGATGACGGCCAGTTCGCCGCTCTGCGGGGCAATCGTTGGCTGTTCCAGCCAATCGTAGCTGCTGAGCAGTGGCAGTGCGTGCGCTTGCTGCGTAGCGAAATCGTACCGCCAGGGCCGCCGGAAACCGCCTTCATTACGAAGGCACAGGAGGCTATCGCCGTTGCTGGTGAAGGCGAACGCCCGCATCCCCTGACTCCAGGCATTTTGGCCCAGGTCAACGCTGTCATGCGTCAGGGCACGACTGGACTTGCTGGCGAGATCATAGCTGTAGAGGTTTTCCCAACCCGACTCATTGGAGATGTAGACCAGTGAGCGGCTGTCGGGCGCGAACGCCGGTTGGAAGATCGCCGTCTCGACACTCCCCGTGATCGCCCTGGCGTCGGTCAGGCTCGGTAAATCGTTCTCGTTGGTTGGCGGTTGGACGTTTGCCAGATAGAGCTGTGTGCCATCCCAGGGCATTTGTGGATGATCCCACTGCACCCAGGCGACCTGCTGCCCATCGGGCCGCCAGCAGGGTTGCATATAGAAGTCGGCTCCACTCGCCACGATGCGCGGCCATTGCGCTCCGGCTACATCGACCAGCGCGAGGCGGTCGGTCTGCTGGTCGTCGGAGTGGACATAGAGCAGCCAACGACCATCGGGCGAAAGGGTGGGACTGGCGGCATGGCCGAACGCGGGGGTAATCGGTACGGCTGGCCCCGCACTGAGCGGTTGCCGCAAGAGGCGACCAGAGGCACCATCGACAAAGTAGACATAACCATTGCCAACGGTGAAATCGCCGCCACCGTAGCCAACGCGGGCGCGCACTGATTGGCCCACCGTAAGGTCGCGTGGGGCATCCTGGCCCGTTTGTGCGACCAGTACGCCTTGGTCGCCGCGCCCTTCGAGCCAGACGAGCGTCTGGCCGTCACTATCCCAGGCAGCATCACTGAGGCGGATTCCGGCCATTGTTTGCGGGGTGAGTGGGCTGGGCCAGAGGCCATAAGGGCGAGTTTCTTGGGTGATCTCGGCGGTCATCAATCCTCCTTCTCAGTACGTCAGGGCGACGAGTTGGTTGCAGGCAGTGGCGGCGCGGGCAGTCAGGCGGTCGGCCTGTGCCAGCAGGTCTGCCGCTTCGGTCTGGTCAGAATGATCGCGCAGATTGGTGCGGATTGCCACTGCTGTGGCGCGGGTGGCGGCTTCGGCCAGAATCGCGGCGGTGGCGATATCGGAGCGCAGGGCGGGGCGAGTGTGGGTAGCGATTGTCGTGAGGAAGCCCAGAATGTCGTAGGCCATTCCCGCGATCTGAAGCGGTGTCAGCGCGGTAGCGAGGCGGGTGCGATTGAGCGCCTGTTCCCTGGTGCGGCGCATCGCGGCGGTTTCGCGGGGGAGTGCGCGGGCAGCGATATAGGCGCGATAGGCGTCGCTATCTTCGGTAATTGCGCGGAGTAGGGCGGCCCGCCAGGTGGCTGCTTCGCTACGCACACGCTGTAAGGCGGCAGCTTCGGGATGGTTGCCTTTCAGCAGTAATCCCGCCCCCATCTCTGCCAGCGCCGCGGCGAGGGCGGCAGTGAGTGCAGCGACTGCCACGCCAGCGGGCAAAGGCTCGGCAGTGGCGACTGCGGTGAGGAAACCTGAGAGGTCGAGTTCGTCATTTGTGAGCCGAAATTGCGACTCCATCGCAGGTTGCTCCTTTATCGTTACACCATTCTGCGGCATCATGCGGTATCATACGTCTGATTGGTCGCGCTGCGCTCGAGGAGCGGGCAGAACTCCCGTAGGGAAGCATGGTAATGGGGGAGACGGAAACGATGTCAGCGACGCGCTATCTCTTTGATCTCGAAACGCCGCCAGTCTATTTGGGCGAGGCGGTCGCCGTGATGTCTGCCAACCACGATATTCAGATTCCCTACGAGGAAACACTGACCTGGGATGCTGGGGCTGCGGTGGGCCTGGTGCGGATTGAAACGACCGCGCTGGGAGCGATCGACGACCTGTATCAGTGGTGGCGGTTGAAGCAACGGGCGATTGGCTTCCCATTCCAGATGGCGGTGCGGGTGGCGAATCGGGGTCGAGGTGACTTCATGACGAACAGCCCAGACCAACTGAAAACGTTCATTGCCGAAGGGCAAGAGACGATGATCGCCCGCCTGACCGAGGGCGAGATCAGCCCTTCTCGCTAGCTGATCGCTACACGCAGGATCGCTTTTACTCGCTGAGTTTCCCATTAGTCCTTGCCTGTTCCGTGAGCATTTCTGTTAGGAACAACACATGGGCCACTTTCCTGGTATCAATTGAGCAGGAAGGTGGCTTGCCTGTTGCTGGCGATGGCGGTATACCCTGGTTGCTATGCCGCTGTCGATTGGGGTAAAACGTTGCGTCAAGCGCACTGCGCGCCCTACAGGAGAGGTGCGATGGTTTTCACCGTTGCTGAGCGCACACAGATCCGTGACGAGATTCTGGCGTTGGCGCGCCAGGATCAGCGGATTGTTGCTGGTGCGGTGATCGGCTCAACCGCTGGGGGCGATGGTGATCGCTGGTCGGACCTTGATCTGACCTTTGGTGTCGCCGCTGGCACGACTAACGAGGCTATCCTTGATGACTGGGCGGCTGCCTTGGGGGCGACCAGGCAGGCGGTGCCGCTCTTTGACCTGCCCAGCGGGGCGGCGCTCTATCGGGTTTTCCTCTTTCCGGGCTGTTTGCAGGTTGATCTCTCGGTTGCCCCCATCGCACAATTTGGGGCCACTGGCCCGCATTTCCACCTGCTCTTTGGCGAAGCGGTTGAGAAACCCTGGCCGCAAGCGCCAACCGCCGTCGTACACTGCGGCTACGCCGTGCATCACGTCCTCCGCGCGCGGATCGCGGTTGAGCGCGAACGCCTCTGGCAGGCGTTGTATTGGCTGAATACCGCCCGCGACGAGGTATTCAGTCTGACCTGTCTGCGTTTGCAGTTGCCCACCGCCCACGGACGTGGTGTTGATGCCTTGCCACCTGCGTTGCGGGAACGCCTGTGTGCCTCGTTGGTGCCGACGTTGGCGCGTGCGCCGATCCTGGCGGCGTTGCAGGTCGTGATTGACGCCTTGCTGGCAGAGGGGCAGCAGGCCGGGATGCTTGATCCTGCTGTGGCCCAGCAACTCCAATCTCTCTGCTCACCCTGGTAATCGGGGAGTATCAGGCGCAATCAGTCATTACCGGGAAGACTGCTGGTCGCATCCTGTTGCAGCGCGGCCCAACAGCGGTGCAGCGACGCGATCAGCGCATCATCGGTATCGCGGCCATAGCCGCCAGATTGCGGCAGTCCGCCGATTTCCAACGTGGCAGGGCCGCGAAACCCCCAATGCCGCAGGGCGGCGAAGTAGGCAGCGAAGTCGATATTGCCCAGTCCCACTGGCAGATGGTGGTTAACGGTAGGGAGTGGGGTATCGGCGATATGCAGTGCGATCATTGCTGGCGTGAGCGCTAGGTAGCCAGCAAGTTGGTCTGGCGTGGTGTGGTTCATGTCCCAGAGCAGACCGAGATCTGGCACGGTGGCCAGGATCGCGGCGCAGCGATCAGGCGTGGGCAGGAGCGGGATCACTGGCTCGTTATGCTCGATGCCGAAGCGAAAGCCATGCTCCCGCGCCAGTGTGACCGCCGCGCTGAATTGTGGCACCAGCAGCTGTTCTAGCGCAATCCATACCGCATCAGGTGCGTCATCGCGTGGGACAAGGTGCCAGTGAACGTGAGTGCAGCCGAGGGCCGTGATTGCAGGCAGGTTGTGGGTCAGGACGGCGAGCGGGGTGAGGCCGGAGGCCGTTTGCCCCGCCTGATCGACGCGCACGATAAGCTCCATGGTGGGGATGATCTGGGCGGCGGCCAGCGCGTGGCCCACTGTGGCGAATGGTGCGCCGAGGTGCGCAGCGGTCAGCCCCTCTTCCTGCCCATGAAATTGCAGTGCCGTAAACCCATGCGTCTGGGCAAAGGCGATCTCGGTGAGGGCGGGTCGCCAGTTCTCAGGAAAATCGCGGTAATTCAGGCCAATGCTGATTGGCTGGCTCACGCCGCGGCTCCTTGGGTGGCCGGGGCTTCCTCTGGCAGATTGCGCCAGAGGAGGAAGATCGCCAGAGACGCGGCGATATAACACCCTGCGCCGAGCAAGAAGGCGAGGTTGAAGCCGTGGTGTTCCTGTACCCAGCCGCTGATCAGGGGGCCGAGGGAAAAGCCTGTGGCGTAGGTGACATTGTAGAGTCCCGCCAGGGTACCGCGCCGTTCGGGCGCGACCCGACTGATTGCGTAGGGTGTATAGATTGGGTCGATTGAGCCGCGCAGCCCAGAACGTATCGCTTCAAAGACGACCGCCCCAGCGAGCAACGGCATGGTAACCAGGCAGCCAATCGCCAGCGCACAACCCAGAAACATCCCGCTGATCGCCCGTAGATTGCCCAACCGGCGCACGATCAATGGCGCAGAAAGGGCGGCTATTCCGCTCAATACGCCGATCAAGGTGAAGATCAGCCCGAGCGGGCGCGGCTCAACCCCGAAGCGTAAGGCGAAGAATAGTGGGAGGAAACCAATCAAGGCCCCAGCCCCGCAAGCGGCGAGAATATCGGGAACGAGCAGCCGGACAAAGAGCGCATAATCGCTGCGCTGTAGCGATACTTTCCCAGTAGCGCGGTCGCCCGCTGACTCAACATTGCGAATCCGCCAGAGAGGGATAACCCCAATGATTCCCAAAACCCCCGCCGTGGCCATCGCAATTCGCAGCGGTTCGGTGCTATCGGCGCTGACTCCCAGCACATTGGCAGCACTGGCCGCGACAAACCCGCCAATGGTGCTGCCCAAGGCCCCTAGCCCCCAGAGAAAGAACGAATTAATCGAAAAGACGCGCACACGTTGCTCTGCGGGAACTGCGCCGATCAGGAGGGGACTGGTTGCGCTCCAGTAGACGACCGATAGGCCATTTTGGAGCAACATCCAGAAGACGAGGGTGGGCAGCGTTTGGGCGAAGCCCACCCCGAAGAGACTGATTGGCGCGAGGATCGCACTGATCACCAGCAGGCGGGCGCGACCAACGCGGTCGGCCAACATCCCCAATGGCACGCCACAGACGAAGACCATCAGCGCCCCAGTCGCGTTGAGGCGACCGATCGCTTCCTGGTTGTAGCCGAGGCTATAGGCGTAGAGTGGGAAGATCAGGCCGTAAAGTGTGAGTTGCAGGCCTTTGATCAGGGTGTAGAAAAGGATGGTGTTTGCGGTGAGACCGAAGCCAAAGCGCGGCGTATCTGGTGGTATTGACTGCTCGGCTTCCGTGTCTGCGTTCGTTAGCTGCGGCTCTGCGTCGAGCACACTCTCCGTCATCTTCCCTCACTCGCTGCTGTTGTTTCCGGCCAACTGGCCTGCTAGACGAACAGGCGTGTGGTGGTGAGGATACGATAGCGTTTTTGCGAGGGTGTGACAACGTCCAGTTGGGCCATTTGCTCCTGGCTGATCAGCCAGGAATCTATTGTTCACCTACCGGGCGATTGAAGGCGATGGCGGGAGTGTTTTCGACGGGGTGAGCGGTGGGCACCACAGGTAAGGTAAAGGTAAAGCAACTGCCAACGCCTGGGGTGCTGGTGGCGGTGATCGTCCCGCCGTGGGCTTCAACGAGTCGCCGCGCAATGGTC